>NZ_JBIBWD010000001.1:532628-988243 GCF_043080985.1 Streptomyces sp. NPDC014894
CCGCTGCTGAACACATAGGCAGTGTGGAGGGAACGAGGGGAAGTGAAACATCTCAGTACCCTCAGGAAGAGAAAACAACCGTGATTCCGGGAGTAGTGGCGAGCGAAACCGGATGAGGCCAAACCGTATGTGTGTGATACCCGGCAGGGGTTGCGCATGCGGGGTTGTGGGATCTCTCTTTCACAGTCTGCCGGCTGTGAGACAAGTCAGAAACCGTTCAGGTAGGCGAAGGACATGCGAAAGGTCCGGCGTAGAGGGTAAGACCCCCGTAGCTGAAATCTGGACGGCTTGTTTGAGAGACACCCAAGTAGCACGGGGCCCGAGAAATCCCGTGTGAATCTGGCGGGACCACCCGTTAAGCCTAAATATTCCCTGGTGACCGATAGCGGATAGTACCGTGAGGGAATGGTGAAAAGTACCGCGGGAGCGGAGTGAAATAGTACCTGAAACCGTGTGCCTACAAGCCGTGGGAGCGTCGCATGCAAGGCTTGCCTTGTATGTCGTGACTGCGTGCCTTTTGAAGAATGAGCCTGCGAGTTTGCGGTGTGTTGCGAGGTTAACCCGTGTGGGGAAGCCGTAGCGAAAGCGAGTCCGAATAGGGCGTTTCAGTAGCATGCTCAAGACCCGAAGCGGAGTGATCTAGCCATGGGCAGGTTGAAGCGGCTGTAAGAGGTCGTGGAGGACCGAACCCACCAGGGTTGAAAACCTGGGGGATGACCTGTGGTTAGGGGTGAAAGGCCAATCAAACTCCGTGATAGCTGGTTCTCCCCGAAATGCATTTAGGTGCAGCGTCGTGTGTTTCTTGCCGGAGGTAGAGCACTGGATAGGCGATGGGCCCTACCGGGTTACTGACCTTAGCCAAACTCCGAATGCCGGTAAGTGAGAGCGCGGCAGTGAGACTGTGGGGGATAAGCTCCATGGTCGAGAGGGAAACAGCCCAGAGCATCGACTAAGGCCCCTAAGCGTACGCTAAGTGGGAAAGGATGTGGAGTCGCAGAGACAACCAGGAGGTTGGCTTAGAAGCAGCCACCCTTGAAAGAGTGCGTAATAGCTCACTGGTCAAGTGATTCCGCGCCGACAATGTAGCGGGGCTCAAGCGTACCGCCGAAGTCGTGTCATTGCAGTACATACCCCCAACGGGGACTGTGATGGGTAGGGGAGCGTCGTGTGCCGGGTGAAGCCGCGCCGGAAGGCAGTGGTGGACGGTTCACGAGTGAGAATGCAGGCATGAGTAGCGATACACACGTGGGAAACGTGTGCGCCGATTGACTAAGGGTTCCTGGGTCAAGCTGATCTGCCCAGGGTAAGTCGGGACCTAAGGCGAGGCCGACAGGCGTAGTCGATGGACAACCGGTTGATATTCCGGTACCCGCTTTGAAGCGCCAAATATCGAATCAGGCGATGCTAAGTCCGTGAAGCCGCCCTTGATCTCTTCGGAGTGAGGGGGAGTGGTGGAGCCGACGGACCAGACTTGTAGTAGGTAAGTGATGGGGTGACGCAGGAAGGTAGTCCATCCCGGGCGGTGGTTGTCCCGGGGTAAGGGTGTAGGACGTTGTGCAGGTAAATCCGTGCAACATGTGTCTGAGACCTGATGCCGAGCCGATTGTGGTGAAGTGGATGATCCTATGCTGTCGAGAAAAGCCTCTAGCGAGTTTCATGGCGGCCCGTACCCTAAACCGACTCAGGTGGTCAGGTAGAGAATACCGAGGCGTTCGGGTGAACTATGGTTAAGGAACTCGGCAAAATGCCCCCGTAACTTCGGGAGAAGGGGGGCCACGTCTGGTGATGAGTCTTGCACTCTGAGCTGGGTGTGGCCGCAGAGACCAGCGAGAAGCGACTGTTTACTAAAAACACAGGTCCGTGCGAAGCCGTAAGGCGATGTATACGGACTGACGCCTGCCCGGTGCTGGAACGTTAAGGGGACCGGTTAGCTCCATTTCGGTGGGGCGAAGCTGAGAACTTAAGCGCCAGTAAACGGCGGTGGTAACTATAACCATCCTAAGGTAGCGAAATTCCTTGTCGGGTAAGTTCCGACCTGCACGAATGGCGTAACGACTTCTCGACTGTCTCAACCATAGGCCCGGTGAAATTGCACTACGAGTAAAGATGCTCGTTTCGCGCAGCAGGACGGAAAGACCCCGGGACCTTTACTACAGTTTGATATTGGTGTTCGGTTCGGCTTGTGTAGGATAGGTGGGAGACTGTGAACTCTGGACGCCAGTTCAGGGGGAGTCGTTGTTGAAATACCACTCTGGTCGTGCTGGATGTCTAACCTCGGTCCGTGATCCGGATCAGGGACAGTGTCTGATGGGTAGTTTAACTGGGGCGGTTGCCTCCTAAAGAGTAACGGAGGCGCCCAAAGGTTCCCTCAGCCTGGTTGGTAATCAGGTGTTGAGTGTAAGTGCACAAGGGAGCTTGACTGTGAGACCGACGGGTCGAGCAGGGACGAAAGTCGGGACTAGTGATCCGGCGGTGGCTTGTGGAAGCGCCGTCGCTCAACGGATAAAAGGTACCCCGGGGATAACAGGCTGATCTTCCCCAAGAGTCCATATCGACGGGATGGTTTGGCACCTCGATGTCGGCTCGTCGCATCCTGGGGCTGGAGTCGGTCCCAAGGGTTGGGCTGTTCGCCCATTAAAGCGGTACGCGAGCTGGGTTTAGAACGTCGTGAGACAGTTCGGTCCCTATCCGCTGTGCGCGTAGGAATATTGAGAAGGGCTGTCCCTAGTACGAGAGGACCGGGACGGACGAACCTCTGGTGTGCCAGTTGTCCTGCCAAGGGCATGGCTGGTTGGCTACGTTCGGGAGGGATAACCGCTGAAAGCATCTAAGCGGGAAGCCTGCTTCGAGATGAGTATTCCCACCCCCTTTGAGGGGTTAAGGCTCCCAGTAGACGACTGGGTTGATAGGCCGGATCTGGAAGCACCGTGAGGTGTGGAGGTGACCGGTACTAATAGGCCGAGGGCTTGTCCTCAGTTGCTCGCGTCCACTGTGTTAGTTCTGAAACCACGAACAACCCCTTTTTGGCCGGTTGGGTTGTGTTTGTTTGTTTCATAGTGTTTCGGTGGTCATAGCGTTAGGGAAACGCCCGGTTACATTCCGAACCCGGAAGCTAAGCCTTTCAGCGCCGATGGTACTGCAGGGGGGACCCTGTGGGAGAGTAGGACGCCGCCGAACAATTTTTAGGGACCCTTGGTCCAGCGTTCACGCTGGACCAAGGGTCCTTTTTTGTTTTGTTGTAGGTCGAAGCGCGGCCGGTGGCCGGCTGCGCGAGAATGATTGCAGTACCCGAAGACAGGAGTCCCACCGATGTCCACCAACTCTCCCGACGATCGTTCCGAGCGCGGGCCGCGCCGTAGTGACGGGGGCGACCGGGGCGGATTCCGCGGTGGTCGTGACGATCGTGATCGTGGACCTCGCCGTGACAATGATCGTGGTGGGTACCGTGGGCCGCGTGATGACCGTGGTGGTCGTCCGTCCGGCGGTTCTTCCGGTGGTGGCGGTGGCTACGGCCGCCGTGACGACCGTCCGTCGGGCGGTGGCGGCTACGGTCGTCGGGATGACCGCCCCTCCGGCGGCGGTGGTGGGTTCCGGCGTGACGATCGCCCCTCCGGTGGTCGTGATGAGCGTCCGGCGTTCCGTCGTGACGACCGTCCCTCCGGCGGCAGTGGTGGTGGCTTCCGCCGTGATGACCGTGCGTCCGGTGGTCGGGATGACCGTTCGGGTGGGTTCCGTCGTGACGACAGGCGCGATGACCGTCCGTCCGGCGGTGGCGGCTACGGCCGCCGTGACGACCGTCCCTCCGGTGGTGGCGGTGGCTTCCGCCGGGACGACCGTCCGTCGGGCGGCCGTGATGATCGCTCGGGCGGCTTCCGTCGGGACGATGATCGTGGTGGGTACCGTGGGCCGCGTGATGACCGTGGTGGTCGTCCGTCCGGCGGTTCTTCCGGTGGTGGCGGTGGCTACGGCCGCCGTGACGACCGTCCGTCGGGTGGTGGCGGTGGCTTCCGCCGCGATGACCGCCCCTCCGGTGGCTTCCGGCGTGATGACCGTCCGTCGGGTGGTCGGGATGATCGTCGTGATGAGCGTCCGGCGTTCCGTCGTGACGACCGTCCCTCCGGTGGCAGTGGCGGTGGGTTCCGCCGTGACGACCGTCCGTCCGGTGGTCGGGATGACCGTTCGGGTGGGTTCCGTCGTGACGACAGGCGCGATGACCGTCCGTCCGGCGGTGGCGGCTACGGTCGTCGGGATGACCGCCCCTCCGGTGGCGGTGGCGGGTTCCGGCGTGACGATCGCCCCTCCGGTGGTCGTGATGAGCGTCCGGCGTTCCGCCGTGACGACCGTCCCTCCGGCGGCAGTGGCGGTGGCTTCCGTCGCGATGACCGTCCGTCGGGCGGCCGTGACGATCGCTCGGGCGGCTTCCGACGGGACGACAGGCGTGACGACCGTCCGTCCGGTGGCGGTGGCTACGGCCGCCGTGACGACCGTCCCTCCGGCGGCGGTGGCGGCTTCCGTCGCGATGACCGTCCGTCTGGTGGTCGGGATGACCGTTCGGGTGGGTTCCGTCGTGACGACAGGCGCGATGACCGTCCCTCCGGCGGCGGTGGCGGCTTCCGTCGTGACGACCGTCCGTCCGGCGGTGGCCGGGACGACCGCGGTGGGTACCGCGGGTCGCGTGACGACCGTGGCGGCCGGCCGTCCTCCGGCGGCGGGTACGGGCGGCGCGACGATCGCGACCGCGGTGGCTACGGACGCCGTGACGACCGGGACCGGGACCGTCCGGACCGTGAGCCGATCAAGCGGCTGCCGATCCCCGAGGACGTCACCGGCGACGAGATCGACAAGGATGTGCGGCAGGAGCTGCAGAGCCTGCCGAAGGGGCTCGCGGAGGATGTCGCGCAGAACCTCGTCATGGTCGCCAAGCTGATCGACGAGGACCCCGAGCAGGCGTACGGCTACTCCAGGGTGGCGCTGCGGCTGGCCTCCAGGGTCGCCGCGGTCCGCGAGGCGGCCGGCTTCGCCGCGTATGCCACGCAGCGGTACACCGAGGCGCTCGCCGAGTTCAGGGCCGCGCGGCGGATGAACGGCAGTGCTGAGCTGTGGCCCGTCATGGCGGACTGCGAGCGGGGACTGGGCCGGCCCGAGCGGGCGCTGGCCATGGCCGGAGAGGCCGAGGTGCAGAAGCTCGACAAGGCCGGTCAGGTGGAGATGCGGCTGGTCGCGGCCGGGGCACGGCGGGACATGGGGCAGCTCGACGCGGCCATCGTGACCCTCCAGAGCCCGGAGCTGGCGTCCAACTCCGTCCAGCCCTGGACCGCGCGGCTGCGGTACGCGTACGCCGACGCGCTGCTCGCGGCCGAGCGTGAGGACGAGGCCCGTGAGTGGTTCGCCAAGGCGCTGGAGTCGGACAAGGACGGCGTCACCGACGCCTCCGACCGGCTCGCGGAGCTGGACGGGGTCGAGTTCGTCGACGCCGTGAGCACGGACGAGCCGGAGGACGGCCGCGACGAGCCCGTCGCCGACGCCGCCCCGGAGCCCGAGGCCCCTGAGGCCGAAGCCGACGCGGACGTCGAAGGCGACGACGAGGGCGACGAGGAAGAGGAAGACGACGATGAGGTCGACGCGGACGACGCGGACGACGCTCCGGACGTCAACAAGGGTGAGTAGGCGCTGAGAGGCGGAAGGGCGGCACCGGGAGGTGCCGCCCTTCTGTCATTCCGGGGCCAGACTCCGGAGCACCAGCCCGGTCGCCGGTTTGGGGCCGAAGGAGGTGGACTTGCGGGGCATGGTGACGCCCTCGCGGGCCAGGTCCCGTACGACCTCTTCGCGCACCGGGTGCATCAGCACCGCCGTACCGCCGTGCCGCAGGGCCTGGGTGACGGCGGCCTCGGTGTCGTGGATGTAGGCGATGTGCTCCGGGGCGTCGGGGATTTCCCAGAGGTGGTCCAGCAGGGTGGAGTGCAGGACGGTCGCGTCCAGGGTGCGCCAGGCGTCGGGGCGGTCGGACCGCACCGTACGGGAGAGCAGTGCGGGATCCGGGCGGTCCAGGAGGTGGAAGGCGCCGTCGCCCGCGAGGAGGAAGGCGTTGCCGTCGGCGCAGGCCTCGGCGAGCGCCTCCAGCGCCTTGGGGAGCGGCAGGTCGAGCCGGCGGACGCGGAAGGAGTCGCCGAGGGCGGCCAGGGCGTCGGCGACCGGGAGCCGGTGCAGCAGCCGGTGGATGGCGCGGACCCGCAGCGGATAGCGGGCCGTGTCGATCAGCAGCACCAGTCCGTACCCCCAGGGGCCGGCCGCCGGATGCTCGGCGCGCAGCCGCAGATAGGTCGCCCAGCGGTGGTGGCCGTCGGCGATCAGGGCCTGGCGGCCGGAGAGGTCGGCGTCGATCTCGGCGAGGTCCGCGGGGTCGGTGAGGGCCCACAGCCGGTGGCTGAACCCGTCCTCCGTGGTGGTGGCGAGCAGCGGGGTGCGCCGCGCGGTGCGTTCGATGACGGCGGTCGCGCCCGTCGCGTCGCCCCGGCTGCGGTAGGTGAGCAGCAGCGGTTCGAGATTGGCGCCGGTGGTGCGCATCAGGTCGGCGCGGTCGGCGACGATGTCCTGCATCACGTCCTCGTGGGGGAGGACGATTCCGGCGGCGGGTTCGGAGAGGGCGAGCGCGCCGATGACTCCGCGCTGGAGGAGGTCGCCGTGCCGCTGCTCGTACACATAGAGGGCGGGTTCCGGGTCCTGGGCGAGGACGCCTTCGGCGAGCCAGCGGCTGAGGGTGTCGGCGGCCTTGCGGTGGCGGTCGGCGGGGGTGGGGGCCTGCGGCAGGATCAGTCGGACGATGTTGTGCGGATCCGCCGATTCCAGGTGGTGGAGTCCGTCGGGCCGGACGACGACGTCGTACGGCGGAGAGGTCACGGCGGCCAGGGAGCCGACCCGCTCGGGGACGTACCGCAGTCCACGGAAGGGGATCAGTCGCAGACCGCCATTGGCCGCGGGACCTTCGCAGTTCATCCGTGCATCGTATGTGGGGTGGGCGATGAGCGATGATCGGGGGGAGTGACGCCGATCGAGGGGCAAGAGACGCATGAGTCAGCTGAGCAGGACCCGGCCGGGCGCGAGCGCGACGCCGTTGAGCGAGGCGTACGACACCGCGCTGCTGGACCTGGACGGGGTGGTGTACGCGGGGGGTGAGGCGATCGCGTACGCCGTGGACTCGCTGCTGGCGGCCCGGAAGGCCGGGATGCGGCTGGCGTATGTGACGAACAACGCGCTGCGTCCGCCGGAGGCGGTGGCCGCGCACATCACGGATCTGGGTGTTCGGACGGCGGCGGCGGATGTCATCAACTCGGCGCAGGCGGTGGCGCGGCTGATCTCCGAGGAGGTGCCGGCCGGGTCGCGGGTGCTGGTGATCGGCGGCGAGGGGCTGCGGGTCGCGCTGCGGGAGCGCGGGCTGGAGCCGGTGGAGTCGGCCGAGGACGATCCGGCGGCGGTGGTGCAGGGGTACGGCGGGCCCGAGCTGCCGTGGGGGCGGTTCGCGGAGGCGTGTTACGCCATCGCGCGGGGCGTTCCGTGGTTCGCGTCCAACACCGATCTGACGATTCCGGGTGCGCGGGGGATCGCGCCGGGCAACGGCGCGGCCGTGGAGGTGGTGCGGATCGCGACCGGCGCGGAGCCGAGGGTGGCGGGTAAGCCGCTGCCGCCGATGCACCGGGAGACGATTCTGCGGACGGGCGCGCGGCGGCCGCTGGTGGTGGGGGACCGGCTGGACACGGACATCGAGGGCGCGTTCAACGGGGATGTGGACTCGCTGCTGGTGCTGACCGGGGTCACGGACGCGGCGCTGCTGCTGGCCGCGCCGCCGGAGCACCGGCCGACGTATGTGGACGCGGATCTGCGCGGGATGCTGACCGGGCAGCCGGAGGTCGTCGCGGCGGAGGTCGGTTTCCGGTGCGGCGGGTGGACCTCGGCGGTACGGGGCGGGGAGCTGGTCCTGGACGGCGGCGGGGAGCCGATGGACGGGCTGCGGGCGCTGTGCGCGGCGGCCTGGACGGAGGCGGGGGACGGGGTCTGCGCGCTGGACGCGGCCGGGGCGCTGTCCCGGCTGGGGCTGTAGGGGCGGGGCTCCGGGATTCCGGGGCGGGGCCTTGCGGGGGCGGCGGCGCGGATGCTCTTCGCGCGTCCGAGCGGTGCCGCCGCCCCCGCTTCCGGGCCCTGGTCGGCCGGGCTGTGGCGCGGGCCGGCCGACCGGGGCCGGACGGTCTTGTCAGGCGGCCTCGTTCTTGTTCTGGAGGTCGGTCTCGGAGGCTCCGGCGCGCCAGTAGCCGGAGAACTTCACCCGGCGGCGGTCGAGGCCGCGTTCGCCGACGAGATGGCGGCGTACCGCGCGTACGGTCGCGGACTCGCCCGCGATCCAGGCGTAGGACGGGCCGGGCGGGAGCGCGGCGGAGCGGATCGCGTCCGCGGTGGTGCCGTGGCCGGTGAGCCAGACGATCTCGTCGCCGGGGCGGGCGGGCAGCTCCTGGCGGTCCGCCGGGTCGCGGAGTTCGATCCAGACGCGGGCCGGGACGGCCTCGGGCAGCGACTCCAGGATGCCCGCGACGGCGGGGATCGCCGACTCGTCGCCGGTGAGCAGGACCCACTCGGAGTCCTCGGGCGGCCGGAAGTCGTATCCGGCGTTCTCCTCGCCGACGGGGGCGAGCACGCCGATCGGCGCGCCCACCGGGGCGAGCTGGGCCCAGCGGGAGGCCGGCCCCAGATCGCCGTGGAGCGCGAAGTCGACGATCAGCTCGTCGGGGTCGCGGCGGAGTTCGCGGACGGTGTAGGTGCGCATGACGCCGCGTACGTCCGGGTCGAGGGCGCGCCACGCGGTGTACCAGTCGGCCTCGGCGGCGTCGGGGACGACGGGCTCGTCCTGGCCGGGGTGCGGCAGGAGGAGCTTGATGCGCTGGTCGCGGCCCGCGCTCGCCATCCTGGCGACGTCGTCGCCGCCGAAGGTCACCCGGACCATGGACGGGGTGAGGCGTTCGCTGCCGAGGACGCGGACGGTGAAGTACGCGTAGGGGGCGTCGCTCACGGGGTCAGCTTCTTCGACCGGGTGACGGCGGCGGCGAGCTGCTCCAGCACGGGGGCGAATCCGGCGTAGCTGTACCGCTCCTCCATGGCCCAGGGGACGGTCTGGCCGGCCTTGACCGCGGGGAGCCGCGCCCAGGTGGGCTTCTTCGCCAGGTCCTTGGCGGGCATCGCGCTGGACCGGTTGTCGATCATGATCAGATCGGCGTGGTACTTGTCGGCGTTCTCCCAGCTGAGGAACTCCCAGAAGCCCCAGTCGTCGCTCTTCTCGCCCTCGACGAACTCGATGCCGAGGTCCTTGAAGTAGTTGAGGTCGCAGTAGGCGTCGGGGACGGCGGTGTACATCTGCTGGGCGTCGCCGCTCATGGCGAGGACCTTGAGGCCGCGGTTCTTCTCGGCGGCCTTGCGGAGGGTGGCCTCGGCGCGCTCGAAGCGGGCCTTCGCCTCGGTGACCTTGGCGGCCTTGAGGTCGGCCCCGAGGGACTCGGCGAGTTCGCTGTAGCGCTTGAGCGGCTCCAGGAGCGACTTGTGCGCGCCCGCGATGCCGAGGGTCGGCGCCAGCTTCTCGATCTTCTTGACGCTCTCCTCGGGGACGAACCAGAGGGCGGGCGGCGGGAACATGTTGCTGATCAGCAGGTCCGGGTCGAGCGCCGCGTACTTCTCGATGCTGAACTCGCCCCAGGCCTGGCCGACGCTGGTCAGCCGGGAGACGTCGAGGTCGCCGGCCTGCGGGGAGGGCTTGCCGTTCACCGGGGCGCTGGGGCCGAAGACTCCGGTGCAGCTGATGCCGTAGTCGTGGAGGGCGGCGGCGGTGCTGACGAAGGCGACGATCCTCTTGGGCGTCGAGCCCGCCTTGAGGACTTTGCCGCGGTCGTCCTTGAACGTCCAGGAGCCCCCGCCCTCGGACGCGTCCGACTTCTTGTCGGTTCCGCAGGCGGTGAGCAGCGCGCCGATGCCGAGGGCTCCGGTGGCGGTCAGCAGTCGGCGGCGGGAGAGGGCTGGGGTGTTCATAGGAGGACTTCCGTCAGGCAAAAGAATGAAGAGGGTAGGCTAACCTAACCCTGTGTTGGTCGACAGTACACAAGTCCGCGCGGAATCCCGGCCGGGGTCCGCGCCCACAGCCGTCCCCGCCCCTGTGCCGCTGTCCCGGGGGCGTCGTGCCGGGCGCGCCGTCGGGCTGCTGCTCTCCGTCGTTCTGCTGGCGCTGGTCTGTGTGGCGAGCATCGCGTTCGGCGCGAAGTCGATGCCGCTGTCCGATGTGTGGCACGGGCTCTTCGACAGCGCGGGCG
The DNA here is from genome assembly GCF_043080985.1 of Streptomyces sp. NPDC014894. Classification (NCBI taxonomy): domain Bacteria; kingdom Bacillati; phylum Actinomycetota; class Actinomycetes; order Kitasatosporales; family Streptomycetaceae; genus Streptomyces; species Streptomyces sp. NPDC014894. The sequence goes on from NZ_JBIBWD010000001.1 coordinate 542,969, forward strand.
TCGGCAATGACGTGATCGTCCGCGAGGTGCGGGTGCCGAGGACGCTGCTCGGTCTGATGGCCGGCGCCGCGCTCGGTCTCGCCGGTGCGGTGATGCAGGCGCTCACCCGCAATCCGCTCGCCGAGCCGGGGCTGCTCGGGGTGAACGCGGGGGCGTCGGCCGCCGTGGTCTCCGCCATCAGCTTCCTCGGCGTCACCTCGATCGCCGGCTATGTCTGGTTCGCCTTCCTCGGCGCGGCCGTGGTCTCCGTCGCGGTGTACGTCCTCGGCGGCAGCCGCGCGGCGAACCCGGTACGGCTGGCGCTCGCCGGGACCGCAGCCACCGCCGCGCTCTACGGCTACATCAACGCCGTACAGCTGCTGGACTCGGTGGCGCTGAACCAGCTGCGCTTCTGGACGGTCGGGTCGCTGGCGTCGGCCGACATGGCGACCATCTCCAAGATCGCGCCGTTCATCGGCGCCGGGGTGGTGCTGGCGCTGCTGCTGGCGCGGCCGCTGAACGCCCTGGAGATGGGCGACGACACCGCGCGCGCCCTCGGCGCGCATCTGGGCCGCACCCGCGCGCTGTCCATGCTCGCCGTCACCCTGCTCTGCGGGGCCGCCACCGCGGCCTGCGGGCCGATCGTCTTCGTCGGCCTGATGATCCCGCACCTCGTTCGCTTCATCACCGGGCCCGACATGCGGTGGATCATGCCGTACGCCGCCGTGCTCGCGCCGGTGCTGCTGCTCGGCGCCGATGTCCTGGGGCGGCTCGTCACCCGGCCCGCCGAGCTTCAGGTGGGCATCGTCACCGCGCTGATCGGCGGGCCCGTCTTCATCCAGCTCGTACGCCGCAAGAGGATGGCCAAGCTGTGAAGTCCACCCGGCCCGCCGCCCGGCCCACGTCCACGAGCGAGGTCCCGGCCGAGTCCGTGACCGGCGGCTCCACGCCTGCTGATTCTGGCCGCGCGCGCTCCTCCGGCACCACGCGGGGCGTCCGCGCGGTGCGCACCGGCGGCGGGCTCTCGGTACGGGTCGATCCCCGCGCGGCCCTCGTCTTCGTCCTGCTGACCGGAGTCGCGCTCGCCGCCTCGGTCGTCCTGATCGGCAGCGGCGACTTCGTGATCGCCCCCGGCGACGTCGTCGCCACCCTGCTCGGAAACGGCACGACGGCCCACGAGTTCATCGTGCACGAGCTGCGGCTGCCGAGGATTTTGGTCGGGCTGGTGGTCGGCGCCTCGCTCGCGATGAGCGGCGCGATCTTCCAGTCCCTCTCCCGCAATCCGCTGGGCAGCCCCGATGTGATCGGCTTCGGCCAGGGCTCGGCCGTCGGCGCGCTCTGCACGATCGTGCTCTTCCAGGGCAGCTCCCTCGCCGTGGCGGGCGGAGCGCTCGTCGGCGGACTGGTCACCGGCGTCGCCGTCTATCTGCTCGCCTGGAAGCGCGGGGTCCAGGGCTACCGGCTGGTCCTCGTCGGCATCGGCGTCGCCGCCGTCCTCACCGCCGTCAACCACTATCTGCTCACCAAGGCCGGACTCGCGGACGCCGCCCGGGCCGTGCTGTGGATGACCGGCTCGCTCGAAGGCCGCGACTGGACCCATGTCTGGCCGCTGCTCGCCGTCTTCGTCGTCCTCGTCCCCGTCGTGGCCGCCCACGCGCGGCCGCTGCGGGTGCTGGAGATGGGCGACGACGCGGCGTACGCGCTCGGCGTGCCCGTCGAGCGCACCCGGCTCGTACTGATGTCCTCCGGCGTACTGCTCATGGCCGCGGCGACCGCCGCCGCCGGGCCGATCGCCTTCGTCGCCCTCAGCGCGCCGCAGCTCGCCCGCCGTCTCACCCGCTCCTCCGGGCCCGGACTCGGCGTCGCCGCCGCGATGGGCGCGGCGCTGCTGCTCGTCGCGGACTGGGCCGCCGCCACCGTCTTCGGCGACCGGCAGCTGCCGGTCGGCGTGGTGACGGCGGTGCTCGGCGGCTGCTATCTGCTCTGGCTGCTGGTCACGGAGCGCAGAGCGGGCCGCATATGACATCTTCGACAACCCCGGCCGGCCATGTGAACCCTCGATCCAGGAGCAACACCACCATGCAGCGTCTCACCGCGGAATCGGTCACCCTCGGCTACGACCAGCGGGTCATCGCCGAGAACCTGTCGGTGGAGATACCCGACAACTCCTTCACGGTGATCGTCGGCCCCAACGCCTGCGGCAAGTCCACCCTGCTGCGCGCCCTCTCCCGGATGCTGAAGCCCACCGAGGGACGGGTGCTGCTGGACGGGCAGACCATCCACTCGATGCCCGCGAAGAAGGTCGCCAAGACGCTCGGGCTGCTGCCCCAGTCGTCCATCGCGCCCGACGGGATCACCGTGGCCGACCTCGTCGCCCGGGGCCGCTACCCGCACCAGGGCCTGCTGCGGCAGTGGTCGCCCGAGGACGAGCGGATCGTCCAGGAGTCGATGGAGGCGACCGGCGTCGGCGCGCTGGCCGAGCGATATGTCGACGAACTGTCCGGCGGGCAGCGCCAGCGGGTCTGGATCGCGATGGCCCTGGCCCAGCAGACGCCGCTGCTGCTGCTGGACGAGCCCACCACCTTCCTCGACATCCAGCACCAGCTCGAAGTGCTCGACCTCTGCGCGGAGCTGCACGAGGAGCAGGGGCGCACCCTGGTCGCCGTACTGCACGACCTCAATCAGGCCGCCCGGTACGCCACCCATCTCATCGCGCTCCACGAGGGCCGGGTCGTCGCCGAGGGCGCGCCCTCGGACGTGGTGACGGCGGAGCTGGTGGAGCGGGTCTTCGGGGTGCGCAGCCAGGTCATCGACGACCCCGAGTCCGGTACGCCGCTGGTGGTGCCGGTGGCCCGCAGGCGGGCCGCGGCGGTCGCGAAGAGCCTCTGAGGCGGTCGGCCGGGCGCCCGCGGCCCGGGTCCGGGGCGCGGACGCCCGGGCGCGGGCACCGGCCGGGCTGCGTGGGCCCGGGCCCGGGCCCGACACCGGGCTGGGGCGGTGTCGGGCCGGTCCGGCCGGGCTACAGCATCGACTTCAGGCGCAGCAGATCACGGAATCCGGCCTCCAGCCGAACCCGGCCCGAGGCCCACGCCCGGCCGAAGTCCAGCTCGCCGTCGACCATCGCCACCAGATCGTCGCCCGTCATCGCGAGGCGGATCTGCGCCTTGTCGCGCGGCGGGCCCGCGAGCGTGTCCAGCACCGTGATCCGGCCGTCCTCCAGACGGCCCGAGAAGGTGATGTCCAAGTCCTTGATGTGGCAGCTGAGGGATCGGTCGAACCCGGCGGCGCCGCGCGCCCCGCCCTTCGACCGGGTGAGATTGTCGCTGAGTCTGTCGAGCGCGCCGCGGCACTCTTCCATGGTCGCCATCATGATCGACCGTACCGCAGGGCTTCGCGGTAGCGTCTGGGCATGAGCGACTCGACGCCGGGCCCGCACGGCCGCACACCTCAGGGCCCGCCCGTCCCCGCCCCCGGCGGGACGGAGGCGCTGCTCGGTCCCGGCGGGACGGAGGCGGCGACGGGTCCCGGCGGCACAGGGCCGGGGACCGCTCCCGGGGCCGCCGCCGAGCCCGCCGCGTCTCCCGAGCCCGCCGCCGCGTCTCCCGAGCCCGCCGCCGCGTCTCCCGAGCCCTTCGAGCCCGCCGCGCCCGCGCCGCTCGGCGTCCCGCGCCCGCCCACCGGCGACGCCGGCGTGGACGCCCTGACCGAGCGCCTGGCCGAAGTCGACCACCTCCCCGCAGGCGCCCACCCCGCGGTGTACGAGGATGTACACCGGGGGCTGCGTTCCACGCTGGCCTCCCTCGACGCCGACCCGGCGGCCGCGCCCGCGTCCGGGGCGCCGTCGCCGTCACCCTCGTACGACCACAGGAGCTGAACCCACCGTGGCAGGAGTCGCCCGCCGCCGTCTCGACGCGGAACTGGTCCGCCGCAGCCTGGCCCGCTCGCGCGAGCACGCCGGTCAGCTGATCGCCGCGGGACGGGTCACCGTCGGCGGCGCCGTCGCCACCAAGTCCGCCACTCAGGTCGAGACCAGCGCCGCCGTCGTCGTCTCCTCCGACGGGGACGACCCCGACTACGTCTCGCGCGGCGGGCACAAGCTCGCCGGGGCGCTGGACGCCTTCGTCCCGCTCGGGCTGGCGGTCGAGGGCCGGCGGGCGCTCGACGCCGGGGCGTCGACCGGCGGCTTCACCGATGTGCTGCTGCGCGCCGGCGTCGCGCACGTCGTCGCCGTCGACGTCGGCTACGGCCAGCTCGCCTGGTCCCTCCAGAGCGACGACCGGGTGACGGTCAAGGACCGCACCAATGTGCGCGAGCTGACGCTGGAGGCGATCGACGGCGAGCCGGTGGACCTCGTGGTGGGGGACCTCTCCTTCATCCCCCTCGGGCTGGTGCTGCCCGCGCTCGTGCGCTGCGCCGCCCCGGACGCCGATCTGGTGCTGATGGTCAAACCGCAGTTCGAGGTCGGCAGGGAACGGCTCGGCAGCGGCGGGGTGGTGCGCAGCACCGAACTGCGCAAGGACGCGGTGCGGACGGTGGCCGGACAGGCCGCCGCGCTCGGGCTGGGAGTGCTGGGAGTCACCGCCAGTCCGCTTCCCGGGCCCTCCGGGAACGTCGAGTACTTTCTGTGGCTCCGGGCCGGCGCGCCCGAGCTGGATCCGGCGGACGTCGACCGAGCAGTGGCGGAGGGACCTCGTTGACCAGACCAGACGCACCGGACGCACTGGGTGCATCAGACGCACCGGAGGCACCGGGCGCGGCAGGCGTACCGGACGCATCGGCAGCTGCCGCCCCGGAGGCGGCACAGGCCCCCGGCGCGACGCCGCCGCGGCGGGTGTTCCTGCTCGCGCACACCGGCCGCCCCGCCGCGATCCGCAGCGCCGAACTCGTCGTCCAGGGGCTGCTCCGCTCCGGCCTCCAGGTCCGGGTCCTGGAGGCGGAGGCCGCCGATCTGCCGCTGCCGCCCTCCGTCGAGACCGTCCCCGAGGCCACGCCCGAGGCGCTCGACGGCTGTGAACTGCTGATCGTCCTGGGCGGCGACGGCACCCTGCTGCGCGGCGCCGCGTTCGCACGCGCCTCCGGGGTGCCGATGCTCGGCGTCAATCTGGGGCGCGTCGGCTTCCTCGCCGAGGCCGAGCGCGACGACCTCGACAAGGTCGTCGACCGGGTCGTCACCCGGGAGTACGAGGTCGAGGAGCGGATGACCATCGATGTGGTCGTCCGCAGCAACGGGGACATCGTCCACCGCGACTGGGCGCTCAACGAGGCCGCCGTACAGAAGGTCTCCCCCGAGCGGATGCTGGAGGCGGTGCTGGAGATCGACGGCCGGCCCGTCACCGCGTTCGGCTGCGACGGCATCGTCTGCGCCACGCCGACCGGCTCGACCGCCTACGCGTTCTCCGCGGGCGGCCCGGTGGTCTGGCCGGAGGTCGAGGCGCTGCTGATGGTCCCCATCAGCGCCCACGCCCTCTTCGCGAAGCCGCTGGTCACCGCCCCGACCTCGGTCCTCGCGGTGGAGGTGCAGCCGCACACCCCGCACGGCGTGCTCTGGTGCGACGGCCGCAGAACGGTGGAACTGCCGCCGGGCGCACGGGTGGAGGTGCGCCGGGGCGCCGTGCCGGTACGGCTGGCCCGGCTGCACCACGCCTCCTTCACCGACCGGCTGGTGGCCAAGTTCGCGCTGCCCGTCTCCGGATGGCGCGGCGTCCCGCGCTGAGCCGGACGGCCGCGCCCCGCCGCGATCACCAGTTCGGGTGATGGCGCGGGGGACCCGGTGAAGGCCCGTCCGCCGGGCGTCGCCCCGCGTCCCGGCGGGGTCCGGGGTGGGGTCGGCGTCGCGCCGGGCCGGCGAAACCTCGTATGGTCGTGTCCGTGTTGGAGGAGATGAGGATACGGTCGCTCGGGGTCATCGACGACGCTGTCGTCGAGCTGTCGCCCGGTTTCACCGCGGTGACCGGCGAGACGGGCGCCGGCAAGACCATGGTCGTCACCAGCCTGGGGCTGCTGCTCGGCGGCCGCGCCGATCCCGCGCTGGTGCGGATCGGCGCGAAGTCGGCGGTGGTGGAGGGCCGGGTCGGCGTTCCCGCCGGAGCCCCGGCCGCGCTGCGCGCCGAGGAGGCGGGGGCCGAACTCGACGACGGCACGCTGCTGATCAGCCGGACCGTCTCGGCGGAGGGCCGCTCCCGGGCGCACCTCGGCGGACGCTCCGTGCCGGTGGGCGTGCTGGCCGAGCTGGCCGACGACCTCGTCGCCGTCCACGGCCAGACCGACCAGCAGGGGCTGCTCCGCCCGGCCCGGCAGCGCGAGGCGCTCGACCGGTACGCGGGCGACGCGGTCACGAAGCCCCACACCGCGTACGTCGCCGCCTATCGCGGGCTGCGGGCCGTCACCGCCGAACTCGCGGAGCTGACCACCCGGGCCCGGGAGCGGGTCCAGGAGGCGGATCTGCTGCGGTTCGGCCTCGACGAGATCGCCGGGGTCGAGCCCCGGGCGGGCGAGGACGTGGAGCTGGCGGCCGAGGCCGAGCGCCTCGGGCACGCCGAGGCCCTCGCCTCCGCCGCCGCCCTCGCGCACACCGCGCTGGTGGGCGATCCGGAGGACCCGGAGGGCGTGGACGCGACGACGCTGGTGTCCGGCGCCGGACGGGCGCTGGAGGCGGTGCGTTCGCACGATCCGGCGCTCGCCGCGCTCGCCGACCGTACGGGCGAGATCTCCATCCTCCTCGCCGACGTCGCGGGCGAACTCGCCGGATACGCGGACCGGCTGGACGCCGATCCGCGCCGGCTCTCCGCGGTCGAGGAACGCCGGGCCGCGCTCACCGCGCTGACCCGCAAGTACGGCGACACCATCGACTCCGTCCTCGCCTGGTCGGGCCGAGGCGCGGCCCGGCTCGCCGAGCTGGACGGCGACGACGGGCGCATCGAGGAGCTGACCGCCGAGCGGGACGGCCTCCGCGCCGAGCTGGCGGTGCTGGCGCGCACCCTCACCGAGGTCCGCACCGAGGCCGCCGCGCGCTTCGCCGAGGCCGTCACCGAGGAGCTGGCCTCCCTGGCGATGCCGCACGCCCGGGTCTCCTTCGCCGTCCGGCAGACCGAGTGCGACGACGACGCCGGGGTGGAGATCGACGGCCGGACCGTGGCGTACGGCCCGCACGGCGTGGACGAGGTCGAACTCCTGCTCGCCCCGCACCCCGGGGCCCCGCCGAGGCCGATCGCCAAGGGGGCGTCCGGCGGCGAGCTGTCGCGGGTGATGCTCGCGGTGGAGGTCGTCTTCGCCGGGACCGATCCGGTGCCGACCTATCTCTTCGACGAGGTCGACGCCGGGGTCGGCGGACGCGCGGCCGTCGAGATCGGCCGCCGGCTGGCGAAGCTCGCGAAGACCGCGCAGGTCGTCGTGGTGACCCACCTCCCGCAGGTGGCGGCCTTCGCCGACCGCCAGCTGCTGGTCGAGAAGACCAGCGACGGCTCCGTGACCAGGAGCGGCGTCACCGTCTTGGAGGGCGAGGACCGGGTCCGCGAGCTGTCCCGCATGCTCGCCGGCCAGGAGGACTCCCAGACCGCCCGCGCCCACGCGGAGGAACTGCTCGCGGCGGCACGCGGCGAGGGGTAGGGGCCTTCCGGCCGGGAGGGTCGGCCGTGCCCTCGGTCGGCGGGTCGGCCGTGTCGCCGTACTCGCTTCCGCCGTGTGCCTGGAGGACTCGCAGATTGCGCGCGGCGCGGGTGGGAGGGCCGGTCCTGTCGAGCCGGTGACGGGCCTTTCGGTGACGGGGCGCGGGTGTTCCCGCGTCGGGTGCGTCGTGCCCCGGTCTGTGCCCGGCGGTACGGGAGGGTCCGCCGCACCGGCGGTCCGGTGGGCCGGGTCTCGCCGTGTCTTTTGCGGTACGGGAGGGTCGGCCGTGCCCTCGGTCGGCGGGTCGGCCGCGTCGCCGTACTCGCTTCCGCCGTGTGCCTGGAGGACTCGCAGACTGCGCGCGGCGCGGGCGGGTGGGCCGGTCCTGTCGAGCCGGTGACGGGCCTTTCGGTGACCGGGCGCGGGTGCTCCCGCGTCGAAGGCCAGGGGCAGCGCGCCCCGGTCCGTGCGTGACGGTGTGCGAGGGCTCGCCGTGTCTGTGGGGCCGCACCGGCGGCGTGCGTCCTGCGGTACGGGAGGGCTTGCCGTGCCCCGGGTCGGCGGCGGGCGGTCCGCAGTGCCGCCGGGCGCGGTCTCCGCGGGCTGGGGATGGCTTCCTCGCGAGTCCGGGCGCGTTCGCCCGGCGAGGTTCCGGGATGTGCCCCGTACCGGATTCCGGTGTGATCGGACGCGCCCGGCGGCCCCGGCGCGTACGCCGCCGTGCGCGGTCGGCCGGGGGCGGGCGCGGGTGGAGTCGGTTCACCCGAGTGGGTGATCCGGGTGTGGGCAGGGCCCGTTACGCGCACAGGGGCGGTGCCGGAACGCGCGTACGGACTGGCATTCTTGGCAGGTGACACAGCTGCGTACGGTCCAGGTGCTCGGCGGCGGGAGTGCGGGCAGCAGCGCGCACGTCCGGTCACTGGCCGCCGGGCTGGTGGCGCGGGGGGTGCGGGTGACCGTGTGCGCCCCGGCCGAACTGGAGCACATCTACGACTTCCCGGCCGCCGGAGCCGACTTCACGCCGGTGGCGCGGCGCGGTGACCCGGCGGGCTTCGGCGCGCTGCGGTCGGCCTGCGCGGGCGCCGACCTGGTGCACGCGCACGGACCGCACGCGGGGGTGCGGGCCGCGCTGGCGCTGAGCGGGCTGCGGATACCGCTGGTCGTCACCTGGCACACCCGGGGGCACGACGACGGACCACGGGGACGGCTGCTGCGCCTGCTGGAGCGGCGCGCCGCACGGGCGGCAGCCGTGGTGCTCGGCACCTGCTCCGAACTGGTCGACCGGGCCCGCGGCCACGGCGCGCGCGACGCCCGGCTGGCCCCGGTCGCCATGCCCGCGCCCCAGGCGGGCCCGGACGCCCCCGCGCCAGGGGCGCGGACCGCGCTCGGGGCGGCGGACCGACCGCTGGTCCTGGCGGTGGGCGGACTGGATCCGGGGCGCGGCTACGGCACGCTGCTGGACGCCGCCGAGTGGTGGCGGCAGCTGGACCCGGTCCCGCTGGTGCTGATCGCGGGGGAGGGCCCCGAGCGGTCCGCGCTGGAGCGGCGGATCGCGTCGGGCGGACTGCCGGTGCGGCTGCTGGGCCGCCGTGACGATGTGTCCGCGCTGCTCGGGGCGGCCGACGTCGCCGTCCTGCCCAGCCGCTGGGAGTCCCGCTCCCCGCTCGCGCAGGAGGCCCTGCGCCTGGGCGTGCCGCTGGTCGCCACCGCCGTGGGCGGGGTGCCCGAACTGGTCGGGGAGGCCGCCGAGTTGGTGCCGTACGGGAATGTGGAGGCGCTGGCGCGGGCGGTGGCGGGTCTGTTGGGGGACGGGGAGAGACGGGCGGAACTGGCGCGCGCGGGGCGGGCGCAGGCCGCGCGCTGGCCCACGGAGGACGAGACCGTGGCCCAGGTGCTGAGCGTCTACGACGAGCTGCTCTCCCGCTGACCGGCGATCGAGCCCGCCCGCCCGGCGGCCCTCAGGGGAGGTGCCGGCGGGCGCGCAGGGCGAGGGTGAGCGCGAGCACGGTCTGCGGGTCGTCGAGATCGGTGCCGAGGAGGTCGGAGATGCGGGCGAGCCGGTTGTAGAGGGTCTGGCGGTTGAGGTGCAGCTCGCGGGCGGTCTCCGCCTTGCGGCCCGCGTGGGCGAGATAGGTCTCCAGCGTGGGCAGCAGCGGCGGTCGCGCGGTCGCGTCGTGGTCGCGGAGGGGACCGATGGCGCGCTCCACGAAGGCGGCCAGGTCCGGATGGTCGCGCAGCCGCCACAGCAGCAGATCCGTGTCGAGGCGGCGGGCGTCGTGCCAGGGGCGGTCGGCGAGGCCCTGGGCGGCCGTCGCGGTCTCGGCCGCGTGGCGCAGACCCGCCGAAGCGGAGGCCCAGCCGCCCGCCATGCCCACCACCACGACCGGAGGATCCGAGTCCGCGCGTTCCGGTCCGGCCCGTTCCGTCCCCGCGCGCAGCGCCGCCGCGACCCGGTCCGCGACCGCCGTACGCTCGGCCTCCGAGCGCAGCCCGATCAGCAGCGCCACCCGGCCCTCCACCGGGCGCACCCCCAGCAGCACCGGGACGCCGACCGCCGACAGCTCCTCCTGCACCGCCCGTGCCAGCGGCGCCCAGCTCCCGGAGGCGGGGGCCAGGGACGGGGCGAGCCGCATCACCACCGGCAGCAGCGGGCCCTCGCCGGGCCGGAAGCCCAGCACCCGGGCCTGCGCGGGAGCGTCCTCCGCCGGGATCCGGCCCTCCGCGAGGTCGGTGAGGAAGTCGCCCCGGCCGCGCGCCGCCAGCTCCTCCTCCTGGCGGGCCTGCATCAGCACCACCGCGAGGAGCCCGGCCGCGCGTTCCGCGGCCATGCGGTGCACGGTGAGCAGGGGCGCGCCGACGGCGGGCAGCACCAGCCGGGCGCGGGCCGAGGAGGCGCCCCGGCCGCCGCCGGGCACATCGACCAGGACGGTCCCGGCGGGCGGCGACTCCCGGGTCTCCCGCTGGCCGCGCAGCCCCTCCCACACCTGGAGGGGTTCGGCCCCGGCGGTGCCGGACGCGGGGCCCGCCGCGTAGAGGAGCTGTCCCTCGGGCGTCTCCAGGAAGACGGGGTGGGCGGTGAAGTCGGCGAGGATGCGCAGGACGTGGGGGACTCCGCCGCCGCCGAGGAGCGCCTCCGTACACCGCCGGTGGATCTCCTCGGCGCGCCGGAGCAGGGCGTAGTGCCCGTTGACGATCTCGGTGTGGATCTCTTCGGTCACCGAGACGAAGGGGACTTCGCGGTGGAGCTGCACCAGCGGCAGCCCGGCGGCCCGGGCGGCGTCGACGATCGCGGAGGGGAGTCTGCCGAAGCGCGGTCCCAGCTCGACCACCAGCGCGGCGATGCCCCGTTCCGCGAGCCGGCGGACGAAGGCGCGCTGGTCGGCGGGTCTGGCGCCGAGCCCGAGTCCGGTGGTGAGGAGGAGTTCGCCGCCCTTGAGGAGGGAGGCGATGTTGGGCGCCTCGCCCGCGTGCACCCAGCGCACGGTGCGCTGGAGCCGGTCGGCCCCGGCGACGACCTCGGGGAGCCCGGAGCGCAGCCCGGGCAGTTCGAGCGCGCGGCGCACGGTGATACCGCCCTGGGGTTCGCCTCGGTTCTCCACTGAACAGGTGCCTCGCGCTTCACTCGTCCGACGGGCGGTCCCGGGGCGGTGGCCGCCGGGCTTGGGACGCTACCCGCCGCCGGCGCTCCCGCGCACCGGCGGGTTCCGCTGGCCGGGCGGGTTCCGGTGTCCGGGCGGGTTCCGGTGTCCGGCGGGGGCCTCAGACGGCCGCGGGGGCCGCGGGTGCCGTGGGGCGGATGTTGTGGTTGAGGCGGAAGACGTTGTCGGGGTCGTAGCGGGCCTTGACCGCGGCCAGCCGCCGGTAGTTCTCCTCGCCGAAGGCGGCGATCACCCGGTCCTCGCCCTCGGCCCCGATGAAGTTGAGGTAGACGGCGTCGAGCGCCCAGGGCCGCATCGCGGCGCGCACTCCGCGCACCCAGCCCCGGGCGCGGCCGTCGTCCGCCGGGTTCTCCCAGACGCCGAAGGGGTGCACGGCCCAGGGCGCGGAGCGCCAGGGCACGGGGTGGTCGCCGCCGCCCCGGGCCACCGCCCCGCCCATGGGGAACATGATGTGCTGGGATCCGCTGGGCACGGGCATGGTGTCGGCGAGGGCGGCGTAGACGCGTACGGCGTCGTCGGGGAACGCGGTCAGATACTCGGCGGACCAGTAGTTCCGCATGCCGGGCGGGTCGTCGAGCATGCACTGGAGGTCCGCGTAGGGGAGTTCGGCGACGATCTCGGCCTCGCGGGGGAGCGCGAGCAGCGGCGCGGCGAGCCGGCGCAGTTCGCTCTCGGGCCCGGCGCAGGTGACGAGGAGCGCGCAGACCAGCCGGCCCACCAGACGGTCCGGTACGAAGGGTTCGGGCGGCGCGGTCAGACAGATGATCGCGCCGCCGATCTCGTCGGGGGCGGCTTCGGCGAAGTCCCGGTAGGTCCGCAGGGCCTCGCCGGCGTTCTCGGGCAGCAGGAAGAGCATGGCCATGGACATGGCGGGCAGGGGGTGCAGCCGGAGGGTGAGGGCGGTGGCGACGCCGAAGTTCCCGCCGCCGCCGTGCAGGGCCCAGAAGAGTTCGGGGTGGTCGTCGGCGGAGGCGTGGACGGTCTCGCCGTCGGCGGTCACCACCTCGGCGGCGAGGAGGTTGTCGCAGGCGAGCCCGAATTTCCGTTCCAGCCAGCCGGATCCGCCGCCGAGGGTGAAGCCGCCGACGCCGGTGGTGGAGGCCCGGCCGCCGGTGGTGGCCAGGGCGTGGGGCTGGGTGGCCCGGTCGAGATGGCTCATCGTCGCGCCGCCGCCGACGCGGGCGGTGCGGTGGGCGGGGTTGACGATCACGCTGTGCATCCGGCGGAGGTCGACGACGAGACCGCCCTCGGTGGCGGACATGCCGGCGACGCTGTGTCCGCCGCCGCGCACCGCGATCTCCAGATCGTGGTCGCGGGCGAAGCGGACGGCGTGGGAGACGTCGGCCCCGCTCTCGCAGAGGACGACGAGCGCCGGGCGCCGGTCGATCATTCCGTTGAAGACGGTGCGGACGTCGTCGTAGCCGGGGTCGGCGGGGGCGACGGCCTCACCGGTGAGCCGTTCGCGGAGGCTGCTCAGCGCCGTCTCCGCGAGAGTGCGGGGCGCCATGGCGGGCCCCCTTCCGAGGGCGCTGGCAGGACCTTTCCATCGTAGTCCCGCCCGGGCGCCGGGGCCCGATGACCCGGGCGGCCGTTGGGCCCGTCCGTCCCTGGGGCCCCGCCCGTCGCGGGGCCCCGGCGGACCCGGCGTTCCCCAGGGCCCCGGCGTCCCCGGCGGGCCGGGCGGGAGCGCTCCCGCCCGGCCCGCCGGGGCCCCGCTGCTCAGCTCCCGGCCGCCGGTCCGGCCGGGAGCGGCCGTCCGTCCGCCGGGAGCGCGGCTCCTATCCTCCGTACGCCCCCGACGCGGTGAGCCGCAGCGCCGTGTCGATGAGCGGGACATGGCTGAAGGCCTGCGGGAAGTTCCCCACCTGCCGCTGGAGCCTCGGGTCCCACTCCTCGGCCAGCAGCCCCAGGTCGTTGCGCAGGGCGAGCAGCCGTTCGAAGAGCTTGCGGGCCTCGTCGACCCGCCCGATCATCGCCAGGTCGTCCGCCATCCAGAACGAGCAGGCGAGGAAGGCGCCCTCGTCGCCCTCCAGGCCGTCCAGGCCCGCGTCCCCGCCGGAGGTGGGGTAGCGCAGGATGAAGCCGTCCTCCGTGGACAGCTCGCGCTGGATGGCCTCGATGGTGCCGATGACGCGCTTGTCGTCCGGCGGCAGAAAGCCCATCTGCGGGATGAGCAGCAGGGAGGCGTCCAGCTCCTTGGAGCCGTAGGACTGGGTGAAGGTGTTGCGCTCGGGGTCGTACCCCTTCTCGCAGACGTCGCGGTGGATGTCGTCGCGGAGTTCGCGCCACCGCTCCAGGGGCCCGTCCGCGTCCCCGGACTCGATGAGCTTGATGGTGCGGTCCACGGCGACCCAGGCCATCACCTTGGAGTGGACGAAGTGGCGGCGCGGCCCGCGGACCTCCCAGATGCCCTCGTCCGGCTGGTCCCAGTGGTTCTCCAGATACTGGATCAGCCGGAGCTGGAGCATCGAGGCGTAGTCGTTCCGCGCCAGGCCCGTCATATGGGCCAGGTGCAGGGCCTCGGTGACCTCTCCGTACACATCGAGCTGGAGCTGGTGGGCCGCGCCGTTGCCGACGCGGACCGGGCCGGAGTTCTCGTACCCCGGCAGCCAGTCCAGCTCGGCCTCGCCCAGCTCCCGCTCGCCGGCGATGCCGTACATGATCTGGAGGTTCTCCGGGTCGCCCGCGACGGCCCGCAGCAGCCACTCGCGCCAGGCGAGCGCCTCCTCGCGGTAGCCGGTGCGCAGCAGCGAGGAGAGGGTGATCGCGGCGTCGCGCAGCCAGGTGTAGCGGTAGTCCCAGTTCCGTACGCCGCCGATCTCCTCGGGGAGCGAGGTGGTGGGAGCGGCGACGATGCCGCCGGTGGGCGCGTACGTCAGGGCCTTGAGGGTGATCAGCGAGCGGATCACGGCCTCGCGGTAGGGCCCGTGGTACGTACAGTGCTCGACCCACTCGCGCCAGAACTCCTCGGTCGCCTCCAGGGAGGCCTCCGGTTCGGGGAGCGCGGGCGGCTGGTGGTGCGAGGGCTGCCAGCTGATGGTGAAGGCGACCCGTTCACCGGGGGAGACGGTGAAGTCGGAGTAGGTGGTGAGGTCCTTGCCGTAGGTCTCGGTGTCGGTGTCCAGCCAGACCGAGTCGGGTCCGGCGACGGCCACCGTGCGGCTGTCGACCTTGTGGACCCAGGGGGTGATCCGTCCGTAGCTGAAGCGCATCCGCAGCGCGGAGCGCATCGGCACCCGTCCGGAGACCCCCTCGACGATCCTGATCAGCTGCGGAGCCCCGTCGCGCGGCGGCATGAAGTCGGTCACACGGACCGTGCCGCGCGGTGTGTCCCACTCCGACTCCAGAATCAGGGAGTCGCCGCGATAGCGCCGCCGGTCGGCCGCGGGCGGCTCGGCGTGTGCGGGATGGGCGGGGCCCATTCTCCAGAATCCGTGCTCCTCGGTACCGAGCAGCCCGGCAAAGACGGCATGCGAGTCGAAGCGCGGCAGGCACAGCCAGTCGGCTGTGCCGTCGCGGCAGACCAGTGCGGCGGTCTGCATGTCTCCGATGAGTGCGTAATCCTCGATGCGCCCGGCCACGTGCATCTCCAGTCGAACGGCCATGTCCGCCCCGTGGGGCGCTTACTGGCGTCAAGGGTCGCTGACGAGCCTGGGGTCACGGGTTGAAGTCGGGGATGTCGCTTTTGGCCTGTGTCACCCGTCGCCCACCACCACCCTGCTCAATTGAGCGCGCCCCTGCGCGTTGCTCTGCAAAGCGAGTGTCCGAGCAGGATACGACGCACCGGAGAGTTCCGCGTGGCGGTCTGGACAACCCGAGTACGCCGAACGGGTGAGCCAAGGGTGAATGCCTGGTGAGGGAGGTACGGGAGTGACGGCGCGTGGCCGGAAGCGGCCGACCGGAGTCGCTGATACCCTGGTACCCCGTGGACCGGTGGCCGTCTGTGCTCGAAACAGGAGCCCCGCAACCGCAGCGACGGCACCCCTGAACAGCCGGGGTCGCCGGCACGCACCTCACCCTCGCGACCACGGGAGCCCCCTCTTGGCGATGCCGCCCAAATCCATGACGACCAAGCACATCTTCGTCACCGGGGGTGTCGCCTCCTCCCTCGGGAAGGGCCTGACGGCCTCCAGCCTGGGTGCGCTGCTGAAGGCGCGGGGCCTCAAGGTCACGATGCAGAAGCTCGACCCCTATCTGAACGTCGACCCGGGCACGATGAACCCGTTCCAGCACGGCGAGGTGTTCGTCACCAACGACGGCGCCGAGACCGACCTGGACATCGGCCACTACGAGCGCTTCCTCGACGTCGACCTCGACGGCTCCGCGAACGTCACCACCGGGCAGATCTACTCCCAGGTGATCGCCAAGGAGCGGCGCGGCGAGTACCTGGGCGACACCGTCCAGGTCATCCCGCACATCACCAACGAGATCAAGCACCGCATCCGCCGGATGGCCACCGACGACGTCGACGTCGTCATCACCGAGGTCGGCGGCACGGTCGGCGACATCGAGTCGCTGCCCTTCCTGGAGACCGTCCGCCAGGTCCGCCACGAGGTCGGCCGGGACAACGTCTTCGTCGTCCACATCTCGCTGCTGCCCTACATCGGCCCCTCCGGCGAGCTGAAGACCAAGCCCACCCAGCACTCGGTCGCCGCCCTGCGCAACATCGGCATCCAGCCGGACGCCATCGTGCTGCGCGCCGACCGCGATGTGCCGGTCGCCATCAAGCGCAAGATCTCCCTGATGTGCGACGTGGACGAGGCGGCGGTCATCGCCTGCCCCGACGCCCCCTCCATCTACGACATCCCCAAGGTCGTGCACACCGAGGGCCTCGACGCCTATGTGGTGCGCAAGCTGGACCTGCCCTTCCGCGATGTGGACTGGACGACCTGGGACGATCTGCTGGACCGGGTCCACAACCCCGACCACGAGGTCACCGTCGCGCTGGTCGGCAAGTACATCGACCTGCCCGACGCCTATCTGTCGGTGACCGAGGCGCTGCGCGCCGGAGGCTTCGCGAACCGGGCCCGCGTCAAGGTCAAGTGGGTCACCTCCGACGACTGCAAGACCCCCGCCGGCGCGGCCCGCCAGCTCGCCGACGTGGACGGCGTCTGCGTCCCCGGCGGCTTCGGCGACCGGGGCGTGAGCGGCAAGGTCGGCGCGATCCAGTACGCCCGCGAGAACCGGATCCCGCTGCTCGGCCTCTGCCTGGGCCTCCAGTGCATCGTGATCGAGGCGGCCCGCAATCTCGCCGGGATCCCCGACGCCAACTCCACCGAGTTCGACGCCGCCACCGCCCACCCGGTGATCTCCACCATGGAGGAGCAGCTGGCGTACGTCGAGGGCGCGGGCGACCTGGGCGGCACCATGCGCCTCGGGCTCTACCCGGCCAAGCTGGCCGAGGGCTCGATCGTCCGCGAGGTCTACGACGACCAGCCGTACGTGGAGGAGCGCCACCGCCACCGCTACGAGGTGAACAACGCCTACCGCGCCGAGCTGGAGAAGAAGGCGGGCATCGTCTTCTCGGGCACCAGCCCGGACAACAAGCTGGTCGAGTACGTCGAGTACCCGCGCGAGACGCACCCCTACCTGGTCGCCACCCAGGCGCACCCGGAGCTGACCTCCCGCCCGACCCGCCCCCACCCGCTCTTCGCCGGGCTGGTCAAGGCCGCCGTGGAGCGCAAGACGGGCGAGTGACGCCAGGCGCTAACGTTGACCGGGGTGCGTATCCGTTCGCTGATACGCGCCCCGGTCTATTTGCGGGAGGACGACAGACATGGCCATTGAGGACACCCCCGAGACGTGGCGGGTCACCGCGACCACGACTCCGTTCCGGGGCAACAAGACGAGTGTCCGCACGGACGACGTGGTCATGCCCGACGGCACCGTCGTCCGCCGCGACTACCAGGTCCACCCCGGCTCGGTCGCCGTCCTCGCCCTCGACGACGAGGGCCGCGCGGTCGTGCTGCGCCAGTACCGCCACCCGGTGCGGCAGCGGCTCTGGGAGATCCCGGCCGGACTGCTCGACATCCCCGGCGAGAACCCGCTGCACGCCGCCCAGCGCGAGCTGTACGAGGAGGCCCACGTCAAGGCCGAGGACTGGCGGGTGCTGACCGACGTCTACACCACCCCCGGCGGCTGCGACGAGGCCGTACGGATCTTCCTCGCCCGGGATCTCTCGGTCGCCGAGGGGGAGCGGTACGCGGTCTCCGAGGAGGAGGCCGACATGGAGCTGGCCCGGGTGCCGCTGACCGAGCTGGTGCGCGGCGCGCTCGCCGGGGAGCTGCACAACAACTGCCTGGTGGTCGGGGTGCTCGCGGCCACGGCCGCGCTCGCCGGGGACGGCCTCGACGCGCTGCGCCCGGCCGAGGCCCCCTGGCCGGCCCGCCCCTTCGAGGTCTGACGGCGCGCCCGTCCGCTCCCCGGGCCCGCGCCGACGCGGCCCCCGGGGAGCGGACGGGGTGCGGCCGAATGCCCCATCAGTCCGATGATCTTTCGATCTGATTGATCCGATCAGGCGATATGCCGGACACGCTCCCCCGGGTTCGTCGCAGAGAGTGAACTACGCTCGGAACGCCCGTGCGGACCCCCTGCGGGCTTTGCAGGTGCGCGGACGGACGGGAGCGTGGCCCGTGACGGATCAGGCGGTGGACTCGGGCTCAGGCCCCGGCGCGTCCCGGGGCCAGTTCTTCGGGCGGCAACGGGAACTGAAGTCCCTTCGGACCGATATCGAACGCGCGGGGCTGGACACCATCGCGGGCCGCAAGGCCCCCCGCGCCCGCGTCCTCCTCATCGCCGGACGCCCCGGCTCCGGACGCAGCTCGCTGGCCCGCCGGCTCATCGGGCGTATCGCGCCGGAATACCCCGACGGAGTGCTCCGCGCCCGGCTCACCGAGCCCGGCGGACGGCGCGTCCCCACCGAGGAGACCGCCCGCGAGCTGCTGGAGGCCCTCGGCGTCCAGGGCCCGCCCGGCGCCGACGAGGACGAGCTGTCCCAGATGGTGCGCGAGGCGCTGGCCGGCCGCCGCGCCGTGCTGCTCCTCGACGACGCGGCCGACGCCGAACAGGTCGACCCGCTGCTGCCCGACGACTCCGGCTGTCTCGTCGTCGCGGTCTCCGGCGGCCCCCTCACCGGCATCCCCGACGTCCGGCCCTGCGCCCTCGGCGGCATGGACGCTAAGGCGGCCATCGAACTCCTCGCCACCTTCACCGGATCCGTCCGTATCACCGTGGACCCGCAGGCCGCCGAATCCGTCGCCGAGGAGTGCGGCGGACTGCCCGCCGCCCTGGTCCTCGTCGGCGGCTGGCTCGCCGCCCGCCCCAAACTCTCCGTCGCCGACGCCACCCGGCAGCTGCGCGCCCTGCCCGACGACGGCGAACAGCCCCCGGGGACCGCCCAACCGCTCGCCCGCGCCTTCCGGCTGGTGTACGAGTCCCTGCCGCCGTCGGCCGCCCGGATGCTGCGGCTGCTCGCCCTCGCCCCCGCCGGGCTCGTCGACGGACACATCGCCTCCTCGCTCGCCGGCGCCTCCGTGACGGACGCCCTCGACGCGCTGGACGGCTTCGCCGCCCTCGGGCTGCTGCACCGCGAGGGCGACCAGTACCGGGTCCCGGGCGCGCTGCTCCCGCTGCTCGCCGCGCTGACCGAGACCCGCGACAAACCCGCCGACCTGCGCGTGGCCCGGGCCCGGATGCTGGAGCGGGCCGTACGGCAGCTCCAGTCCTGCCGGGCGGTGACCGAGCCGGACAGCGAACCCGCCCGCAGGGCGCTCGCCGCGATGCCCCCGGCCCTGCGCTTCGAGGACCCGGCCGCCGCCGATCGCTGGCTGCGGGCCCGGCAGCCGGTCCTGCTGGCCGCCGCCCGGGCCGCCGTCGCCGACGGCGAGCTGGACACCCTGGCCCGCCGGCTGGTCTCCGCGCTGGTGCGGGCGCTGGCCGCGCACCGGGGCACCGACGACGCCGCCCCCGAGCTGTACGGACTCCACCGGCTGGTCCTCGGGGTCGCCGAGCGCCGCGGGCTGCACCGCGAGACCGCCGCCGCCCTGCTCAACCTCGCCGATCTGGACGCCCGCAGCGGCCGCGCCGAGGAGGCGCTCGTCCGCTACCGGGCCGCGCTGGACGCGGGCCGGGCCGCCGCCGACCCGTACGCGACCGGCCGCGCGATGGAATCCGTCGGCGGCGCCTACCAGGAGCTGGGGGACTGGCACCGGGCCGCCGACTGGTACGGCAGGGCGCTCGTCCAGCGCCAGGCCCGCGGGGAGCGCGCCGACGAGGCGCGGCTGTACGGGCGGCTCGGCACCGTCCACACCTACGCGGGCCGCTACGGGGAGGCGCTGCGCAGCTGGCGGGCCGCGGTCGCGGGCTACCGCAGGGTGGGCGACCTGCCCTCCCAGGCGCGCGCGCTGAGCGAGGCGGCCCGGGTGCAGGAGTACGCGGGCCGGCCCCAGGAATCGCTGCACACCTGCCGCGAGGCCGTGGAGTGGGCCCGGCGGGCCGGCGACCGCCGTCTCCAGGCGGCGCTCCAGCTCAGACTGGCCGACACCCTGGAGCGGCTCGGCGACCCCGCCGCTGCGGGGCTGCACCGCGCCACGGCCGGGCAGCTGCTGGAAGCAGAAGGCGATGAGCCCGGTTCAGCCTACGAAATCCGTAGTGCCATGGCTGGAGATTAATGGTTTGTAAGGCTAGACAGAGAGAATTCCTTCATTAGACTGGCTCCGCCGCGTCTTTCCCGTGGTGTCTTCCGGTGCGCCCCGTGCGCCCCGGTATGTATGGAAGTACCCCTGTATCCGACATACCCCTGAGCCAAGGACCGTGATCGACGTGAAGGTCGGCATCCCCCGCGAGGTCAAGAACAACGAGTTCCGGGTGGCGATCACCCCCGCAGGCGTCCACGAGCTGGTGCGCCACGGCCACGAGGTCGTCATCGAGCGGAACGCCGGCGCCGGCTCCTCGATCACGGACGGCGAGTACGTCGCCGCGGGCGCGCGGATCCTCCCCACCGCCGACGAGGTCTGGGCCACCGCCGACCTGCTGCTGAAGGTCAAGGAGCCGATCGCCGAGGAGTATCACCGCCTCCGCAAGGACCAGACCCTCTTCACCTACCTCCACCTCGCGGCCTCCCGCGCCTGCACGGACGCCCTGCTGGAGTCCGGCACCACCGCCATCGCCTACGAGACCGTCGAGACCGCGAACCGCGCGCTGCCGCTGCTCGCCCCGATGTCCGAGGTCGCGGGCCGGCTGGCCCCCCAGGTCGGCGCCTACCACCTGATGCGCTCGGCCGGCGGGCGGGGTGTGCTGCCGGGCGGCGTCCCGGGCACCCACGCGGGCCGCGCCGTCGTCATCGGCGGCGGCGTCTCGGGCTGGAACGCCACCCAGATCGCCGTCGGCATGGGCTTCCACGTCACCCTGCTCGACCGCGACATCAACAAGCTCCGCGAGGCCGACAAGATCTTCGGCACCGCCGTGCAGACGATCGTCTCCAACGCCTACGAGCTGGAGAAGGCCGTCGTCGAGGCCGACCTCGTCATCGGCGCGGTGCTCATCCCGGGCGCCAAGGCCCCGAAGCTGGTCACCAACGAGCTGGTCGCCAAAATGAAGCCCGGAAGTGTCCTTGTCGACATCGCGATCGACCAGGGCGGCTGCTTCGAGGACTCGCACCCGACCACCCACGCCGAGCCGACCTTCATGGTCCACGACTCGGTCTTCTACTGCGTCGCCAACATGCCGGGCGCGGTCCCGCACACCTCCACGTACGCGCTCACCAACGCCACGCTGCCCTACATAGTGGAGCTGGCCAACCGCGGCTGGGCCGAGGCCCTGCGCCGCGACCCGGCGCTGGCGCTGGGTCTCAACACCCACGACGGCCAGGTCGTTTACGGGCCGGTCGCCGAGGCCCACGGACTGCCCCGCACCGAGCTGAGCACGCTCATCGGCTGACGGGCGGCCCGAGGTCAACGACCGCCGTCAACATCGTGCCCCCGGCCGGACCTTGCCCAGCGAGGTCCGGCCGGCGCCGTCTCCGGCCCGGGACGCTCCCGTTCAACTCGCCTTGTACGTAACCCTTCAACCGATTCGCGTACCCCCGAAACCCCCGGACCGGACCCCGGGCCGATGGCCGCGCACCCTTGACAGAGGGGTGTTCCGTTGCCGACACATCGGGCCGGGTCCGGCGGATTGTGTTGCTGCGGAGCGGTGACACGCCATAGAGTCGCCAACCGTCGGCATGGTGCCACGCTGACCTATCGATAAAGTCCTGGTCACGTCCAAGGAGGTAAGACGACTTGTGAATGAGTCGACATTTACTCCCGGGGGTGGTCACGCGGTAGCGCCGGTACGGGGAGTGAGCCCGTCGTCCGGGCCGGGTGCTGTCGGCTCCGTAGCTGTCCGGACCTCTCCGACGCGCCAGGACATCACGCACATGACGACAGCCCACACGATGAAGATGACGGACGGCCAACACGTGAACGCCACGGCCGGCAACGAGAGTGGCCGAGAGTCCACCCACTTCGCCGCCTACGAGGAAGTCCCCGAGGGGCACTTCTACGACCCCGACGCCGAGTACGAGCCCGATCCCGAGTACGCGGCCACCCTCGCCCCCGACGCCGCGCGTCAGCGCCGCGAGCGGATCGGCCCCACCGGGCGGCCCCTGCCGTACTTCCCGATTCCGGGCCCGCTGACCGACCACGGCCCCGCGAAGATCATCGCGATGTGCAACCAGAAGGGCGGCGTGGGCAAGACCACGTCCACCATCAACCTGGGGGCGGCGCTCGCGGAGTACGGACGGCGCGTCCTGCTCGTCGACTTCGACCCGCAGGGAGCCCTGTCGGTCGGTCTCGGCGTCAATCCGATGGAGCTGGACCTCACGGTCTACAACCTGCTCATGGAGCGGGGCATGTCGGCGGACGAGGTGCTGCTGAAGACCGCGGTGCCCAACATGGACCTGCTGCCGAGCAACATCGACCTGTCGGCAGCCGAGGTCCAGCTGGTCAGCGAGGTCGCGCGCGAGTCCACCCTGCAGCGGGCGCTGAAGCCGCTGCTGCCGGACTACGACTACATCGTGATCGACTGCCAGCCCTCGCTGGGTCTCCTCACGGTCAACGCGCTCACCGCGGCGCACAAGGTGATCGTGCCGCTGGAGTGCGAGTTCTTCGCGCTGCGCGGCGTCGCCCTGCTGACCGAGACGATCGAGAAGGTGCAGGAGCGGCTCAACCCCGATCTGGAGCTGGACGGCATCCTCGCCACCATGTACGACTCGCGCACCGTGCACAGCCGCGAGGTGCTGGCGCGGGTGGTCGAGGCGTTCGACGACCACGTCTACCACACGGTCATCGGCCGGACCGTGCGCTTCCCGGAGACCACGGTGGCCGGCGAGCCGATCACCACCTACGCGTCGAACTCCGTCGGCGCCGCCGCCTACCGTCAGCTCGCCAGGGAGGTGCTCGCCCGGTGTCACGCCGAGTGAGTCTGCCGGGGGCCGACGAGCTGTTCCGCACCACCGGGGGAATGGCGCTCCAGTCCTCGTCGCCGCGCAGGCCGGCGAACGGGGAGCCCCGGGTGCCCGCGCCCGGCGGCGAGAGCGACCACCTGGAGGGCGCCGAGCGCCCGTCCGGCTCCCAGGAGCACACGGCGGCCGACGCGGAAGCGGGCGGCGAGGGCCGCAGCCGGGGCCAGGAGCCCCAGACGCAGCCCGCCGCCCCCGGAGGCAAGGCGCGCCGCTCCCAGGCCCCCCAGGAGGCCGCTGGAGCCCCCGCGCGCCGCGGCAGGGGCCGCGGGGCCAACCGCCGCCCGAGCGGCCGCGAGCGCCACGACGAGAAGATCACCGTCTATGTCTCGGCCGAGGAGCTGATGGACCTCGAACACGCGCGGCTGGTGCTGCGCGGGGAGCACGGCCTCGCCGTGGACCGGGGCCGGATCGTGCGCGAGGCGGTCGCCGTGGTGCTGGCCGATCTGGAGCAGCGGGGCGACGCGAGCATTCTCGTACGCCGTCTCCGGGGCCGCTGAGGGTAGCCTCGCGCTGCCCCGCCCGTCCCCGCCCGGACCGTTCGCACCGGTCCGCGCCGCCCGCCCTGTTTGGACCGCGATGCCCCCGACCGACCCGCCCCGCCCGCCGCGCCGCGCCCTGGGCCGGGGGCCGGGAGCGCCGCCGGAGGAGCCCCTCGTCGTGCCGGCCGCCCCGGCCGCCGTCGACGACGACGTGCCGGTCGTCCACGCGCCGACCCCGGACCCCGGCGTACCGGAGGCCCCGGACGTACCGCTCGTCACGGCCACGGCCACGGCCACGGCCACGGCCACGGCCACGGCCACGGCGCCCGCGCCCGCACTCGCGCCCGCGCCCGGCTCCGGTGAGCCGGTCCCGGGTCCCGAGGGCGAGGCCGCACGGCGGTTCACCGTACGGCTGAAGAACTTCGAGGGCCCCTTCGATCTGCTGCTCCAGCTGATCTCCGGACACAAGCTCGATGTGACCGAGGTCGCCCTCTCCAGGGTCACCGACGAGTTCATCGCCCACATCCGGGCCCTGGGCGACGACTGGGACCTCGACCAGACCTCCGAGTTCCTGGTGGTCGCCGCCACCCTCCTCGACCTCAAGGCCGCCCGGCTGCTGCCCGTCGCCGAGGTCGAGGACGAGGCCGACCTCGCCCTCCTCGAAGCGCGCGACCTGCTCTTCGCCCGGCTCCTCCAGTACCGCGCGTACAAGGCGATCGCCGCCCTCCTCGACGAGCGGCTCGACGCCGAGGGCCGCCGGTACCCCCGGACCGCCGGGCTCGAACCCGGCCACGCCGAACTCCTCCCCGAGGTCGTGTTCGGCATCGGCCCCGAGGACTTCGCCCGGCTCGCCGCGCGGGCCGCCCGGCCGAGACCCCGGCCGGAGATCCGCGTCGACCACATCCACGCGCCCCTGGTCAGCGTCCGGGAGCAGGCGCTGATCGTCGCCGCCCTGCTGCGCGAGCGCGGACGGGCCACCTTCCGCGAGCTGGCGGACGGGGCCGGCGACACCCTCACCGTCGTCGCCCGCTTCCTCGCCCTGCTGGAGCTGTACCGGGACCGGTACGTCGCCCTCGACCAGGAGGAGGCCCTCGGCGAGCTGACCGTCCGGTGGACCGGCGGCGACGGTCCACCCGCCGTCACCGACGAGTTCGACCGAGCACCCGACACAGCGGAGGAACCGGCGTGAGCGATCTCAAGCCCGCCCTCGAAGCCGTCCTGATGGTCGTCGACGAGCCCGCCGCCGAGGAGCTGCTCGCCGAGATCGTCCAGCGGCCCCGCCGGGCCGTCGCCGACGCCCTGCGCGAGCTGGCCGACGAGTACACCTCCCAGGGCAGGGGCTTCGAGCTGCGGTTCCTCGGCGGCGGCTGGCGCTTCTACTCGCGGCCCGAGCACGCCGAGGCCGTCGAGCGGTTCGTCCTCGACGGCCGCCGGGCCCGGCTCACCCAGGCCGCCCTGGAGACCCTGGCGGTCGTCGCGTACCGCCAGCCGGTCAGCCGCTCCCGGGTCTCGGCCGTGCGCGGAGTGAACTGCGACGGCGTCCTGCGGACCCTGCTCCAGCGCGGTCTGGTGGAGGAGGCGGGCGCGGAACCCGAAACAGGTGCGATCCTGTACAGGACGACGAACTACTTTCTGGAGCGGCTGGGCCTGAGCGGCCTGGACGAGCTGCCGGAGCCGGCGCCCTTCCTCCCCGAGGCGGACGCGATCGAGGCCGAGACGCAGGAAGGCGTACCGTCGTTCGATCCGGACGCTCCGGAAACTGATGCAGACAGCCATTCAGACAATCCAACGACGGAACTTTGATGCGAAGCAGCGGCAGGAACAGCAGCGGGAACAGCGGCGGCGGCAAGAGCGGCGGTCGCGGCAACCCCCGGGGCGCCGGCGGGAACGCCTCCCGGCCGAAGGCCGGGGGAGGCCGGCGCGACGACAAGGAGCAGCGCGCCGGCAAGCCCCGTCCCGAGGAGCGCCGCTACGACGTGGGCTCTTCCCCCGAGGGCCCGAGGAAGGGGCGCGGCGCGGCGGCGCGCGGCGGCGCGAAGGGCGGACCCAGGCAGTCCCCCCAGCGCACCGGCAAGGGCGGCTACGCCCCGGCCCGCTCGCGTGAGTACGACGCCCGCACCGAGGAGCGCAACCGCGAGCGCTACGCGGACAAGCCCCTGGTCAAGACCCCGAAGACTTTCGGCGACCAGGAGGGCGAGCGGCTGCAGAAGGTGCTCGCGCGAGCCGGCATGGGCTCCCGCCGGGCCTGCGAGGAGCTGATCGAGGCCGGGCGCGTCGAGGTCAACGGCAGTGTCGTGATCGAGCAGGGCGTCCGCGTCGACCCCGACCACGACGAGATCAAGGTCGACGGTCTGACCGTCGCCACCCAGTCGCATCTGTTCTTCGCGCTGAACAAGCCCGCGGGCGTCGTCTCCACCATGGAGGACCCCGACGGCCGCCAGTGCCTCGGCGACTACGTCACCAACCGTGAGACCCGCCTCTTCCACGTCGGCCGGCTCGACACGGAGACCGAGGGCATCATCCTGCTCACCAACCACGGCGAGCTGGCCCACCGTCTCACCCACCCGAAGTACGGCGTGAAGAAGACGTACCTCGCCGCCATCCAGGGCCCCCTGCCGCGCGAGATCGGCAAGCGCCTCAAGGACGGCATCCAGCTGGAGGACGGGCTCGCCCGCGCCGACCACTTCCGCGTGGTGGAGAACACCGGCAAGAACTACCTGGTCGAGGTCACCCTCCACGAGGGGCGCAAGCACATCGTGCGCCGGATGCTCTCCGAGGCCGGTTTCCCGGTCGACAAGCTGGTGCGGACCGCCTTCGGGCCGATCGCCCTGGGCGACCAGAAGTCCGGCTGGCTGCGCCGGCTGACCAACACCGAGGTCGGCATGCTGATGAAGGAAGTCGGCCTGTAGGACGCGCGGGCGGCCCGGCGGACCTGCTGCCGGTCCGGCGGACCCGAGCGGTCCGTCCCGTACCGGCGCCGCGCGGATCTCCGCAGTCCGCGCCGTCTCCGCCCGTCCCCGCTCCCACCGGCCTCGGAAGCCCGCGACTGACCGCAGTCGCGGGCTTCCGGCGTCTTGTGTCCGTGCCCTCCCCGCATTTATAGTCATGTTGACTCTTAAGAACGGGGGCCGGGCGTGAGCCTCGCTGATCTGCTGGACCCGCTGCGCCAGCCGCTCTTCACCGTGCTCGGCACCCCGGTGAGCTGGACCGAGGTGCTCGGCTTCGGCAGCGGCGCGCTCTGCGTCTGGCTCGTCGCCCGCCAGCACATCGCCAACTGGCCCATCGGCATCGCCAACAACGTCTTCTTCGTCCTCCTCTTCACCCAGGCCGGCCTGTACGCCGACGCCGGCCTCCAGATCGTCTTCATCACCCTCGCCGCCTACGGCTGGTGGACCTGGACCCACGGGGGTGGCCCGGGCTCCGCGGAACTGCCGGTGCGCCGCACCTCGCGCACCGAGTGGATCTGGCTCATCGCGGCGGGGGTGGTGGGGACCGCGGCCGTCACGCTCCTCCTCGACCGCGCCACCGACTCCACCGTCCCCTTCTGGGACGCGCTCACCTGCGCCCTGTCGCTCATGGCGACCTACGGACAGTGCCGCAAGCGGCTGGAGTCCTGGTGGCTGTGGATCGCCGCCGACGTGATCTACATCCCGCTGTACGCGCACAAGGAGCTGTATCTGACCTCCCTGCTGTACACCGGCTTCCTCGTCCTGTGCGTCATCGGGCTGCGCAACTGGACCCGGTCCGCCGCCGCCGTTCCCCCGGCCGCCCGGCCCGTGGAGGCGTCCGTATGAAGCGCCGCGGACACGGACTGGTCCTCGGCAAGTTCTATCCGCCGCACGCCGGGCACCACCATCTCGTCGACACCGCCGCCGCCCGCTGCGACCGGCTGACCGTCCTGGTCTGCGCCGCCTCCGCCGAGTCCCTCCCGCTCGCCGACCGGGTCGCCTGGATGCGCGAACTGCACCCGGGCGTACGCGTGGTGGGCGCGGTGGACGACATCCCGATGGACACCGGCGACCCGGCCGTCTGGGACGCGCACATGGCCGTCTTCCGCGCCGCCGTGCCCGAGCCCGTCGACGCGGTCTTCACCTCCGAGGCGTACGGCGACGAACTGGGCCGCCGCTTCGGCGCCGAGTCCGTCTGCGTGGACCCCGGCCGGACCCGCTTCCCCGTCTCCGGCACCGCCGTCCGCGCGGACCCCGCCGCCTGCTGGGACCATCTGCGCGCCCCCGTGCGCGCCGCGCTCGCCCGGCGGGTGGTCGTCCTCGGCGCCGAGTCGACCGGCACCACCACCCTCGCCGAGGCGCTCGCCGACCACTACCGGCGGCGCGGCGGCGTCTGGGCCGGGACCCGCTGGGTGCCGGAGTACGGACGGGAGTTCAGCGAGGACCGGCTCGCCCGGCTGCGCGCCGAGCGGCCCGGCGCCCCCTGGAGCGACGTCGTCCTCTCGGCGGACGACTTCCCGCTCATCGCCCGCACGCAGAGCGAACGCGAGGAGGCGGCCGCCCGGGCCGGCTCCCCGGTGCTCTTCTGCGACACGGACGCCTTCGCCACCACCGTCTGGCACGAGCGCTATCTCGGCGGACGCCACGAGGAGGTCGCCCGGATCGCCGCGCGCGGACGGCAGCATCTGTGGCTGCTCACCGACGACGAGGGCGTGCCCTTCGAGGACGACGGGCTGCGCGACGGCGAGGAGCTGCGGCCCTGGATGACCGCGCGGTTCGCGGCGGAGCTGGCCCGCACCGGACGCCGGACCGTACGGGTGACCGGCTCGCGCGAGCTGCGGCTGGCCGTCGCGGTCGCCGCCGTGGACGCGCTGCTCGCCGAGGGCCCGGGGCTCGCCGACCCGCCGCCCGACCGCTCGGCCCGCCCGGCCGCCGACGGGCCCGGGCCGCTCGCGCACCGCCCGGCCGCCGTGCGGCCGGGACCGCCCGCGCGCCACCCGGAACCCGCGCCTCTCCCGGACGCTCCCGACCGTGCGGAGCGCCGCTGACCGCCACCGCCCCAGGGCCCGACCACCCGGAGCGCCGTTGACCCGCCGTCCCGACCGCACCGACCGTCCTGACCGCACCGACCGCACCGACCGCACCGACCGCACCGCCCGGCCCGATCAGCCGGATCGGCGCGGCCGGCCCGCCGTGAGCACCGCCTCCGAAGACCCGGCCGGGGGTGACGCCGCCGCGCCGGAGTACGACCCCAGGGCCTTCCCGCCCTTCGCCGTCACCGTCGATCTCGCCGTCCTCACCGTCCGCGCGTCCCGGCTCCACGTACTGCTCGTCCGGCGCGGCGAGGACCCGTACCGGGGCGCGTGGGCGCTCCCCGGCGGATTCGTCCGGCCCGACGAGTCCGCCGGGCTCGCCGCCCGCCGCGAACTCGCCGAGGAGACCGGACTCTCCACCTCCACCGTCCGCCATCTCCGCCTCGAACAGCTGCGCACCTACAGCGAACCGGACCGCGACCCGAGGATGCGGGTCGTCTCCGTCGCCTACGCCGCGCTCCTGCCCGATCTGCCCGAGCCGCGCGGCGGCGGGGACGCGGCCCACGCCCGCTGGACGCCGCGCGAGAGCGCCGCGCCGCTCGCCTTCGACCACGACCGGATCCTCGCCGACGCCCATGAGCGCGTCAGCGCCAAGCTGGAGTACACCTGCATCGCCACCGACTTCTGCCCCGCCGAGTTCACCCTCGGCGAGCTGCGGCAGGTGTACGAGACGGTCTGGGGCGTCGAGCTGGACCGGCCCAACTTCCGGCGGAAGGTCCTCGCCACACCCGGCTTCGTCGAAGCCGTCGAGGGCCCGCCGCGCCGCACCGGCGGCCGGGGCAAACCGGCCGCGCTCTACCGGGCGGGCACCGCGTCCGCACTCCACCCTCCTCTCCTCCGACCGGAAGGACGCCGGCCATGACCACACTCCGGACCCCGAGGACCGCGACCAAACAGGCCGCCACCGGCTCGCTGATCGGACTCGCGCTCGGCGACGCCCTCGGATACCCCACCGAGTTCGACGACGTGCCCGCGATTCTGCGGAAGTGCGGCCCCTGGCGGGAGATGGGACTCTCCCGGCCCGCCCAGGTCTCCGACGACACCCAGATGACGATCGCGGTGGCCAACGGCGTCCGCGCCGCCATGGACCGCGGACTGCTCGTCGCCTCCCGGCTCACCAGGCCGCTGCGCGAGGAGTTCACCTCCTGGTACCACTCCCCGGAGAACAACCGCGCCCCCGGCCGCACCTGCATGATCGCCTGCCGGCTCCTGGACGACGAGCGGGTGGAGTGGACGGAGGCATCCCGGATCGACTCCAAGGGCTGCGGCGCCAATATGCGGGTCGCGCCCATCGGCCTCGTCCCCGGGCTCAGCGACGAACAGCGGGCCGGCGCGGCCCAGCTCCAGTCCGCGCTCACCCACGGCCACCCCACCGCGCTCGCCGCCAGCGATCTGACCGCCCGCGCCGTCCATCTCCTCGCCCGCGGCGCCGACCCCGCCGGTCTGGTGGTGCGGCTGCGCTCCTACGCGTACGAGAGCCGCTCCCGCTACTACGAGCGCTGGCTCGGCGATCTGTGGCGGCGCGCCCAGGACCCCGCCGCGCAGGCGTTCATCGCGCGGGGCTGGGACGAGTGCCTGGCCGCGCTGGACCGGCTGGCGGCCGCCCTGCGCGACCCCGACCCCGAGACCGATCCCTGCCTCGCCACCGGCGACGGCTGGATCGCCGAGGAGGCCCTCGCCACCGCCCTGCACTGCTTCCTCCTCTTCCCCGACGAGCCGGTCACCGCCCTGCGCCGGGCCGCCTGCACCCGGGGCGACTCCGACTCCATAGCCGCCCTGACGGGCGCGTTCGCCGGAGCGCACCTCGGCGCGGAGGCATGGCCCAAGGAGTGGTCGGAGCGGATCGAGTACCGCAGCGACCTGCTCTCCCTGGGAGCGCTCTGGGACGCCTGAAACCGGGGGCCCGCGCCGACGCGCCCCCGGCGGGCTGGGATTCTCGGTCCATGACCGAACTCTCCGTCCCCGATCTCGCCGCCGTCGTCGCCGAGCAGCCCGGACCGCTGCTCTTCGCGACCGTCTCCGGGGCCCATCTCTACGGATTCCCCTCCCGCGACTCGGACGTGGATCTGCGCGGCGTCCATCTGCTGCCCGTCGCCGACCTCGTCGGACTGGACGAGCCCGAGGAGACCCGGTCCCGGATGTGGGACCGGGACGGCGTCGAACTCGACCTCGTCACCCACGATCTGCGGAAGTTCGTCCGGCTCATGCTGCGCCGCAACGGCTATGTGCTGGAGCAGCTGCTCTCGCCCCTGGTGATCCACACCACCGACGCGCACGCCGAACTCCGCGCCCTCGCCCCCGGGGTGCTCAGCGTCCACCACGCCCACCACTACCGGGGGTTCGCGGGCACCCAGTGGCGGCTCTTCGAGCGGAGCGGCGAACTGAAGCCGCTGCTCTACACCTTCCGCGCGCTGCTCACCGGGGTCCATCTCATGCGGAGCGGCGAACTGCGGGCCGAGCTGCCCGTACTGCTCGGCGAGGTGGACGCGCCGTCGTACCTCCCCGAGCTGATCGAGGCCAAGGCGGCGGCCGAACACGGTCCCGCCGCCGGCGTCGACCCGGAGCGCGTCCGCGCCGACGTCGAGGCGCTCCACGCCGTACTGGAGGAGGCCCGGCGGTCCTCGGCGCTGCCCGAGGGGCCGACCGTCCGGCCCGCCCTGGCGGATCTCGTCGTCCGCGCCCGCCTCGCGGCCGGCTGAGCGGGCCCCGCCGTCCGGCCCGGACTCACGGGCGGGCTTCCTCCGTGCCCCGCTCGCGGTCGGCCGGGCGGGCCTCCTCCGTACCCGGCACGCGGGCGGCCGGGCGGCTCTCGTCCCGCGGGCCCGGCTCGCGGGCGGCCGAGGCGCGGCGGACCCGGACGAGGAAGTCCTCGACCCGGGCGCGGTCCGGCTCGGCGGGGAGCGGGGTGCGCAGCGTCGCGTCGTCCGCCTCGGCGGCGGCCCGGGCGATCCAGGACTCCGCCTCGGCCCAGGACGTCTCGCCCCGCTTGAGCGCCAGCAGCCGCTCCCGCTCGTCGCCCGCGTCCAGCACCAGCTCGCCCGTGCGCAGCAGATCCCGGCAGCTGATCAGCAGCCGGACCAGATGCATGGCGTGCTTCCAGCGCGGCGCGCCGTGCCGACGGACATCGGCCTCCAGCTTCCTCGACTGGGCCCGGGCATAGCGGACGAAGGTCTCGTGGACCCGCTGGGAGAGGAACGCCCCGCGCAGCGAGAGCAGTTCCCGGCCCGTGGCGTCGATCCGCTCCACGAGGGGCGAGTGCAGACACTCCAGAATGTTCGGATTCGCCCGCAGGGCCAATTCGCAGAACCGTTCCAGCTCCCAGGAGAACTGCTCGTCCGCGGGCCCCTCCACATGGGTCGGGGGCTTCTCGAAGCGCCAGTACAGCGCGGTGGGCGCGACGAAGACCCCGCGGCGGTCGGTGTCGCTCTCCCCGGTGGCGAGCCCGAAGGCGCGCGACCCCATGACGCAGGAGTAGACCGTGTGGTCGCGGACCAGCTCTTCCGGAGACATCGACCCAGGCTAGGGCCTTCTCCGCCCGGCGCCTCCCGGCGGCCGCCCGCGCACCCTCCCGGCGGGCTGACTACGCTGAACGCGACAGCGGGGGACCAGTCCGGACGAGGAGCACGACGTGGCGGTACGAGCGGTCCGAGGAGCCGTCCAGCTGGAGCGGGACGACGCCGGGCACATGGACGAGCGGGTCGGTGCGCTGCTCACCGCCGTACTGGAGCGGAACGCGCTGGTCGCCGACGACCTGATCAGCGTCTGGTTCACCGCCACCCCCGACCTCCGCGCCGCCTTCCCGGCCGCCGCGGCCCGCGGGCTCGGCATCGTCGACGTCCCCCTGATCTGCGCCCAGGAGATGGACGTCGAGGGCGCGATGCCCCGGGTGGTGCGGATCCTCGCCCATGTGGAGTCCTCGCTCGACCGGGTCGAGATCGCCCATGTGTACCTGGGCGCCGCCGCCGCTCTGCGCAAGGACATCGCCCAGTGAGAACCGCCCTCGTCATCGGAACCGGTCTGATCGGCACCTCGGCCGCGCTCGCCCTCGCGAGCCGCGGGGTCGTCGTCCACCTCGTCGACCACGACCCCGAGCGCGCCCGTACCGCCGCCGCCCTCGGCGCGGGCACCGACGCCCCGCCCGAGGGCCCGGTCGACCTCGCGATCGTCGCCGTGCCCCCCGCGTACACCGCCACCGCGCTCGCCGCCGCGATGCGCGACGGCGTCGCCCGCGGCTACCTCGACGTCGCCAGCGTCAAGGGCGGCCCCCGGCGCGAGCTGGAGGCGCTCTCCCTCGATCTCTCCGCCTACATCGGCACCCACCCGATGTCCGGCAAGGAGCGCTCCGGGCCGCTCGCCGCCACCGCCGACCTCTTCGAGGGGCGGCCCTGGGTGCTCACCCCCACCGCCGAGACGGACACCGAGGTCCTCAACCTCGCCCTCGAACTGGTCGCGCTCTGCCGGGCCGTCCCCGTCGTCATGGACGCCGACGCCCACGACCGCGCGGTGGCCCTCGTCTCCCACACCCCGCAGCTGGTCTCCTCGATGGTCGCCGCCCGGCTGGAGGAGGCCGACGACACGGCGGTCCGGCTCTGCGGACAGGGCATCCGCGACGTCACCCGGATCGCCGCCTCCGACCCGGCCATGTGGGTCGACATCCTCACCGCGAACCCCGGACCGGTGGCCGATGTGCTCGCCGGGCTCGCGGCCGACCTGGACGAGACGGTCCGGGCGCTGCGCTCGCTCCAGTCCCCGGACGAGGAGCGGCGGCGCGGCGGGGCCGAGGGCGTCGGCGACGTCCTGCGCCGGGGCAACGCCGGACGGGCCAGGGTCCCCGGCAAGCACGGCACCGCGCCGGCCGCGTACGAGATCGTCGGGGTGCTCATCAGCGACCGGCCCGGCGAGCTGGCGCGGATCTTCGCCGACGCGGGCCGCGCGGGCGTCAACGTCGAGGACGTCCGCATCGAGCACGCCACCGGACAGCAGGCGGGTCTGGTGCAGCTGATGGTGGAGCCCGCGGCGGCGGTCTCCCTCGCGGCGTCGCTGCGCGAGCGGGGCTGGTCCATCCGGCAGTAGCGGATCCGGCCCGGCCGCACACGGAACGTGACGCCCCGCCCGGCCGGGCGGGGCGCCGGACCCGGCGGCGGCGGGGCCGGGCGTACGGGTGTCCGTGACGGGTCCCCGCAATCGGTAACCTTGGTCGGGGCCCACCGCATTTCCGCCAGGCCCTCTCCTCACCTCAGGAAAGGTGTCCGACACCGTGGATTCCGTGATCGTCGCCATCGACGGCCCCGCCGGCACGGGCAAGTCGAGCACGTCCAAGGCCGTGGCCGCCGCGCTGGGGCTGAGCTATCTGGACACGGGCGCGCAGTACCGGGCGATCACCTGGTGGATGATCAACAACGGGATCGACGTCTCCGACCCCGTCGAGATCGCCGCCGCCGCGGACAAGCCGGCCATCGTCTCCGGCACCGACCCGGCCGACCCGACCATCACCGTCGACGGCCAGGACGCCTCCGGGCCGATCCGCACCCAGGAGGTCAGCTCCCGGGTCAGCGCGGTCAGCGCGGTGCCCGAGGTGCGTACGCGGATCACCGAGCTGCAGCGCTCCATCGCCGCCTCCGCGGTCACCGGCATCGTCGTCGAGGGCCGTGACATCGGCACCACCGTGCTGCCGGACGCCGACCTCAAGATCTTTCTCACCGCCTCCCCCGAGGCCCGCGCCGCCCGCCGCAGCGGGGAGCTGAAGGGCGCCGACGTCGCGGCGACCAGGGAGGCTCTGCTGAAGCGGGACGCGGCCGACTCCGGCCGCAAGACCTCCCCGCTGGCCAAGGCCGACGACGCGGTCGAGGTGGACACCACCGAGCTGACCCTCCAGCAGGTGATCGAGTGCGTGGTGACCCTGGTGCGGTCCCGCCAGGACGCCGCCGGGACGCGGGCGGTGCGGTGACCGCTCCCTCCGCCCCCGCCGC
This sequence comes from Streptomyces sp. NPDC014894, assembly GCF_043080985.1. Taxonomy (NCBI): domain Bacteria; kingdom Bacillati; phylum Actinomycetota; class Actinomycetes; order Kitasatosporales; family Streptomycetaceae; genus Streptomyces; species Streptomyces sp. NPDC014894. The sequence goes on from NZ_JBIBWD010000001.1 coordinate 577,204, forward strand.
CGGGAGCACGGCTCCCTCGGCCCGCGGCGCGGTCATCGGCCGGCGTATCGGCATCGGTCTGATGTACGGGCTGTGGAAGCCCCGGGTGCTCGGCGCCTGGCGGGTTCCGTCGGCCGGCCCCGTGATCTTCGCGGTGAACCACGCGCACATGGTGGACGGCCCCATGCTGATGGGCACCGCACCCCGCCCGGTGCACTTTCTGATCAAGAAAGAGGCGTTCATCGGCCCGCTGGACCCCTTTCTGCTGGGCATCGGCCAGCTGAAGGTGGACCGCTCCGGCACCGACCGCGCCGCGGTCACCGGCGCGCTCGGCGTGCTGGAGAACGGCGGGGTCCTCGGTATTTTTCCCGAGGGCACCCGCGGTGAGGGAGACTTCGCCTCGCTGCGCGCGGGGCTCGCGTACTTCGCGGTACGCTCCGGCGCGCCGATCGTCCCGGTGGCGGTGCTGGGCAGCGACGAGCGGCCCGGGCGGCTGGTCAAGGCGCTGCCCGCGCTGCGCGGCCGGGTGGACGTCGTCTTCGGCGAGGCCTTCGAGGCGGGGGACGGCAGCGGTCGCCGGACCCGCACGGCGCTGGACGACGCCACCGTACGCATCCAGGGGCGGCTGACCGCCCATCTGGAAAACGCCAGGCGCCTGACCGGGCGCTCCGGGTAAGACTTGAGCAGTGGGTCACCGAGAGGTGATCCGGTTGACGATCGAGGAACGGACTTCATGAACGACCAGCACGACCACGGAGCGCTCGGCGACACCGAGTACGCGGAGTTCATGGAGCTCGCCGCGGTAGAGGGCTTCGACGTCGAGGAGGTCGAGGACGCGATCGGTGAGGCCGGTCACGGCCCGCTGCCCGTCCTCGCCGTCGTCGGCCGCCCCAATGTCGGTAAATCGACCCTGGTGAACCGCATCATCGGCCGCCGTGAGGCCGTGGTGGAGGACAAGCCGGGCGTCACCCGGGACCGGGTCACCTATGAGGCCGAATGGGCCGGCCGCCGCTTCAAGGTCGTCGACACCGGCGGCTGGGAGCAGGACGTCCTCGGCATCGACGCCTCCGTCGCCGCCCAGGCCGAGTACGCGATCGAGGCGGCCGACGCGGTCGTCTTCGTCGTGGACTCCACGGTCGGCGCGACCGACACCGACGAGGCCGTCGTCCGGCTGCTGCGCCGGGCCGGGAAGCCCGTGGTGCTCTGCGCCAACAAGGTCGACGGGCCCAGCGGCGAGGCGGACGCCACCGCCCTGTGGTCGCTCGGCCTCGGCGAGCCCCACCCGGTCTCCTCGCTGCACGGCCGCGGTACGGGCGACATGCTCGACGCCGTGCTGGAGGCCCTGCCCGAAGCCCCGGCGCAGACCTTCGGGACGGCCGTCGGCGGACCGCGCCGTATCGCCCTGATCGGCCGCCCGAACGTCGGCAAGTCCTCGCTGCTGAACAAGGTGGCGAACGAGGAGCGGGTGGTCGTCAACGAGATCGCGGGCACCACCCGCGACCCGGTGGACGAGCTGATCGAGCTGGGCGGCGTCACCTGGAAGTTCGTGGACACGGCCGGCATCCGCCGCCGGGTCCACCTCCAGGAGGGCGCGGACTACTACGCCTCCCTGCGCACCGCCGCCGCCGTCGAGAAGGCGGAGGTCGCGGTGGTGCTGATCGACTCCAGCGAGTCCATCAGCGTCCAGGACCAGCGGATCATCACCATGGCCGTCGAGGCGGGCCGGGCGATGGTGGTCGCGTTCAACAAGTGGGACACCCTCGACGAGGAGCGCCGCTACTACCTGGAGCGGGAGATCGACACCGAGCTGGCCCAGATCGCCTGGGCGCCGCGGGTCAATGTCTCGGCCCTCACCGGCCGTCACATGGAGAAGCTCGTCCCGGCGATCAAGACCGCGCTGGCGGGCTGGGAGACCCGGGTCCCCACCGGCCGGCTGAACGCCTTCCTCGGCGAGATCGTCGCCGCGCACCCGCACCCGATCCGGGGCGGCAAGCAGCCCCGTATCCTCTTCGGCACCCAGGCGGGCACCAAGCCGCCGAGGTTCGTCCTCTTCGCCTCCGGCTTCCTGGAGCACGGCTACCGCCGCTTCGTGGAGCGCAGGCTCCGCGAGGAGTTCGGCTTCGAGGGCACCCCGATCCACATCTCGGTCCGGGTCCGCGAGAAGCGCGGCCGCAACAAGTAGCCCCTCCGGGCACAAGCGCGCGTCAGGGCGCTGTCCCGTACCGGATCATCCGGTACGGGACAGCGCCCTGACGCGTACGCGAGCGGGTCCCGGACGCCCCGTCCCCCTCAGATGCCGCCGCGGCGGGGGGCCGGCGGCAGGGCCACCGGGTGGTGGCCCACATAGGCGCGGGGGGCGGGGTAGGGCTGCCAGCCGTTGCCGGGATACGGCGGGTGGCCGATCGCCCCGAAGCCGCGGCCGCCGGTCAGCCCCATGCCGAAGTCCTTGAATCCGAAGTCCTTGAAGCCGAGATCCTCCTCACCGCTCCGGTCCCCGGGCAGCGCCCGGAACGCCCGGCGGTACTCGGCGCACAGTGTGTCGTAGATGGGCGTGGGGGAGGGGGCGGGAGGCATCTCGCGCGCGGGGCGCATCGCCGGGATCTGGGTCGTGTAGTGCTGGCGGGTCGGGTCGTATGAGTGCACGTACCTGCAACGACCCACGCACCCGGCCCGTCACTGTCCCGTCCGCCGGAGAAATGTCCCGGGATCAGGTGTTCCGCCGGGCGGACGTTCCCGGACACCCGGGCTCCGGGGGCGGGCCGGTGGCGTAGGGCGCGGGCGGACCGGGCCGTCAGGTGCCCGCGAGCGGCATCGAGGCGGCCACCAGACGCCCGCCCGCCGCCGCCTTCTCCAGCGCGTCCCGCAGCAGATCCTCCCGGGGCTGCTGGCCGATCGAGCCGAACGGGGCCGCGTACACCAGCACCGTGCGCGACTTGTTGACGGCGTTGCGCCAGTCGTCGGTGACCTGGAGCGGCTGATGGGCCTGCCACCAGGCGACCGGGCTGCCGCCGCCGGTGCCGGGCTGGAGCACCGCGTGCAGCTGGCCCATGGCGAGCAGCACGGACCAGCCGGACAGCCGGCCGGGCGGCCGGGCGACATCGTGGACGGGGCCGAAGCCCTGCTCGATGAGGAGGGTGAGGAAGTCGTCCCCGTTCTCACCCGTGGTGCCGGGGCGGGCGATGGGCCCGGTCGGCTCCACCACCAGCGCGGGGCGCAGCTCGCCGTGGAGCAGGATCAGCCCGCTGGTGATGCCCAGGACCGCCTGGCCCGGCGCGGGGTCGGCCTCGGCCGGGTCGATGGGGTGCGGTGCTCCGCCGTGGTCGCCGGTGATCGAGCGCACCGCGCCCTGGAGCTCGGACTCGGCCACCTGGACCACCTGCGAGGGGATGCAGGTGGCGTGGGCGAAGGCGAGCACGGCGGTCTCCTCGCCGACGAACAGCACGGTGCTGGTGCGCTCCTGCTCGGTGTCGCCCGGGGTGCGGCAGGAGGTGCAGTCGTAGCTGCCCGGAGCGTTCTCGCCGGCGAGCAGCCGGTCGGCTTCCTGATCACCGATCTCGGCGCGTACGTCCTCGCTGACGTCGAGCATGCGCGGCACGGGTGACTCCTCGGGCTTGGTCTCGTGAGCCGGGCTGCTCCCGGCTCATAAAGGGTTCAACGGGTGTCTGTGCCCGGAGTCACGCCCGGAGGGGCAACGGAATCGAACCATCCGGACCGGCCGCCGACGGGACGGTCCTCGCGGCCGCCGCCGGATCGAGAGCCGCTGGGTGCGGGGGCGCGGAGGCGGTGGGCGGTGGTGCGGGGGCGAGGGCCGCCGGGTCCATAAGTCAGGAAATCAGCGAATCAAAGGGATGGCCGGATGTTGTTGTTACCTCCGGTAGGGCGGTGAGGGGCGCTCTTCGGGGCTCGCCGTTCGACCGGGTCCGACCGAGTCCGACCGGGTCCGACCGGGTGGGGCGATCCGTCCGCCGAGCGCGTCGGGCGGGCCCGGCGGAACGTCCCGCCTACCGTGGGCGGATGCTGCCCCTGCGCGCGATCCTCCCCACCCTCGCGGCGGCCGCGCTGCTCGCCCTCGTACCCCAAAGCGGCGCGGAGGCGATGCCCTCGCCCCCGCCCGTCCCCCTCGGCGCGGAGGCGCGTCCCCTCGGCACGGACCCTGCCCCGGCCGGCACGGACCCCGTCCCGCTGGACACGGTCCCTGCCCCGGACGGTACGCACCCCGTCCCGCTCGGCACGGACCCTGCCCCGGACGGTACGGAGACCGCCCCCGCGTGCGCGGCGACCGGATGGCCGTGGAACTGCGTCGCGGAGTGCGAGAGCGGCGGGAACTGGCGGGCGAACACCGGCAACGGCTACTACGGCGGACTCCAGTTCTGGCAGCCGACCTGGGAGGAGCACGGCGGGCTCGCCCACGCCCCGCGCGCCGACCTCGCCACCCGCGAGCAGCAGATCACGGTCGCCGAGGAGGTCCTGCGCACCCAGGGCTGGGGAGCCTGGCCCACCTGCTCCAAGCGGTACGGGCTCAGCGGCCGCGTCCACACCGTCCAGAGCGGCGACACCCTCCACGCCATCGCCCGCCGGTTCTCGGTCGAGGGCGGCTGGCAGGCCCTGTACGAGGCCAATCGGGACGTCATCGGCGACTCTCCCGACCGGATCGCCGTGGGCATGATGCTGACCCTGCCCGAGTGAGCCCCGCCCCCCGCCCCGTCCCTCGCCCCGCCCCCCGCGGTTCCGGCCGCCGCCGGGACAGTAGGGTCCGTTCCTGACCACTGTGAATTTTGTTGTCTCTGGGGGAACGGACGCCACGGCGCATGCGCATCTCTTTTCTGCTCCACAACGCGTACGGGATCGGGGGCACGATCCGTACGACCTTCAATCTCGCCCAGACCCTCGCCGAACGGCACGAGGTCGAGATCGTCTCCGTCTTCCGCCACCGGGACACCCCGCTGATGGGAGCGCCCGACGGCGTCGCCATGAAGCACCTGGTGGACCTGAGGAAGAAGAACCCCGGATACGACGGGGACCATCCCGACCACGCCAAGCCCGCGAAGGACTTCCCGCGCGGCGACGGCAGGCACCGGCAGTACAGCCGGCTCACCGACGCCCGGATCGCGGCCCATCTGGGCGCGGTCGAGGCCGATGTCGTCATCGGCACCCGGCCCGGACTGATCGTGCAGGTGGCCCGTCAGACCCGGCCCGGACCGCTGCGGGTCGGTCAGGAGCACCTCACCCTGGACGGCCACGGCTACCGGATGCGCCGCGAGATCGGCTACCGCTATCCGCTGCTCGACGCCCTGACCACGGTCACCGAGGCCGACGCCCGCGCCTACCGGGGGCTCGGACTGCCCGGGGTGCGCATCGAGGCGGTCCCCAACAGCGTGCCCGCGCCCGCCGTGGACCCCGCCGACGGCACGGCCAAGTACGTCGTCGCGGCCGGCCGCCTCACCCGGGTCAAGCGGTACGACGTCCTGGTCGAGGCGTTCGCCCTGGTGGCCGCCGAGCGCCCGGACTGGAAGCTGCGGATCTACGGCAGCGGCGACCAGACCGGGAACGAGCGCGACAGCCTCAAGGCGCTGATCGCCGAACGCGGTCTGACGGACAGCGTCGCGCTGATGGGCAACGCCGACCCGCTGGAGAAGGAGTGGGTCAAGGGCTCGATCGCGGCCGTCACCTCGGCCCGGGAGTCCTTCGGGATGACCATCGTCGAGGCGATGCGCTGCGGACTGCCCGTGGTCTCCACCGACTGCCCGCACGGTCCGCGCGAGATCATCGAGGACGGGGTGGACGGGCGGCTGGTGCCGGTCGGCGACGCGGGCGCGGTCGCCGCCGCGCTCCTGGAGCTGATCAACGACGACGAGCTGCGCCGGCGCACCGCGTCGGCCGCCCTCGCCGCCGCCGAGCGCTTCGACCCGGCCAGGATCGCCACCCGCCACGAGGCCCTCTTCACCGAGCTGGCCGCCGCCCGCACCGGCGGCGCGGGCTCCCGCAGCGCGCTGCGGGACAGGGTCTTCCGGGTCCGGGGCGCGGTGCTCGACAGCGTGTTCGCCGCCCGCCATCTGGCCGGCCGGGTGATCCGCCGCAGCGCCTGACCCGCCCCGCCCGCCGGGAACGGCCGCCCGGCGACAGCCGTGCTTCCCCCGGTCGCGGACACGACCTGTCCGCGATCGCTGGCACACTGACCACCATGCTGGACACCTCCGCACGGCTGCTGCGGCTTCTCTCCCTGCTCCAGGCCCACCGGGAGTGGCCGGGCGCCGAGCTGGCCCGCCGGCTCGGCGTCACCCCGCGCACGGTGCGCCGCGACGTCGACCGGCTGCGCGAGCTGGGCTATCCCGTCAACGCCACCCCCGGCACCGGCGGCGGCTATCAGCTGGGCGCGGGCGCGGAGCTGCCGCCGCTGCTCCTCGACGACGACGAGGCGGTGGCCGTCGCGGTCGGTCTGCGCACCGCCGCCGGCCAGGGCATCGAGGGCATCGGCGAGACCTCCGTCGGCGCGCTGGCCAAACTGGAACAGGTGCTGCCGCACCGGCTCCGGCGCCGGGTGAGCGCCCTCACCGCCTTCACCGTGCCGCTGCTGCGCACCCCCCGGGCCCAGGTCGACGCCTCCCTCCTCACCGAGCTGGCCAACGCCTGCCGGGACAGCGAGCGGCTCCGCTTCGACTACCGCGACCACGGCGGCGCCACCACCCGCCGTACGGCCGAACCCCACCGGCTGGTCTGCACCGAGGGCCGCTGGTACCTGGTCGCCTGGGACGTCGACCGCTCCGCCTGGCGTACGTTCCGGGCGGACCGGATCACCCCCACCCCGCCGCACGGCCCGCGCTTCACCCCGCGCACCCCGCCCGCCGAGGATCTGGCCCGCTATGTCTCCCAGGGCGTCTCCACCCGTGTCTACGCGACCCACGCGGTCGTCCGGCTGCGGGTCTCCGCCGAGGAGGCCGCCGCGTACGTCGGCCCCATGGACGGCGTCCTCGAACCGGTGGACGAGCACAGCTGTCTGCTGCGCACCGGGGCGACCAGCCTGGAGGTGATGGTGATCCATGTGATGCTCCTGGGCGTGGACTTCGAGGTCGTCGAGCCGCCGGAGCTGGCGGACCGGGTCAGGGTCCTCCGGGATCGCCTTTCGCGGGCGCTGGGGGAGCGGGGAGCACCGGATTCCGCGGCGGTTCCGACAGCGCCGCGAACTCGGGATGGTGCAGATCGAAGGCCGGGGACTCCGAGCGGATCCGCGGCAGAGTGAGGAAGTTGTGCCGGGGCGGCGGAGAACCGGTCGCCCATTCCAGCGAACGCCCGTAGCCCCAGGGATCGTCCAGCTCCACCTTCTCGCCGTACTTGGCGGTCTTCCACACGTTGTAGAGAAACGGCAGCGTCGAGATGCCCAGCAGAAAGGAGCCGATGGTGGAGACGGTGTTGAGCGCCGTGAAGCCGTCGGCCGCCAGATAGTCCGCGTACCGCCGCGGCATGCCCTCCGCGCCGAGCCAGTGCTGCACCAGAAATGTGGTGTGGAAGCCGATGAACAGCGTCCAGAAGTGGATCTTGCCGAGCCGTTCGTCCAGCATTTTCCCGGTGAACTTGGGCCACCAGAAGGAGAATCCGGCGAAGGTCGCGAAGACCACCGTGCCGAAGACGACGTAGTGGAAGTGGGCCACGACGAAGTACGAGTCGGTGACATGGAAGTCCAGCGGCGGGGAGGCCAGGATCACCCCGGTCAGACCGCCGAAGAGGAACGAAACCAGAAATCCGACGGACCACAGCATCGGCGTCTCGAAGGAGAGCGAACCCCGGAGCATCGTGCCCGACCAGTTGAAGAACTTCACCCCGGTCGGCACCGCGATCAGAAACGACATGAAGGAGAAGAACGGCAGCAGCACCGCCCCGGTGGCGAACATGTGGTGGGCCCAGACCACCACCGAGAGCCCGGTGATGGCCATCGTCGCGCCCACCAGCGTCAGATAGCCGAACACCGGCTTGCGGGAGAAGACCGGCAGGATCTCCGTCACGATGCCGAAGAACGGCAGCGCGATGATGTAGACCTCCGGATGCCCGAAGAACCAGAACAGATGCTGCCAGAGCAGCGCCCCGCCGCTCTCGGGCTGGAACACCACCGCCCCGAATCTCCGGTCCGCCTCCAGGACCAGCAGCGCGGCGGCCAGCACCGGGAAGGCGAAGAGCACCAGGATCGAGGTGAAGAGCACGTTCCAGGTGAAGACGGGCAGCCGGAACATCGTCATCCCCGGGGCGCGCAGCCCCACGATGGTGGTGATGAAGTTGACCGCGCCGAGGATCGTGCCGAAGCCCGCCAGCGCCAGCCCCATGATCCACATGTCCGCGCCGACGCCCGGCGAGCGCTCCAGCGAGTTGAGCGGGGCGTACGCGAACCAGCCGAAGGACGCCGGGCCGCCGGGGATCGCCAGCGAACCGAGCACGATCAGTCCGCCGAAGAGATAGAGCCAGTACGACAGCGCGTTCAGCCGGGGGAACGCCACATCCGGCGAGCCGATCTGCAGGGGCATCACCGCATTGGCGAAGCCCGCGAACGCGGGGGTGGCGAAGAGCAGCAGCATGATCGTTCCATGCAGGGTGAACGCCTGGTTGAACTGCTCATTGCTGATCAGCTGAAGCCCGGGCCTGGCCAGTTCCGCGCGCATCAGCAGGGCCATCAGACCGGCCGCCAGAAAGAAGCCGAACGAGGTGATCAGATAGAGATGTCCGATCTTCTTGTGATCGGTGGTGGTCGCCCACTCCACGAGCACCTTGACGAGCCGCCGTTCCCGGCGCCGCCCCGGTTCCCCTTCCGGCCCCGGCCGGGTCTCGGGGGACTTGGTCTCCGTACCCATCACTGCCCCTCGGTGTGCGCGCCCGGTTCGCCATGGTGCCCGCCGGGCGGGCATGTCCCCGCCGGAACGCGCGGGGGGATTCTGTAAGGAAGCGGTGAATTCTTCAAGGGCGGTCGAACGGCTCACCGAACGGTTCGTCAATTCACCCGCAGGGCCTCGCGCCCGTCAATTGAGCCGGTAATTCCGTACGCACGGAGCCGCGAGTGGAATTACCGTGCGACGGGTGCCGGAGTGGTCGCCGGGGTGACGCGCATTGGGCCGGACGTGTGTCGAGGACCTGTGACAGAAGCGTGACCGCTGAGGTACCTGAGACGTATGAAGGGTGCAGGGCCGCCGGCTTCCGTCACCGTCCGCTGCCGCCTACGGTGGGGAGCATGGCACCCACACCCCGTTCGTCAGATCATCCGGACGACTCCGCGGACTCCACGGACGCCTATGTCGGCCTCTCCGCCGAGAGCGCCGAGCGGCGGGCCCGCGAGCGCGGCTGGAGCACCGTGCGGTCGCTGCCGCCGGGCGCGATCATCACCCTGGAGTTTCTGTCGGGGCGGCTGAACTTCGAGGTGAAGGGCGGCACGGTGATCCGCTGCTGGTCCGGCTGACCGCCGGGAGCGCAGTGCGAAGGCCCCGACCTGTACAGGTCGGGGCCTTCGCTTCGTGCCGGGGCCGGCTCAGCCGCCCGAGGTGGGCCGGGAGGCCGACGCGTGCCGGTTCCCGGATCCGCCGCCCGGCGGGCGCTCCGGGCGCGAGGTGCGCGCCCTGGGCTGGGCGAGCTGGGCGGTGGACCGGCCCGTCGGGCCCGGCCTGGGGCCTCCGGCGGTCACCGTCTCGCGCTCCGGCTTCCCGGGCGCGGCCGTCCGCTGGCGTATGACCAGCGCGGGTCTCGGGCCGCCCGTCGCCACCGGCAGCGAGGGAGCGAGCCGGCGGCGCGCCCGCCACTGCTCGCGCCGGCCGAGGATCCAGGCCTCCGCCCGGCCGATCAGCGGCTCGCACCACGGCAGGCCCAGCAGGATCAGCAGCCCGGCCGCCCAGCCGAGCAGCACATCGCTCAGCCAGTGCGTACCGAGGTAGACGGTGGTGAGTCCGACCCCGAGCGAGACCGTCGCGGAGAGCGCGGACAGATAGCGCCGGGTCTTCGGAGTGGTCGCCAGATACGCCAGGATTCCCCAGGTCACCACCGCGTTGGCGGTATGCCCGGAGGGAAATATATCGCCGCCGGCGAACAGCTCCGGAGAGCCGATCCGGGTGGCGTAGTGAGGGCCGAGCCGGCCGAGGCCGATCTTGACCGCGCCGACGGTCGCGTTGAGCAGCAACAGCGACACGCCGAGCACCAGCAGGGGCCGCAGGGTGTGCTGGCGCCAGGAGCGCCAGCCCAGCCACGCGGCGACCATCACGGCCGTGGGACCGCGCTGGCCGAGGACCACGAAGTAATCGAGATACGGGTGCAACTCCGGCCACTGCTGATAGGGCCGGAACAGCATGACCTTCCAGTCGATGAGCACCAGCCAGGTCGAGGCCAGCACGGCGACGACGATGGCGAGATAGAACGCAGACGTCCCGCCGAAGAGGGCGAGGCGAGTGCGGCTCATCCGCGGGATCTCTATCTTCGGCGGTTCCGGCTCTCGGTCCAAGCGGGCGAAGATGTCGGTACGCACCCTATCGACGTTACAGCGAGTGAGTGTGCGGCTAGGCCGATCCGGCGTCTTTGTGATGACGATGTGATGTGGAGTATGTCTCAGGCGCCTTGGTTTATTTGGGGCCAACTCGGAAATCCCGGAGGTCACCCGCCCTATTGCAACAGTTCTCCTGTCGAAGGTTCCTTTCGGTGGCTCAAATTGACGTTCACCACTCTGCCGTATGAATTCTTTCTCATCTTTGACGCCGTCCCGGGGCGCCGCCGCGGCCCGCCCGTCGCGGCCCCGGCGTGGCGTACCCCACATGCCTTGGGCGACCGGGACTCGCGTACGCTGACGGCTCACTCGCCCGTCGATGCCGGACCGCCCTGAGGGACCGTCCCCGTCCCCGGCTGGCCCGCCGAGCGCGAGGGGATCACTGGAGGTGTGCGCATGTCAGGGACGACCACGGCCGCGGCACGATTGCGTGCGGCCGGCGGCGGTGGCAACCGCTGGGTCGTCCTCCTCGTCCTCTGTGTGAGCCTGCTGCTCGTCGCGCTGGACGCGACCGTGCTCCACATCGCGGTCCCCGCCGTCACGGAGGATCTGCGCCCCAGCGGCGTCGAGCTGCTGTGGATCGTGGACGCCTATCCGCTGATCTGCGCCGCTCTGCTGATCCTCTTCGGAACCCTGGGCGACCGCGTCGGACGCCGCCGGGTGCTGCTGCTCGGCTACGGGATCTTCGGCGCGGCCTCGGCCCTCGCCGCGCTCGCCACCACCCCCGAGGTGCTGATCGCGGCCCGCGCCCTGCTCGGCGTCGGCGGCGCGATGATCATGCCCGCGACCCTCTCGATCCTGCGCACGGTCTTCCCCGACCGCCGGGAGCGGGCGATGGCCATCGGCATCTGGACCGCGGTCGCCGCCGTCGGCGCGGCCACCGGCCCGGTGCTCGGCGGCTTTCTCATCGAGCACTTCTGGTGGGGATCGGTCTTCCTCATCAACATTCCGCTGATGGCGGTGATCCTCCCGGCCGGCCGCTGGCTGCTGCCCGAGTCCCGCGGCGGCTTCGACGGCCCCTGGGACGTGCTCGGCGCGCTGATGGCGGCGGGCGGCGTCCTCGGAGTCGTCCTCGGGGTGAAGCGGCTCGGCGTCGGCCACTCCCCGCTGGAGCCGCTCACCAGCGGCCCGCTGCTGGCCGGAGCGCTGCTGCTGGTCCTCTTCGTCCGGCGCCAGAAGCGCCGCGCCCATCCGCTGATCGACATCCGGATGTTCGCCGCGCCCGCCTTCTCCACCTCCGTCGGCTGCATCGTGCTCGCCATGCTGGCGCTGGTCGGCCTGGAGCTGATCGCCGTCCAGTACCTCCAGCTCATCCTCGATCTCGGACCGATGGAGACCGGGCTGCGGCTGCTCCCGCTCACCTTCGCCGCGATGGCCGCCGGCGCGACCGGCTCGTACACCCTGCGCCGGATCGGACCGCGCGGGATGGTCGGCTGGGGCTTCGTGCTGACCGCCGGGGCGGTGCTGCTGCTGACCCTGATGGGGCAGGAGGACCGTCCGCTGCTGCTCACCGCCGGATTCGTGCTGCTCGGATTCGGCCTCCAGACCACCCTCTTCGCGGCGTACGAGTCCATGCTCAGCGAGGCCCCCGCCGAGTACGCGGGCGGCGCGGCCGCCATCGGCGAGACCAGCTACCAGCTGGGCGCGGGCATGGGGATCGCCCTGCTCGGCAGTGTCATGAACGCGGCCTACGCACCGGCCTTCCACTCGCTCGCCGGAGTGCCCGGACCGGCCGCCTCCGCCGCCTCCCACTCGCTCGGCGAGGCGTATCAGATCTCGGAGCGGCTGGGCGGAGCGGCGGGCGAGACGCTGCGCGCCACCGCGCGCGACTCCTTCGTCCACGGTCTCCATGTCACCCTCCTCGTCAGCGCCGGTCTGCTGCTCCTGGGCGCGCTCGCCGCGCTGAAGCTGCCCTCGATCATGGACTGCGCGAGTGACGGGAAGCGGGCCGTGCCGGCCGGGGCGTGCCCGCCGCCCCGCCGCGGCGAGGGGCCCGGCGCCGGTGCCACGGCCGCCGACGACGACAGCGGCCCCCGGTCCGCCGGCCGCGAGCCCGCTCCCTGCGCGGTCGAGGCGTCCGGCTCCTAGCGGCCCTCCGCCAGGCTCGCCCGGGACGGTCCGCACGGGCGGTGCGGCGCACGGCCGGGACGGTTCGCACGGACGGTGCGGCGCACGGCCGGGACGGTCTGGACGGACGGCGCGGCGGACCGTACCGTCGGGGCGACGATCAACCGGCGCCGCTGGTTCCCGTTCCCGGTCGCCCGCGGAGGCCGCCCATGTCCGAACGCCCCGAGCCCGCCCGTTTCGACGCCGCCGACCCGCTCGGCCTCGACGAACTGCTCACGCCCGAGGATCTGGCGGTCCGCGACACCGTGCGCGCCTGGGCCGCCGACCGGGTCCTTCCGCACATCGCCGACTGGTACGAGCGCGGTGAGCTGCCCGGCCTCCGGGAGCTGGCCCGGGAGCTGGGCGCGATGGGCGCGCTGGGCATGTCGCTGCGGGGGTACGGCTGCGCCGGCGCGACCGCGATCCAGTACGGATTGGCCTGTCTGGAGCTGGAGGCGGCCGACTCCGGCATCCGCTCCCTCGTCTCCGTACAGGGCTCGCTCGCGATGTACGCGATCCACCGCTTCGGCTCCGAGGAGCAGAAGGAGCGATGGCTGCCGGGCATGGCCGCGGGCGAGATCATCGGCTGCTTCGGTCTCACCGAGCCCGACCACGGCTCGGACCCGGCCGGGATGCGCGCGTACGCCCGGCGCGACGGCTCCGACTGGGTGCTGACGGGCCGCAAGATGTGGATCACCAACGGCTCGGCGGCCGATGTCGCCGTCGTCTGGGCCCGGACCGACGACGGCGTCCGCGGCTTTCTGACGCCGGCCGGCCGGCCGGGCTTCAGCGCTCCCGAGATCCGGCACAAGTGGTCGCTGCGGGCCAGCGTCACCAGCGAACTGGTCCTGGACGAGGTCCGGCTGCCCGCCGACGCCGTGCTGCCCGGGGCCACCGGACTGGGCGGACCGCTGAGCTGTCTGAACCACGCGCGGTACGGAATCGTCTGGGGCGCGATGGGCGCGGCGCGCGCGAGCTTCGAGTCGGCGCTGGCGTACGCCCGGACGCGGGAGCAGTTCGGCAGGCCCATCGGCGGCTTCCAGCTCACCCAGGCCAAACTGGCCGACATGGCGGTGGAACTCCACAAGGGGATTCTGCTCGCCCACCATCTGGGCGTCCGGATGGACGCGGGCCGGCTCCGCCCCGAGCAGGTGAGCTTCGGCAAGCTGAACAATGTGCGGGAGGCGATCGAGATCTGCCGGACCGCGCGGACCGTGCTGGGCGCGAACGGGATCTCGCTGGAGTACCCCGTGATGCGGCACGCGACCAATCTGGAGTCGGTGCTCACGTACGAGGGCACCGTGGAGATGCATCAGCTCGTGCTGGGCAAGGCGCTCACCGGCCTCGACGCGTTCCGGTGACCCGGGGCCCGACGGCCCGGGGGCCGGGGCGGCGGCCGGCGAGCGCCTCGCTCAGCTCTGGTTGTAGAAGCCGTCCTGGGGGCGGCCCTGCGGCTCGCCGTTGACCACCTGGGTGTGCGCGGGGCTGAGCAGGAACACCCGGGTCGCCACCCGCTCGATGGAGCCGCGCAGCCCGAAGGTGAGCCCGGCCGCGAAGTCCACCACGCGCTTGGCGTCGCCGGACTCCAGCGAGGTGAGGTTGACGATGACCGGGACGCCCTCCCGGAACAGTTCGCCGATGCCGCGCGCGTCCCGGAAGCAGGTGGGGGAGACGGTGGCGATCCGGCGGCTCTCGGCCCGGGCGGAGTCGGAGGCCACGCGAACGCGGGGATCGGTGACCCACGCGTCACCCGTCTCGGCACCCTCTGAGTACTCGGCGTACTCGTCGGCGTAGTAGCGCTCGTCGTTGTCCTCGACGAGTCCCAGCCAGGCGCTCGCCTTGCGCACAGATCCCATGGACGCCTCCTTCCACTGCGGTCCGCTCACTAGCGGTCTTTCGTCTTTCCTGTCCCTATCGTGGTCCATCATGCGGATCGCGCGCCAAGTGGATAGCCGCAGCGCAGGGGTTTCGTGACGGGACTGGTGCAGATGATGTGGTGGTTCGTCAGCTTTCTTCCCGTATGCGGGTGGTGATCCGCACAAAATATGAAAGTCGGGCCAGATGGGTGACGTCGGGGGCGTACGGGTGAGCGATCGATCGATACGATGCGTCCCGCACAACTGAACGACGCACGGGGGAAACGACGTGTTCGGAATGGTCCGGCCCTGCGGACATCGGCTCACCGACGGCCTGAAGGCCGAATGGACGGCACATCTGTGCGGCCTCTGTCTGGCGCTCCGCGCCGACCACGGCCAATTCGCACGGGTGGTCACTCATTACGATGGTCTGATCATATCCGTCCTGACGGAGGCTCAGGCCGAATGGACGCCCGCCGCCCGGCGCACCGCGGGCCCCTGCCCGCTGCGCGCCATGCGCACCGCCTCGGTCGCCCGGGGCGAGGGAGCCCGCCTCGCCGCCGCCGTCTCCCTGGTGCTGGCCTCCGCGAAAGTGCGCGACCACGTCGCCGACCGGGACGGGCTGCTGGCCCGCCGGCCGGTCGCCGCCGCGGCCCGCAGGGTCGCCGCGGGCTGGGACAGGGCCGGAGCCCGGGCCGGCGCGCGCGTCGGCTTCGACACCGCCGTCCTGCTCGACGCGGTCGGCCGGCAGACCGGGATCGAGGCCCTCGCCGGGCCCGGCACCCCGCTGCTGACGGTCACCGAGCCCACCGAGACCGCCACCGCGGCCGCCTTCGCCCACACCGCGCTCCTCGCCGGAAGGCCCGAGAACGCCGCCCCGCTCGCCGAGGCGGGCCGGCTCTTCGGCCGGCTGGCCCATCTGCTGGACGCCGTCGAGGACCAGACCGCCGACGCCGCCGCGGGCGCCTGGAACCCGCTGACCGCCACCGGCACCTCACGCGCCGAGGCCCGCCGGCTCGCCGACGACGCCGTGCACGGAGTGCGGCTCGCCCTGCGCGACGCCCACTTCACCGACGCCCGGCTGGCGCACATCCTGCTCGCCCACGAACTCGCGACGGCGGTGGACCGGTCCTTCGGTACGACAAGCTGCTCCCACCAGGGACAGTCCTTCGCCGGACCGTCCGGGGGAGGCGGCCCGAACCACCCGTACGGGGGAGGCGGTCAGTACGGCGCGGGACACCCCCACGGCTTCGGCGCGCCGGGCGCGCCCGGCGGACCGGACGGCCCGCCTCCGCCCCCGTCCGGCGAGGGCGGCCCGCACCGGCCCGCCCCACGCGGCTTCCTGGCCGGATGCGCCGCCTTCACCTGGCTCTGCTGCACCTGTCAGATCTGCTGTGCCAAGGAGTACGAGGGCCCCTGGTCGCGCAAGAAGCGCGAGGGCTGCTGCCGCAGCTGCGACTGCCCGGACTGCTCCTCCTGCGACGGCTGCTGCTGCCCCTGCGACTGACGGCCCGCACGGGCCGCCCGCTCACCGGGGCCGGGCGGCGCGGCTGCTCCCCGGCAGGCGGCAGTCGGCAGCCGGGGCCGCTCGGGAGACACGGTTCTGAGTGACGCCATACGGACCCTTCGGAGAAGACGGCCGGGGCGGTGGGGCGAGGGGAGTGGTACGGGGTGCGCGGCGCGGCGCGTGGTGAGAGCGGTGCCGTGGTGAGGGCGGGAGGCGCGGCGCACCGATGGCCGGCGGTCCGGGCGGACCGGCGGCGGGACGCCGAGCGGAGAGCGCCGGCGCGACGGCCGGGCTTCGAGGGGCCGAAACGGCCCGCGAGGCAGCGCGGTCAGGTCAACAGGAAGCGGACCACACGCGACCGAAGTCGATGTGGGAGCGCCTGACCAGCGGCTGCTGTGAAGACATGGCCCAAGTGGAACAGGCATCCGGTGGGGCGTCAACTGCCCTGAGACGAACGGCTCACAGTGTGGACACCCTTGACAGCGGCCCCCGCCGACCGCCTAGCCTCCAAGAGTGGATCGTGCTGAGGGGCGCGCTCCCCACCGCCTCGGTGCGGACGGCGCCGGCGCTCCCGGTGAAGGCAAGCCCGTGTTCGATCCCGCATCCACGGAGCCCTCCCATGGCCGCCCCCGCCGACGCCTTCCCCGCCTGCCCCGCCGCGCCGACCGTTCCCGACGGCGAGATCCCGCCACACCCGGCCCCACCGCGCCCGGCCCGCCCCGCACCCCCCGCCCGGGCCGCCCCGCCCTCCGTCGCCGTCATAGGAGCCGGGCCCCGCGGCGCCGGATTCCTGGAGCGGCTCGCCGCCAACGCCCGTGAGCTGTACGGGAACCGCCCGCTCGACATCCATCTGATCGACCCCCACCCGCCCGGCCCCGGCCGGGTCTGGCGGGCCGACCAGTCCCCGCTGCTGTGGATGAACTCCATGGCCCAGGACGTCACCATGTTCACCGACGACACCGTCGGGCAGGACGGACCGACGGAACCCGGCCCCACCCTCGCCGAATGGGCCGGGATCGACGGCCGGACCTTCCCCGCCCGCACCCGCCAGGGCGACTATCTGCGCTGGTTCCACGAGCGGGCCGTGGCCGCCCTCCCGCCCGCCGTCACCGTGCGGGAGCACCGCACCACCGCGCTGCGCGTCACCGGGCCGCGCGACGGACCGCAGCTGATCCGGCTGGCCGGAAACAGCCGGCCGCTCACCGCCGACCTGGTGCTGCTCACCCTCGGCCACCTCGACGCCGCACCCGACGGCGAACAGCGCGCCCTCGGCGCCTTCGCCCGCCGCCGCGGACTCCTCCATCTGCCGCCCGACTTCACCGCCGACAGCGATCTCGACCGGATACCCGCGGGCGAGCCCGTCATCGTCCGCGGCCTCGGACTCGCCTTCGTCGATCTGATGGTCCTCCTCACCGAGGGCCGCGGCGGACGGTACGAGGGAGGCGAGTACATCCCCTCCGGCCGGGAGCCCGTGATCTACACCGGATCGCG
The DNA here is from genome assembly GCF_043080985.1 of Streptomyces sp. NPDC014894. NCBI lineage: Bacteria > Bacillati > Actinomycetota > Actinomycetes > Kitasatosporales > Streptomycetaceae > Streptomyces > Streptomyces sp. NPDC014894. The sequence continues at coordinate 594,644 of NZ_JBIBWD010000001.1, forward strand.
GCGCGGCGTCCCGTACCGCTCGAAGATCGGTTACGAGCTGGAGGGCGAACGCCCGCCGCTGCCGCGCTTCTTCGGACCCGAGCAGACCGCCGCGTTACTGAGCCGGGGGCCGCTCGACTTCCGCCGCGACGTCTGGCCGCTCATCGACAAGGAACTGGGCTTCGCCCACTACCACCGGCTCTTCACCGCCCACCCCGAGCGCACCTCGGGCGGGCCGCGCGCCTTCGAGGAGCGGTACGCGGCCGCCGAGCCCGGCAGCCCCGAACTGAGCGCCCTGGTCGCCGCCGCGGTGCCCGACCCCGCCGACCGGCTCGACACCCGCGCGCTGGACCGGCCCCTGGCGGGCCGGCGCTTCGCCTCCTTCGACGCGCTCCAGAGCGGACTGCGCGCCCATGTCGAAGCCGACCTCGCCCGCCGCCACGACCCCGCCCACAGCGCGGACCTCGCCGTCTTCCTCGGACTGCTCTCCGTCTACGGACAGCTCATCCCGCTCGGCGACATCGGCGGCTGGTGGCACGGCTATTTCAGCCATCTCGCCTCCGGTCCGCCCGGGCCCCGGCTGCGCGGGCTCCTCGCGCTCTCCCGCGCCGGAGTCGTCCGCTTCCTCGGCCCGGACATCACCGTCGGGACCGACGACGCGCGCGGAGTCTTCCGCGCGGGCGGCTCCGCCCTGCCCGGCCCCCTCGTCGAGGCCCGGACGCTGATCGAGGCCCGGCTGCCCGAACCGACCCTGGAACGCACCGCCAGCCCGCTGCTGCGCGCGCTGTACGAGGAGGGGGCCGCCGCCACCCCGTCCGGCCTGCTCGCCGTCGACCCGGCGGACGGCCGGGTCCTGGACCGGGCCGGAGCGCCCCATCCGCGCCGGTTCGCGCTCGGGCCGCACACCGACGGCCGGGCGAGCGGGGCGTTCACCCGGCCCAGGACCGGCGGACCGGCCTTCCGGCAGAACGACGCCACCGCCCGTGCCGCGCTCACCCTCCTCCGCGAACTCTCCCACCGGAGCCGCCCCGCTTCCTGACCCCAGCGCCCCGACCCCGGGCCCCGAACCGCCCGCGCCACAGGACCGCCAGCCGACCGACCGACCATCAGCCGGCCGATCGACCATCAGCCGCCTGACCGCCTGACCGCCTGACCGCCTGACCGCCTGACCGCCTGACCGCCTGACCGCCTGACCGCCTGACCGCCTGACCGCCGCACCGTCCTATGTCCGTCCGACCACCGCCCGACCGACCGCCGCACCGTCCTATGTCCGTCCGACCACCGCCCGACCGACCGCCGCACCGTCCTATGTCCGCCCGACCGACCGATTCGTCCGCCGCGCCGCGGCCCGGCCCGCCGACCACGGGCCCGGCCGCCGCGGCCGGGCCCGTACCCACCCGTCCTCCGCGGAAACGACCGTCCGCCGGGGACCGACCCCCTGAGAGGCCCACATGTCCGCCACCCGTCCCCTGCATCTGGCCGTCGCCCTCGACGGCCCGGCGCACTGCGGCGCCGAGCACTACACCGAACTGGCCGGGCTCGCCGAGCGCGGCGCGCTCGACTTCGTCACCCTCGGCGACTCCTTCGCCCGCCCGGGGCTCGACGCCCTCGCCGTACTCGCCCGGATCGCCCCCGGCACCCGCCGGATCGGTCTCGTGCCGACGGTGACCACCACCCACACCGAGCCGTTCCACGTCTCCACCGCCGTGGCCACCCTCGACTGGGTCAGCCGGGGCCGGGCCGGCTGGTCCGTCGGGGTCTCGGCCACCGAGGCGGAGGCCCGGCTCTTCGGGCGGCGGCCCGCCGCGCCCCTCGGCGCGCTCTGGCGGGAGGCGGGCGAGGTCGCCGACGTCGTCGCCCGGCTCTGGGACAGCTGGGAGGACGACGCCGAGATCCGCTCCGCGGAGACAGGCCGATTCATCGACAGGGAGAAGATTCACCATGTCGACTTCGAAGGGGCCTCGTTCCGGGTGCGCGGCCCCTCCACCGTGCCCCGGCCGCCCCAGGGCCGCCCGATCACCGTCGTGGACCTCACCGGCACGGGGGAGCCCGGCCGCCGGGTCGCCGCCCGGCACGCGGACGTCGTCCTGGTCCGGGCCGCCTCGCCGGAGGAGGCGGCCCGCACCCGCGCCCTGCTGCGCCGCGAGGCCGCGGGCCACGGCCGGGACCCGGGCAGCCTGCGGGTGCTCGTCTCGCTCGCCGTCGACCTGGGCGAGAGCGAGTCCGTCCCGCATCCGGGCCTCGGCGCGGGCCGCCGTCTCGCCGCCCCCGCCGCGCACTTCAGCGGCGGCCCGGTCGAGCTGGCCGAACTCCTCGCCCGCTGGCACCGGGGCGGCGCGGCCGACGGCTTCCACCTCGCCCCCATCGCCCCCCACCGCGATCTGGAGCGCATCGTCAACGGCACCGTCGCCCTCCTCCAGCACCGCGGCCTCTTCCGCACCTTCCACCCCGGCGGGACCCTCCGCGAGCATCTGGGGCTCGCCCGGCCGGTCAACCAGTACGCCACCGCGGCCACCGGAGGACCCGCATGACCGCCTTACGACGGCGACTGCACCTCGCCGCCCACTTCCCCGGCGTCAACAACACCACCGTCTGGGCCGACCCCCGCTCCGGCAGCCAGATCGACTTCGCCTCCTTCGAGCATCTCGCCCGCACCGCCGAACGCGGCCTCTTCGACTTCTTCTTCCTCGCCGAGGGCCTGCGGCTGCGCGAGCACAAGGGCCGTGTCCACGATCTCGACGTGGTCGGCCGCCCCGAATCGATCACCGTGCTGAACGCGCTGGCCGCCGTCACCGACCGACTCGGACTCGCCGCCACCGTCAGCGCCACCTTCAACGAGCCCTACGAACTGGCCCGCAGACTCGCCTCCCTGGACCATCTCAGCGGCGGCCGGGCCGGCTGGAACGTGGTCACCACCTCCGACGCCTTCACCGGCGAGAACTTCCGGCGCGGCGGCTTCCTGGACCGGGCCGACCGCTATCGCAGGGCGGAGGAGTTCGTCCGGGCCGCCCGGACGCTGTGGGACTCCTGGACCCCCGACGGCACGGCGCGCCCCGTCGCCCACACGGGCGACCACTTCACCATCGCGGGGGAGTTCACCGTACCGAGATCCCCCCAGGGACACCCGGTCGTCATCCAGGCGGGCGACTCCGCCGACGGGCGCGAGTTCGCCGCCTCGTCGGCGGACGTGGTCTTCTCCCGGCACGGCACGCTGGAGGCGGGCCGCGCCTTCTACGCCGACGTCAAGTCCCGGCTCGCCGCGTACGGCCGCCGCCCCGAGGACCTCAAGATCATGCCGGGGGTCACCTTCGTCCTCGGCGCGAGCGACGCCGAGGCGCAGGAGCGGGCCGCCGAGATCCGGCGGCAGCAGATCTCCCCGCAGAACGCGATCCTCGCCCTGGAGCAGATCTGGGGCCGGGACCTCTCCTCGTACGACCCCGACGGGCCGCTCCCGGCCGTCGATCCGGACCCCGCCGTCACCCTCGCCCAGGGGCGGGTGAGCGCGGGGGACCCGTTCGAGACCGCGGCCCGCTGGCGGGCCCTGTCGGAGGCGAAGGGACTCTCGATCCGGCAGACCGTCATCGAGACCACCGGGCGGCAGTCCTTCGTCGGCACCCCTCAGGGAGTCGCCGAGGAGATGCAGCGCTTTGTCGACCTGGAGGCGGTCGACGGATTCATCCTCGTACCGCATCTCACCCCCGGCGGCCTCGACGAGTTCGTCGAGCGGGTGGTGCCGCTGCTCCAGGAGCGCGGCGCCTTCCGCGAGCGGTACTCCGGCACGACCCTCCGCTCCCATCTGGGGCTGGCCGAGCCGGTGTGGAATGGTTGAGCACATGACCACGGACGCACAGCAGACAGCCGGAGACGGCCCCGGCGGACAGCGGTCGCAAGGCTGGCGGAAGTGGCACCGGCGGCGGGTGGAGACCATCACCGCGCCGTACGGACCGCTCTCGCTCACCGGCACCCACTGGCTCGACGACCACCCCCAGGGGCGGATCCCGTCGGTCCCCGGCAGCTGGACGGCCGACGGCGACGAGGTGGTGCTCACCGCCGTCGCCGCCGACGGGCTCAGCCTCGGCGGCGAGCCGTTCACCGGCACGGCCCGGCTCGCCGCCCACCACGGACCCATCCCCGAATCCCCGGTCGCGCACGGCGAACGGCGACTGGTGGTGCTGCGCCGCGAGGGGCTCTGGGCGATCCGCGACTTCGATCCGGCCGCCCCGGCCCGCACCGGGTTCGCGGGCTTCGAGGCCACCCCCTACGATCCCCGCTGGGCGCTGCCGGGGCGCTTCCGCCCCTATCCGGAGCACCGCAGCGTCCGGGTCGAGAACGCCGACGGGCGCGAGCGCGGCCTCGGCCTCGCGGGCGAGATCCTCTTCTCCCTCGACGGCGAGGAGTACGGCCTGCACGCCGCCGTGGAGGACGACGGCTCGCTGTGGGCCGTCTTCGCCGACGCCACCGGCGGGGACACCAGCTACCGCTTCCGCTTCCTGCGGCCGGGGGCTCCCGCCGCGGACGGCACGGTGACCGTCGACTTCAACCGGGCGCTGCTGCCGCCGTGCGCCTTCGCCGAGCACTTCATCTGCCCCTTCCCGCCGCCCGGGAACACCCTCCCGGTCGCCGTGGAGGCGGGCGAGCGCATTCCGCTCGGCGGCTGACCCGGCCGGCGCGCCGGGGGAGGGCCCCGGGCCCTCCCCCGGCGACCCGGACGACCCCGGAACGCGCCCTTGCGCCGGGGGACGGGCGGTCGAATACTCCCCAGCAGCGTCACGGCGTGATCCGGGACGGTGTTCCGGCGGCGGGAGAGACGGGGCGGTAACGTGAAACGCATTGGCATCACCGGCCACCGGTTCATTCCCGAAGAGGCCCACGGCCATATCCGCGCCGGGCTGCGCGCGGCGCTGCGCGGGCACGGCGGGGCGCTTCAGGCGTTCTCCAGCCTCGCCGTCGGCGCGGACCAGATCTTCGCCGACGTCGCGCTCTCCTGCGGGGCCGAGCTGACCGCCGTGATCCCGAGCGGCGACTACGCGGACGGCTTCACCGAACCCGCCGAGCTGGCCCGCTTCGAGGAGCTGAGGGGCCGGGCCGCCCGGGAGGTCAGGCTCGCGTTCCCGCACTCCACGGACGAGGCCTACTACGCCGCCGGGGCGTACATCGCCGACAACTGCGACCGGCTGCTCGCGGTCTGGGACGGCTGCCCGGCGCGCGGACTCGGCGGTACGGCCGACATCGTCCGCTACGCCCGCGACCGGGGCACTCCGGTGACCGTCATCTGGCGCGAGGGCCTGGAGCGCGGGTGACCCGCCGGGCGGAGCGTCCGGCGGGTCGTCGGGCGGGCCCGGGTCGACGGGCCCGGGTCGACGGGCGGGCCGCCCGACGCACCGCCCGACGACCGGTCCCCTCAACTGCGGTGCCGCGCCAGCCAGTCCGTGTGCTGCGGAGACACGATCCGCTCCGTCTCGTAGACCGCGGAGGGCCACTGCGCCTCGGTGACCGAGGTCTCCATCGCGGTGTGCATCGCCGCCAGATCCTCCTCCACCAGCGAGTGCGCGGCGATCAAGGGCTGGTGCCGCCGGATCTCGCTCCAGGCCAGACAGCCGGCGGCCGCCGCCGACAGCACCCCCGCGCCGCCGGCGGAGCCGGTGAGCGAGAAGGCGCGCAGCAGGGAGAGGAAGAGCGCGGCCAGGGTGAGCAGTCCGATCGAGAGCGACCACACCCGCGTCGCCCGCCGGGAGTTCTCCGCGCTGCGGCGGTACCAGTTGCGCTGTTCGATGAGCCGGTCCCTGACGAAGGTCTCCTTGCGCGCCCCGAACGGTTCGGCGCGCAGCCTGCGCATGGCCGGGGTGACGAGGTCGGCGGCGGCCAGCTCGGGCAGGGCGGACCGGGGATCCTCCCAGCCGACCTTGGCGAGTTCCCGCAGCCCGTCCCCCAGCCGTTCGGCGAAGACGGCGTCGGGGTCGGGAACGGGGTCGGGGACGGGGCCGCCCGGGCGTACGTCGAAGGGTGTCCCATGCACGGAATAGCGCCAGCAGAGGGACTTGATGAACTCGGCCGCCGAACGGTTCAGTTGCCATTGCGATTTCGCCCGGCGCCGGGAAGCGCGGTAGCCCAGCAGGAGCACTCCGGCGTACGCCAGGGCGGCCAGCGCGCCGGGGAGTTGGAAGGACTCGCCCACGGTGAGGGACGAGGGCAGCGCGGCCGCCGCCGCTCCGGCCACCAGCAGCAGCAGCGAGAGACGGGTGGAGCCGACGGCCTCCCGCTGGCGGGCTACGGCCGTCGCGTCGGTGTGGTGGAAGAGGGCGGGGAGATCGGTGTTGCGGAATACGATGCTGTCCGTTGCGCCAGGAAACCCGGTCATCTGTCCCCCTGACTGCGAAATGTCTTCACTCTTTAGGCGGAATGACCAGTTCCGGACCCGCCTGTGAGAATGTGACGAAACTCTTTTGTTCCCTGTCCCCGAGCGAGTTGCCGACAGTGGCCATGAGAGTAAAGTCGTGCCGCCACCACCGCAATGGTGCGTGGTGAACAGCGCTAGGACACCAGAACAAGGACGGCCCCCATGACGATTCACACCACCCCGAGCTTCGCCGCCGCGAAGAAGAACCGAGTCTCCCTGGCGCAGATCGACGTCCGGGGCACAGAGGCCGCCAAGAGGCTCGCACGGGTTCTCCCCGTCGCGGGCGAGCGCACCGTCACCACCTCCACGTTCAACTCCGCGCTCTAGTCTGGCCCTAGAATGGCGGAATGAAAGGACCGCTGGTCCCGTTCCGCGAGATCGTGCTGAAGGTTCACAGCAGATGTGATCTTGCATGTGACCACTGCTATATCTACGAACACGCCGATCACAGCTGGCGTAACCGCCCCAAGGCAATCACCGACGAGGCGATTTCCTGGACAGCTCTGCGACTGGCCGAGCATGCCAAGAGCCATGCCCTGCCCTCCGTGTCAGTGATCCTGCACGGAGGGGAGCCTCTGCTGGCGGGCCCCGCCCGGCTGCGCCGGGTGTGCGAGGAGCTGACCGCCGCGCTCGACGGCGTCGCCGCGCTGGACCTGCGGATCCACACCAACGGGGTGCAGCTCGGCCCGCGCTATCTCGATCTGTTCGACGAGTTCGGCGTCAAGGTCGGCATCTCCCTCGACGGCGACCGCGCGGCCAACGACCGGCACCGCAGATTCGCCGACGGACGCACCAGCCACCCGCTCGTCCTGCGGGCCGTCCGGCTGCTGAACGAGGAGCGCTACCGCCACCTCTACCTCGGTCTGCTCTGCACGGTCGACATCGCCAACGACCCCGTCGCCGTGTACGACGCGCTCGCCGAACTGGACCCGCCGCTCGTCGACTTCCTGCTGCCGCACGCCACCTGGGAGACCCCGCCGCCCCGCCCCGACGGATCGCCCACCGCGTACGCCGACTGGCTGCTCGCCGTCTACGACCGCTGGGACGCCGGCGGCCGCCGGGTCCCGGTCCGGCTCTTCGCCTCGGTGCACTCCACCCTCACCGGCGGCCCCGGTCTCACCGAGTCCCTCGGTCTGGCCCCCACCGATCTGGTCGTCGTGGAGACCGACGGATCCCTGGAGCAGGTCGACTCCCTGAAGAGCGCCTACGACGGCGCCGCCGCCACCGGCTTCGACGTCTTCGCCCACCCCTTCGACGAGGTGGCCCGCCACCCCGGGGTCCGGGCCCGCCAGCTCGGCCTGGCCGGGGTCGGCGAGACCTGCCGCACCTGCCCCGTCGTCCGCTCCTGCGGCGGCGGCCTCTACACCCACCGCTACAGCGAGTCGCGGGGCTTCGACAACACCTCCGTCTACTGCGGCGACCTCGAAGCCCTGATCCGCGGCGTCGAACAGCGCGCGTCCGCCGCCCTCACGCCCCGCGCCGTCGGCGAACCCGCCGCCCTCCTCGCCGAACACCAGGACCTCACCCTCACCCTGCTCGCCTCGCTCCACAGCGAACTGGCCGGGCGCGGCGGCGAGCTGTGGGACCGGGCCTGGCGGCTCGCCCTCGGCCTCGACGCCGGCGGGGCCGCGCTCGACGCCCTCCTCGGCCACCCCTACACCCAGACCTGGCTCCGCCGGACCCTCACCGCGCTCGCCGCCGGCCGGCCCGGGGCCGTCGGCGAGGCCCTGCGGCTGCCCGCCCTGATCGCCGCCGCCCTGATCACCGCGGGCGACCCGGCCCCGGTCCGCGTCCGCTACGAGAACGGGGTGCTCCCGCTGCCCGGCCTCGGCCGGCTCCGCCTCGGTCCGCCCGGCGCCGGCGGCGAGGCCGTCGTCCACGCCCGGCCGGGCGGCTTCGCCGTGACGGCGGACGGCCGGCCGGCCCGGGACGTCCCGCTGGACACGGAGACCGCCGACTGGCTGCCCGTACGCGTCATCGGCGGCCGCGACGGGACGCCCCGGCTGCGGCTGGACGACCTCGACGACCACCGGGACTGCTTCGCCGCCCCCGTACGGCCGAGGCTGGACGCCGCCGAGGCGGACCGCTGGGACCGGCTGCTGACCGAGGCGTGGGCGCTGCTGCGCGAGAGGGCCCCCGAGCAGGCGGCCGAGGCGGCCGGGGCGCTCACCACGCTGACCCCGCTCACCGCCCTGACCCCGCTGACCACCCTGACCCCGGCGGATACCCCGCCGCACCGGCCGTACGCCGCCCCCGCCGCCGATCCCGCCGTGCGCGGGCACGGCTACGGCGCGCTGGGCCTCGCCCTGCCCGACGACGCCCGGGAGCTGGCGGTCGCGCTGCTGCGCGGCTTCCGGCGCGCCCGGCTGGACGCTCTGCTCGACGTCAGTGATCTCTACGCGCAGGACGGCTGGTGGCGTCATCCGGCGCCCTGGCAGGAGGGGGAGGTTCCGGTGTCCGAACTGCTGGCGGGAGTCTGCGAGCGGGCGGGGCTCGCGCCCTTCGACCCCGAGGGCGCGCACCAGGCCGTACGCGCGCTGAAGACGCTGGAGAGCGCGCCGGAACTGGCGGTCGCCGGGCGGCGGCTGCTGGAGGAGCTGCGCACGGAGCTGAAGGGGTACGCGGAGACCTCGGGGGCCTTCCGCGCCGAGGGGCCCGCCGTGTCCGCCCCGACCGCCGTGTCCACCCGGGCCTCCGGGACCTCCGCGGCCCGGGAGGTCGCCGGAGCCGCCGTGTCCGCCCCGATCGCGGCGCCCCCCGTCACGTCGTCCGCGCCCCCCGCCCCCCGCCGTGGCTGAGACCGGGCGCGCGGCCCCCCGGGAGCGTGAGCGGCTGACGCGGTCCCTGCGGGAGCTGGGCGTCGAGCCGGGCGACACGCTGTTGGCGCACGCCTCCCTGCGGGGCGCCGGGCTCGACGCCGACACCCTCAGGGACGCGCTCCTCGACGTACTGGGCCCGGACGGCACCCTGGTCGTCCCCGCCTTCACCGAGGCCAACTCCGACACCTCCGACGCCCACCGCGCCCGGGTGGCCGGTCTGATGCCCGCGGAGGCCGCCGCCTTCCGGCGGGCCATGCCCGCCTTCGACCCCGCCGCCACACCGAGCCAGGGCATGGGCCGGCTCGCCGAGTCCGTCCGCACCGCCCCGGGAGCCGTCCGCAGCACCCATCCGCAGACCTCGTTCGCGGCCGTCGGCCGCCGCGCCGGGGAATTGCTCTCGTGTCACCCCCTCTCCTCCCACCTCGGTGAGAACTCCCCGCTCGGCGCTCTCTACCGCACCTCGGCGCGAGTTCTGATGATCAATGTCGATTTCGACGTCTGCACCGCCTTTCATCTCGCCGAGTACCGGACCAATGCGCCCCTCAGGTCGTACCGTTGTGTAGTTCTGTGCCCCGACGCGGGTAAGAAATGGACGGAGTACGAGGACGTCCGGCTGGACGAGAGCGATTTCGACGCGATCGGCGCGGCGTTCACCTGGGGCATGGAACAGAAGGGGCAGCTGGGAGGCGGAACCGCGCGGTTGTTCTCACTCAGAGCGGCAGTCGATCACGCGGTGGCCTGGATGACCGAAAAGCGGCGTTGATATGACTGAATAGCGGGGGGATGGAGCGTGTCGTGCTCCGGAATGATTAATTCGCTCTTGTCTCGCGTCGATACAGGGTGCGAAGGCGGGTGTTCACACAGGACGGGGGTCGTGTGTCGGAAACAGCGCAGCGTACGCCGGACCACCGGCCGTACTTCTTCTTGAGCTACGCGCACACACCGCGGTACGGGGTGGGGGGACCGGACCCGGACATGTGGGTGGAGCGGCTGTTCAGGGATCTGTGCGGTCATGTGCTGGCCCTGACCGATCTGCCGGCCGGATCCCCGGCCGGGTTCATGGACCGGGAGATACGCTCCGGCGAGGGCTGGTCGGAGCGGCTCGGAGAGGTGCTCTCCACCTGCCGTGTCTTCGTGCCGCTCTTCTCGCCCCGCTACTTCGCCAGCGAGATGTGCGGCAAGGAGTGGTACGCCTTCGCCCAGCGGGCGATCTACCACCAGGCGAAGAGCAACCGCTCGGCCGAGGCCATCGTGCCCGCCCTCTGGGTCCCGGTGCCCCCCGAACAGCTGCCCGGCCCCGCCGAGCGCCTCCAGTTCAACCACGGCGCCCTCGGCGACCGCTATGTCACCGACGGCCTCTACGGCCTCATCAAACTCCGCCGGTTCGCCGAGGAGTACGAGGCCGCCGTCTACGAGCTGGCCAAACGCATCGTCAGCGTCGCCGACACCACCCGGGTCACCTCCGGCAGCCCCGTCGACTACCGGCACGCGCCCAGCGCCTTCGGCAAGCCCAGCGGCGGACCCCGCCCCATGCATCTGACCATAGCCGCGCCCACCCGCCACGACCTCCCCGAGGGCCGGGCCCCCGACTACTACGGAAAACAGTCCCAGGACTGGAATCCGTACCACCCCGACTCGGCCCGACCGCTCGCCTATGTCGCCCAGGACCTCGTCCGCTCCCTCAACTACCAGGCCACCGTCTCCTCCTTCGACCACGAGGCGCCGCCCGAACCGGACCAGCCGCCGGCCAGGCCCGAGATACTGCTCGTGGACCGCTGGGCCCTGGAGGACGACGACCGCTGCGCCCGGCTCGCGGCCTTCGACGCCGAACCGCGCCCCTGGGTCAGCCTCGTCGTCGCCTGGAACCGGGACGATCCGCAGAGCAGACTCTCCGAGGCCCAGCTGGTGAGGAAACTGGAACGCACCATGCCGCGCCAGATGAGCCAGGGCCGCCCCGCCTGCCGGCTCGCCGCCCGGGGCGTCTTCAGCATGGAGGCCTTCGGCCAGATACTGCCCCAGGTCGTGGAGTCGGCGGCCCAGGAGTATCTGCGGCACGCCGCCGTCTTCCCGCCCGCCCCGCCCCCCGGCGCCGTCCGGCCCACCCGATTCCGGCTCAGCGGCCCGATGGGCGTCCCCGGCCCGGCGCCGGGCGCACCCGGCCCGGCCGGCGCCCACGCCCCCGGCTACGGACCCGGCGAGCACCGCTCACGGGACGACCGGGGCGCGCTCCACCCCCGCTCCACCCACACACGTGGCACAGACCCCGATGCGGAGGACACGGATGACGGCCAGTCGTGACGGACGCATCGTCACCTTCTACTCGTACAAGGGAGGCACGGGCCGCACCATGGCCCTGGCCAACACCGCCTGGATCCTCGCCTCCAACGGCAAGCGGGTCCTGGCGGTCGACTGGGACCTGGAAGCCCCCGGACTGCACCGCTTCTTCCACCCCTTCCTCGATCCCTCCACGCTCGGCGCGACCACCGGGGTCATCGATCTGATCACCGAGTACGCCTGGGCCGCCATCACCCCCGACACCGGCCGGCGCGACGACTGGCACGTGGACTACGCGCGTATCCAGCCGCACGCCGTCTCCCTCTCCCCGGAGAACCTCGGCTGGGAGTTCCCCGGCAAGGGCACCCTCGACTTCGTCTCCGCGGGCCGCCAGAACCGCGAGTACTCCGCCACCGTCTCCACCTTCGACTGGGACAACTTCTACGACCGGCTCGGCGGCGGGCTCTTCTTCGACGCGCTGCGCGACGACATGAAGGCCGCGTACGACTACGTCCTCATCGACAGCCGCACCGGACTCAGCGACATCGCGGACATCTGCACCGTCCACCTCCCCGACATCCTCGTCGACTGCTTCACCCTCAGCGACCAGTCCATCGACGGCGCGGCCTCCGTCGCCCGCCAGATCGACGAGCGCTACGGCGGGCGCGGCATCAGGATCTACCCCGTCCCGATGCGGATCGACGAGGGCGAGAAGGAGAAGGCGGACGCCGGACGCGCGCTGGCCCGGGTCAAGTTCGACCGCTTCCCCACCGGACTCACCGGCGACGAGCTGACCTCGTACTGGGGCGCGGTCGAGATCCCGTACCGGCCCTACTACGCCTACGAGGAGACCCTCGCCACCTTCGGCGACGAAACCGGACTGACCAACTCCCTGCTCTCCGCCTTCGAACGGCTCGCCGCCGTCATCACCGAACAGCAGGTCACCTCGATGCCGGCCGTCGGCGACGAGATCCGGCTCCGGATCAAGGACGCCTTCACCCGCCGCCGCCCCGCGCTGCCCGCCGACCTCTTCCTCAGCTACGTCGCCGAGAACCGGATGTGGGCCGACTGGATCGAATCCCTGCTCACCCGGGCCGGATTCCGGGTCGTCCCCCGCGACGTCTCCCTGGAGCGCGAGACCTCCGACGACCGCCAGATCGCCGAGAACGCGGCCCGCACCGTCGTCCTGCTCTCCAGCGCCTATCTCAAGTCCCCGCGGGCGATGAGCCTCTGGCAGCGCTCCTTCGCCGAGGACTCCGGCGGAGTCCGCCACCATCTGCTGCCCGTCCGGGTGGGCGACGTCCGCCTCACCACCCCCGCCATCGACCGCAATCCGATCGACCTCTTCCGCCTGGACGAGGTCCAGGCCACCAGCGCCCTGCTGCGCGCCCTGGAACGCCCCGTACAGCTGCCCGACAGCGGCTCGCCCGGCCCGCGCTTCCCCGGCACCGTGCCCAAGATCTGGAACGCGCCGCCCCGCAACCCCGGCTTCACCGGCCGCTCGATCGCCCTGGAGCAGATGCGCGACCGGCTCGGCGGCGGTATGTCGGTGGCCGCGGTCCTGCCCCAGCCGCAGACCCTGTACGGACTCGGCGGCGTCGGCAAGACCCAGGTCGCCACCGAGTACGTCCACCGCTTCATGGCCGACTACGACCTCGTGTGGTGGATGTCGGCGGAGAAGCCCGACGACGTCAAGGAAGGGCTCGCCGAACTCGCCGCCCGTCTCGGCGCCCAGGTCGGCGAGGACATGACGGCGGCCTCCCGGGAAGCCGTCGACCTGCTGCGCCGGGGCGTGCCGCACTCCCGCTGGCTGCTGGTCTTCGACAACGCCGACGACCCCGAGCAGCTCAAGCAGTTCTTCCCGCCGCAGGGCCCCGGGCACATCCTGGTCACCTCCAGGAACCAGACCTGGTCCCAGTACGGCGACGCGCTCCCCATCGACGTCTTCACCCGCGAGGAGTCCGTCGAACACCTCCAGCGCCGGGCCCGCGGACTGACGGCCGCCGACGCCGACCAGGTCGCCACCGCCGTCGGAGACCTGCCGCTCGCCGTCGAACAGGCCGCCGCCTGGATCGCGGAGACCGCCACCCCGGTCACCGACTATCTGGAACGGCTCCGGGAGCAGGCCACCAGCGTCCTCGCGCTCAACCAGCCCGCGGGCTACCCCGAGCCGGTCGCCGCGACCTGGAACGTCTCCATCGAGAAGCTCAAGGAGCGCTCACCGGCCGCCGTCCGCCTGCTCCAGCTCTGCGCCTTCTTCGCCCCCGAGCCCATCTCCGCCAATCTCCTCTACAGCAAGGAGATGATCGACGCGCTCAAGCCGTACGACGCCTCCCTCCAGGAGAAGCTGGTGCTCGGCCGGGTCATCCGGGAGATCGGCCGGTTCGCCCTCGCCAAGGTCGACCAGGTCAACAACAGCATCCAGGTGCACCGGCTGGTGCAGGCCGTCATCCGGGCCCAGCTCACCGAACAGGAGCAGCGCGACGCCCGGCACGCCGTCCACCGGGTCCTCGCCGGCGCCCGGCCCGACGACGACGAACCCATCGACAATCCCGCCACCTGGGAGCGGTTCGCCACCATCTGGCCGCATCTGACCACCTCGGAGGCGCGGAACTGCACCGAGCCCGAGACCCGCAGACTCCTCATCGACCGGGTGCGCTACCTCTGGAAGCGCGGCGACTGGGTCACCGCCCGGTCCGTCGCCGACGAGGCCCGCGAGACCTGGCGCACCATGCTCGGCACCGACGACCTCCAATACCTCTACCTCTGCTTCCACATCTCCAACCTCTACCGCTCCCAGGGCCGCTACAAAGAGGCCAGGGAGCTGGACGAGAAGACCCTGGAACGCCAGCGGGCCGTCCTCGGCCCCACCCATCCGCACACCTACATGACCACCAGCGGACTCGCGATGGACCTGGGCACCCTCGGCCAGTACACCAGGGCGATGGAACTCGCCCGCGAGGCCCACAACGGGTTCAGCCAGATCTTCCACGAGTCGCACCCCCGCACCCTGGCCGCCGCCAACAACCTGGCGCTCAATCTGCGCATGGTCGGCCAGTACTCCCGGGCCCGCGAGATCGACCAGGACGTCTTCGACCGGCGCACCGAGGTCCACGGCCCGAACCATCCCTACACCCTCTCCTCGGCGGCCTCGCTCTCCCGCGACCTGCGCGAGGTGGGACGGTACGAGGAATCGGTGATCCTGCTCAGCCGCACCTACGAGCTGTACAAGGAGCAGCTGGGCCGGACCTTCCCCGGCACCCTGGCCGCGGCCAAGAGCCTGGCCGTCTCCCTGCGCCGGGCCGGCCGGCTGGAGGACGCCCGCCGGCTCACCACCGCCACCCGCAACCGCTACCGGGCCCGCTACAGCTCGGCCAACCCCGACTCGCTCGCCTGCGACCTCAACCTCGCCGCCGACCTGTTCGCGGCGGGCGAGCCGGTCGCGGCGCGCGACCTCGCCCAGGAGGTGGTGGACCAGTACATGATGGTGCCGGGCGAGCGGCATCCGTACACCCTGGCCGCCATCAACAACCTGGGCATCTTCGAGTGGGGCTGCGGCGACCCGGAGAAGGCGGAAGCGCTGCTGTCGGGGGTGAGCGCCGTGATGCGGGAGGTGCTCGGCGAGAGCCACCCCCACTTCCTCTACAGCACGATCAACCTGGCCAACGCCCTGGCGGACCTGGGCAGCACGGCCGAGGCGCTGGAGATCGAGCAGCGGTCGGTGGCCCGGCTGCGCGAGGTCCTCGGACCGCACCACCCCGAGGTCCTCGGCGTCGCGTCCAACCTCGCCGTGTCCCTCGGCGCGCTCGGACGCAAGGACGAGGCGGCCCGGCTGCGCGCGGAGACGGTGGCCGAACTCGTACGCCAGCTCGGCGAGGAGCACGCCCTCACCAGAATCGCCCGGGACGAGCGCAGGGCGCACCGGGACCTGGAGCCGCTGGCGGTCTGACCGGCCGGTCTCCGCCCGCCGAGGCCGGGCGGAGACCGGGCCGGGAGCAGGAGCAGGAGCAGGAGCAGGACCCAGACCCTGGCCAGGTCCCGGACCCGGACCCGGACCCGGACCAAGCCCCGGCCCGGGCCCCCGGCCGTCAGTCGTCCAGCAGCCAGGTCAGCACCCGGGGGAGCGCGTGCAGCGCGTCGAAGTGCGCCGCCGCCGGCTCCAGCACCGCCGTCGCGCCCGGAATGCGCTGGGCGAGCCAGCGGGAATGCCCCACGGGTGAGAACACGTCCTTCTCACCGTGCCAGAGCATCACCGGTCCCTTGATGTCCGCCGGATCGAATCCCCACGGGCTGCAGAACGCGAGCGCGTCATCGATCCAGCCGTATGCCGATGTCCGCAGCGCCTCCTGATAATTACGCAGCAGCATCGAACGGACGCCTGCGTCGGCCACCACCATCCGATCCGATTCCGTCAGCTCCCGGCGCAGATCATTGAGGAGTTTGACGGGGTCCTTCCTGATCTCCGCGGAACGGAGAATGAACCGTTCGGTGAGGACCGCCGGATTGTCCGAGGCGAAAGTGAACTCCATGACATTGGAGGCCGCCATCCCCTCGAACCAGTCCAGTCCGACCGCGTCCCGGGGCGCGAGCGTCACCAGCGCGGCGGTCCGGGTGACCCGCTCCGGCATCAGCGCGGCACAGGCCAGCGCGTGCGGCGCCCCGCCCGAGCGCCCCACCACCGCGAACCGGTCGAGTCCCAGCTCATCGGCGATGGCCCGGACGTCCTGGGCCACATCGACCACACTGCGCCCGGCCAGCCGGTCCGAACCTCCGTACCCGGGACGGTCGTAGGCGATCAGCTGGGTGCGCCGCTGATAGAGCACCATGCCGCGCGGCGCGGGCCCCAGCCGGCTGCCGGGCGTGCCGTGCAGCAGAAAGACCGGCCTGCCGCGCGGATCCCCCAGCCGCTCCACCATCAGATGCCGCCCGTCCCCCGCGTGCACCCGATGTCGCACGCCGGCTCCCTTCGTTGTCCGTGCCCCATGCACCGGTGTCTGAGCCTCAGGCATTCCCACCCCCTGACGTCTACCCAATCGGGTCGCTGACCGGGCCTGCTCACGCCGTCTTTCCGGAATTACCGCCAAAGCGCCGTACGTATGCGGTGAAGAAGCGGTGAACGCCCCCGCGTTGTCGTGTGCCCGTTCTGAAACCGTCCTTGTGTGCCCGCTGTCGGCCCCGAAATAGTGGGCGGCCCATCCTCCGTGTCCCTCCGGCACCCCACCGCCCGGACACGGCCCCCACAGGAGGTCCCAGGTGAAGCACCGACGAAACTCGGGCGGAAAAGCACTGCTGGCCGGCGGCGCCGTCCTCGCACTGGCGGTCGGCGGACTCACCGTGCAGAGCGCCGTCGCCACGGACAACGACGCGCCTCCCGCGACGAAGAAACTCTCCGCGAGCGCGGCCGGCGATCTCGCCACCGCCCTCGGCGGCCGGCTCGGCGACAGCGCGGCCGGCGCGCACTACGACGCCGGCGCCAGGACCCTGGTGGTCAATGTCGTCGACCGGAAGGCCGCCGACACCGTCCGCGAGGAGGGCGCCCGGGCCCGGATCGTGGCGAACACCGCCGACGAGCTGGACGGCGCCCGGAAGACCCTCGCCGACCGGGCCGCGATACCCGGCACCTCTTGGGCCGTCGACCCCGTCGCCAACAAGGTCGTCGTCACCGCCGACCGCACGGTGACGGACGCCGAACTCGCCCGGCTCGACACCGTGGTCAGGAGCCTCGGCGACCGGGCCGAGCTGAAGAAGTCGGCCGGCGCCTTCACCCCGTACCTCGTCGGCGGCGACGCCATCCACTCCGGCGGCGGACGCTGCTCGCTCGGCTTCAACGTGGTCAAGGGCGGTCAGCCGCACTTCATCACCGCCGGACACTGCGGCGCGACCGGCAGCCAGTGGTCCGCGACGGCCGGCGGCGCACCGGTCGGGCAGATGACCGTCTCCAGCTTCCCCGGCAACGACTACGCGCTGGTCAAGTACGGCTCCGCCGGCGCCCAGCCGAGCGAGGTCGACCTCCACGACGGCTCCGCGCAGCGGATCACCCGCGCGGCCGACGCCACCGTGGGCATGCCGGTGCAGCGCAGCGGCTCCACCACCCAGCTCCACGAGGGCACGGTCACCGGCCTCGACGCCACGGTGAACTACGGCAACGGCGACATCGTCAACGGTCTGATCCAGACCGACGTCTGCGCCGAGCCCGGCGACAGCGGCGGCTCGCTCTTCTCCGGCGAGTCCGCCGTCGGCCTCACCTCGGGCGGCAGCGGCAACTGCTCCTCGGGCGGCACGACCTTCTTCCAGCCCGTGCCGGAGGTGCTCCGGGCCGTCGGCGCGCAGATCGGCTGACCGCCTCACCCATCGGTCCGGCCCGCCGCCGACGGCGGGCCGGACTCCGGCGCGTCCGCCGGGGAGGGCGCGTCCCGCCGCAGCGCGCACACCGCCGTGATCAGCGCGCCCGCCACCGACCACCCGGCCAGCACCAGCATCGGCCCGCCCGCGCCATTGCCCCGGAAGTACGCGATCGACCGCGCCGCGAAGGTGCCCGCGCCCGGCGGCAGCGCCGGGCCGATCTCCCGCCAGAACGGCGGCAGCAGCGGATACGGATACGCCCCGCCCGCGCTCGGATTGCCGAGGACCACCACCAGCAGGATCGCCAGCCCGATGCCGACGATGCCCGCCAGCCCCTGGAGGGCGAGGGTGATCGCCCCGACGGTGAAGACCAGCAGCGAGCCCAGCCCCCAGAGGGCGGGCACGCTCCCGGGCAGCGCGTCCAGGACCGGGCCCGCGATCACCGCGCCCAGCAGCCCCGTGACGATCGAGTACAGCAGCAGCGCGCCCAGCCGGATCAGGGCCCGGTGGATGTTGGCCGGCCGCGCGCCCGCGCTGATCGCGAGGATCGCCGCACAGAGATAGCCCCCGACGCACCAGCCGACCACCAGATAGAACGAGGACAGCCCGCGGGCGTCGCCGGGGGCGTCGGGGACCACGTCCACCACCTCCAGCGACCGCCCCTCCGCCTCCTCGGCCCGCCCCACGGTCTCCACCAGGGCGTCGGCCAGCGAGGCCCCCGAGGCGCTGGCGACCAGCAGCCGGTCGGGCGCGCCCCCGGGGACGACGATCAGCGCCCCGTCGACGTCGCGGTTCTCGATCTGCCGCCGCGCGCTCGCCTCGTCCGCCGCCGTACGGGGATCGAGCGGATCGCCGGGCAGCGCCGACAGCCGGTCGGCGGTCTGCTCGGCGGTCCGCGCGGACGGCGCGGCGACGGCCAGCGGGATCCGGTGCGGCTCGGGCTTGTGGAAGGCCCCGATGTACGAGGTGATGAAGGCGAGCTGAAGCGCCAGCACCCCGAAGACCAGCACCGCGGCCCGTACGCTCACCGCGTCCTTGACCTCGGCGAGAAAGCCCTGGGACCCGTCGCGGTCCGCCGGGGGCGGGCCGGGGGGAGCGCCGTTGGATGTCCGCGTCATGGCCCCACGCTCCGTGCCGGTCGCCCGTCACGCAGGCGGTACGCGGCCGAATGGCTGACGCCGGGCCCGGCGCGGCCCGTGCGCCGGGGCGGAAACGACCCGCGCGCCCGTCGGAGACCGACGGGCGCGCGCAATCATCACCGGTTCATTCGCTCAGGCCGTGTTCAGCGGCCGCTCCGGCCGGTGGCCGCGCGGCGGCGGGCGGTGCCGAACATCGCGGCCGCGCCGAGCGCCAGGGCGGCCGCGCCGCCGATCGCGATGTACGTGGTGCTGCTGTCGCCACCGGTCTCGGCGAGGTTCTCGCCGCCGACCGCGACCTTGGTGGAGCCGCCCTGGGCCTCGGCGGCGTTGCCGTCCTGCTTCGCCGTCGCCTGCTGGGCGACCTTCGCGGTGGTCTGCTGGGCGACGTGCTCGGCGTTCGCCTTCTGCTCGGCCGAGGTGTCGCCGCCGTGGCCGCCGTGGTCCACCGTCGAGTTCTCCGTGCCCTGCTTGATCTCACCCTCGGAGGGGGCCTGCGCGACCGGCGCGCCGCCGCCGCTCTCCGAGCCGATCACCACGTCGGAGCAGGTGTAGAACGCCTCGGGGGAGTCCGAGCGCTGGAGGATCGAGTAGATCAGGTGGCGGCCCGTGCGCTTGGGGACGGTGGCGTCGAAGACGTAGGAGCCGTTCACCAGCGTCGGGTCGGGGATCGAGGCGAAGGGCTGCGCCTCCAGGTCCGACCACTTCAGCGGCTTGGACGCGTCGTAGCCCTGCTTGGTGATGAACAGCTCCATCGTGCCCCGGTGGGGGGCGGTGGCGCGCCAGCGGAAGGTGTGGTTGCCGGAGGCCAGCTTGGTGGTGGGCCAGTCGGTACGGGGCAGGTCGAGCCCCTTGTACTTGGCGCGGCCCACGCTGCACAGCTGGCCGTCGGGGATGATCTGGCGGTGACGGCCCGCGGCGTCGCCGATGTTGACCTCGTTCCAGTCGTAGAGCGGCTGGGTGCCGCCCGCGGCGACCAGCGCCTTGCACGCCGCCGTGTCGGGGCTCTCGGGGCCCTCGGCGAAACACGCCGAGATCCTGCTGACCGGGTCCTGCATCGAACCGTGGGCGGCGGCAGGCGTGGCGGTCAGGGTCGTCAGCGCGATGGGCGCGACGGCGAGAGCGGCGACCATGGCGACCTTGCGGCGAGCGGTCATCTTGACGTTCTCCTCAGTGGGCGGTGGGGGGATCCGGGGCCGGCCCACACAGACGGTGCGGCTCCGACCGTCTGCGGTGCTGTCGTTCGAACCGGCCCCGGCGAACGCCAAGTTAGCTGTTCACCTCCTCGAAATCGCCCCTGAGAAGGGCAGGTGGTTGATCCTTATCCTTGCTTTAAGGAAGCGCTAAGAGGGGGCTCAGGAAGAGCCCTCCGAGGGGCGGCGAAGGCGGCCGGCGGTGACTCTCCGTGAGTCGATCATCGCGTCCCGCCCGGCTCCGGGGCGATCGCCGCACGGTCTCCCCGGCGGGGTGCGGACCGCTCGGCCCTGCCGTCCCGCGCCGGTGCCTGCGTACGCCGGGCACGGTGTTCCCGCCCAGGTCGGGCCCCTGGGCGGCCGCCGGGGCCCGGCGGTGGGGGAGGGGTGCGGGGGCCGATCCGTACAAGGGGCGGGGGCGCGGGCAACGGGGGACATATCCGATTCCGAAGCGTTCGCGAAGGTAATGCCGCGCGTCACGGTGCGTCGGCGGCGGCCGGGGCGGCGGGGGCCGGTGCGCGGGGTGCGGGGAGCCCTCGGGCGGGTCCGGATCCGAGCGGCTCGGGGTGTCTCGTGTCAACGGACCGGGCGGTACGCCGGCGGCGCGGCGGCCCGCGCGGACGGCCCCGCCCGGAGGCGTCCCGCGCCGCGTACGTCCCGGGCCCGGACGCCCGGCGCCGTGTACGCCCCGCCGGGATCCCCCGCGCCGGGTCCCGTCCCCCCGGGCCGGGCCGGGCCCGCGCCCGGGCGGGTCGCGCCGTCGGCCGACGGGCGGGAGCGGTCGCGGAGCCGGCGCACCTCCCCGCCCCCGCGCTTCCGCGCGCGTGTACGCGCGCGAGCCGCGCCCCGCCGTACGGGTCCCGGCCATGTGCCGCGCGGCGGCCCGCCCGGGTCCCCCGTTCGCCGGAACGCCTCGCGGACGTCAGCGCCGCGCGGAGATCACTCTCACCCGATCGAATGAACCCGTCCCGGCCAACTCTTGACGGTTCGTCACCTACCCGCGCACAGCCCGAGAGCCGGTCGGCGGCGCCGCGCTCCGGTGCGTACCGGCGAGGCGTTCCGCGTCCGCGTGGACCGGGCGGTCGTCCGCCGCTCCCGGGGCGCGGCCCGGCGCGCCCGGAAGCCGGGGTCCGGGCGGCGGGAGTACGGACGTACTGCCTGATCCACCGGGTGGGGCGGTCGGCCGGCCGCGCTTCCCGGCCACCGCTCCGGCCCGGCCGCGACCCGCGCCCCGGCCGCCCCGGGAGCGCCCCCGGGCGTCCGCTCGGGCCCGCGTCCGGACGGGCTTCGACGCCCGCCGCGACCGGCCGGGACGCCGGGCCGCCGTCCGCCCGCGGCCGCACCGCTTCCCCCGACCGGACAAAAGCGGTCAACCGACGGCCCGCGGACCGGTCAAGTAGGAGGTGCCGTCGGCCCGGGAGCTGTAACTTCGTCCCGTCGGCCGACCACTTTCCGGCCGTCCGTCAGATCCGGGCCCGGACCGGCACAACCGGCGGACCGAGCGAAGGAGTCATCCGTGACCCTGACCCGTGAAGAACGTCAGCAGTTTCTCGCCGAACCGCATATCGCGGCCCTGGCGGTGAGCGCCGAGGAGGACGACCGGGCCCCGCTCACGGTGCCGGTCTGGTATCAGTACGCGCCGGGCCGCGACATCTGGATCATGACGGGCCTCGGCTCCCGCAAGGAGCGGCTCATCGCCCGGGCGGGCCGCTTCTCCATCCTGGTGGACCGGCTGGAGCCCAGTGTGCGGTACGTGTCCGTCGAGGGGCCGGTCGTGGCGACGACTCCCGCGACCCGAAGAGAACTGGTCGAGATCACCGCCCGCTATCTGCCCGCCCGCAAGGTCGCCTCCTATGTCGAGTTCGCGGAGAAGGAGCTGGGCGAGCAGGTCATCATCCACATGCGCCCGCAGCGCTGGAACAGCGCGGACCTCGGCCGGGTCTGACCCGCCCCGCCGCCCGCCCGCACCCGTGTGTGCGGAAGCGAATCCGGGCGTACGCGCCGGACCCCGTCGCCGCAGCCCGCAGCCCGCAGCCCGGCGACCGGCCCCGGAAGCCGCCGAGCCCCCGCCCCTCGGCCCTCCGCCGCCGCGCCCCTCCGCCCGGGCCCGCCCGCCGGACGTCGCCCCGCCCCTCGGCGCTCGCCGCTCAGCCCCCGCCCACCAGGCGATACCGCCGCTCGGGGCGGCCCGTGCCGCCGTACCGCAGGGTCACCTCCACCCGTCCCGTCTCCACGAAGTACTCCAGATACCGCCGGGCGCTCACTCGCGACAGCGATCCCGCCTCCGCGCACTCGGTGGCCGACAGATCGCCGCCCCGCTCCCGCAGAATCCGCTCCACCAGCTCCGCCGTATGCGCCGCGAGCCCCTTGGGCAGCCCGCGCGAGCCCGGCGGCCGGGCCCCGAAGATCTGATCCACATCCTCCTGACGCGCCTGCCCCAGCCGCTCGAACCGCGATCGCATCGCCGCCATGTGCCTCAACTGCTCCTGCAGCGAAGCCTGGTTGAACGGTTTGATCAGGTAGTGCAGCGCGCCCGCACGCAGCGCCGCCCGCACCAGCCCCGCGTCCCGGGCAGCCGTGATGAACAGCGCGTCCACCCTCGCCCGCGACTCGTCGCGTTCCTCCGCCGCCCGCAGTTCGCGCAACACCGTCAACCCGTCCATATCGGGCAGATAGATATCGAGCAGAACCAGGTCGGGCCGCAGCCGCTCAGCCGCACGCAGAGCCTCGGCGCCGCTGTGCGCCACACCCGCCACCCGAAACCCCTCGGCTGCGGCCACATAGCGGCTGTGCAGCTTGGCGACCATGAAGTCGTCGTCCACTACCAGCACTTTCATCACCCGCCACACGCTAAGCCGTGACCACAATGACCACAACGTCCGTTGATTCCGGAAGAGAGACACTTTCTTAACGCACCGGCAACATGTGGGCCACTTCACACATTCCCCTACCGAAAGGCGGCTCACGTGCGATTGCGCACTCCCCTCGCCCTGCTCGGGGCGGCGTTGCTGGTGTTCGTGGGGCCGCCACTGCTCAGCGAGGGCAAAGGCTCCGACACCGGAACGCAGATTCCCGGGTTGCGGTTCATGGTCCCGAACACTCCGGGCGGTGGCTACGACATCACCGCCCGCACCGCGGCGAAGAACGCCGAGGACGCGGGCCTGACCCACAACATCGAGGTCTTCAACCTCCCGGGTGCCGGCGGCACCGTCGGACTGACCCGGCTCATCGGCGAGCACGGCAACGGCAAGCTCGCCATGTCCATGGGTCTCGGGGTCGTGGGCGCGGTCCACACCAACAAGACGCCCAAGACGCTCGCCGACACCACCCCGATCGCCCGGCTCACCGAAGAGCAGGACATCGTCGTCGTCGGCAAGGACTCCCCGTACAAGACGATCGACGACCTCCTCACCGCCTGGAAGAAGAACCCCGGCAAGCTGCCGGTCGGCGGCGGTTCCTCCCCGGGCGGCCCCGACCACCTCGCGCCCATGCTGATGGCCCAGGCCGCCGGGATCGCGCCGAAGACCGTCAACTACATCCCCTTCGACGGCGGCGGCGAGCTGCTCGCCTCCATCCTCGGCAACAAGGTCGCCTTCGGCGTCTCCGGCGTCGGCGAGTACCTCGACCAGATCAAGTCCGGCGAGCTGCGGCTGCTGGCCGTCACCGGACCCGAGCGGGTGCCCGGACTGGACGCCCCCACCCTGCGCGAGGCCGGACTCGACACCGAGTTCACCAACTGGCGCGGAATCGTCGCCCCGCCCGGCATCTCGGACGCCGAGCGCGACAAGCTCACCAACCTGATCAAGGAACTGCATGCCTCCGACGAGTGGAAGGAGTCGCTCAAGAAGAACGGCTGGAGCGACGCCTTCCTCACCGGCGACAAGTTCGGTGACTTCCTGGCGGAACAGGACAAGCGCGTGGACTCGGTGCTGAAGGAGCTCGGACTGTGAACTCACAGGAATCCCCCGCGACGCACTCGGCAGACACCTCCGCCCGCCCCGGCGGCACCCGGTCCTGGCTGCGCGAGCACTCCGAGATCGGCGTCAGCGTCCTGCTCTTCCTGATCGGCGTGCTCGTCCTCACGGACGCGCTCACCATGGAAGTCGACATCTCCCAGCGCGGACCCGTCGGCCCCAAGACCGTGCCGATAGCCGTCGGCCTCGGCCTGCTCGTGATCGCCGTACTCCTCGCCGTCGACGTCGTCCGCGGCGGCCACGGCGAGGCGGAGGCCGGCGAGGACGTCGACCTGGCCGAGCCCAGCGACTGGCGCACCGTGCTGCTGCTCGCCGGAGTCTTCCTCGGCTTCGCCGTTCTCATCGGCCCGCTCGGCTTCCCCATCGCCGGAGCGCTGCTCTTCTGGGGCGCGGCCTTCGCCCTCGGCAGCCGGCACTTCCACCGTGATCCACTGATCGCCGCGTCCCTCGCGCTGGTCACGTACTACCTCTTCAACAATCTGCTCGGCGTTCCGCTCCCCGGTGGCCCGCTGATGGGGGTGCTCTAGCCGATGGACTCTCTCAATTCGCTGATCGACGGATTCGGCACCGCGCTGACCCCGATCAACCTGCTCTGGGCGGTGATCGGCGTCCTGCTGGGCACCGCCATCGGAGTGCTGCCCGGCATCGGGCCCGCGATGGCCGTGGCCCTGCTGCTGCCCGTCACCTACGGACTCGAGCCGACCGGCGCGTTCATCATGTTCGCCGGCATCTACTACGGAGCCATGTTCGGCGGCTCCACCACCTCGATCCTGCTCAACACCCCCGGTGAGAGCGCGGCGGTCGTCGCCGCCATCGAGGGCAATCCCATGGCCAAGTCGGGGCGGGGCTCACAAGCCCTCGCCGCCGCCGCGGTCGGTCACTTCGCCGGCGGTCTGATCGGCACCATCCTGCTGGTCGCGCTCGCCCCCACGGTCGCCGAACTCGCGGTGGACATCGGCGCGCCCGACTACTTCGCCATCATGGTGCTCGCCTTCATCGCGGTCACCTCGGTCCTCGGCTCCTCCCGCATCCGCGGTCTGGCCTCCCTGCTCATCGGTCTCACCATCGGCCTCGTCGGTCTCGACCAGATGACCGGACAGCAGCGGCTCACCTTCGGCTCGCTCCACCTCGCCGACGGCGTCGACGTCGTCATCGTCGCGGTCGGACTCTTCGCCATCGGCGAGGCGCTCTGGGTCGCGGCCCACCTCCGCCGCAACTCGGCCCCGCCCATCCCGGTCGGCCGCCCCTGGCTCGGCAAGGACGACCTGAAGCGCACCTGGAAGCCCTGGCTGCGCGGACCGTTCATCGGCTTCCCGTTCGGCGCGATCCCCGCGGGCGGCGCGGAGATCCCGACCTTCCTCTCCTACGTCACCGAGAAGCGGCTCTCCAAGAACAAGAAGGAATTCGGCAAGGGCGCCATCGAGGGCGTCGCCGGACCCGAGTCGGCCGCCTCGGCCTCCGCCGCGGGCACCCTGGTCTCCATGCTGACCCTCGGCCTGCCGACCACCGCCGTGGCCGCCGTCATGCTGGCCGCCTTCCAGCAGTACGGCATCCAGCCCGGACCGCTGCTCTTCGAGCGCGAGCCGGACCTGGTCTGGGGCCTCATCGCCTCGCTGTTCGTCGGCATGGTCCTGCTGCTCGCCCTGAACCTGCCGCTCGCGCCGGTGTGGGCGAAGCTGCTGAAGATCCCCCGCCCCTACCTGTACGCGGGAATCCTCTTCTTCGCCGGAGTCGGCGCGTACGCGGTCGGCGGCGAGGCCCTCGACCTGGTCATCCTGCTGATCATCGGTCTGCTCGGCTTCGGGATGCGCCGTTACGGCCTGCCCGTGCTGCCGGCCGTCATCGGTGTGATCCTCGGCCCGGCCGCCGAACAGCAGCTGCGCCGTGCCCTCCAGATCAGCGACGGCAGCGTCAGCGGCCTGGTCAACACGCCGTTCTCGGTGACGATCTACGTGATCATCGCGATTCTGCTGGCCTGGCCCCTGATCAAGAAGTCGATCGACCGCCGCCGCAACGTCTCCGCGTGACCCCCGAGCACCCTCCCCGCCGGTCCGACCGCGGGGAGGGTGCCCGTCTGTTCGCGCTACCGCAGCAGTTCCGCCAGGCCCCGCCCCCGGGCGAGGGCCTCCAGCTCGTCCAGGGCGGCCACGGCCCGCGCGGCGGCCTCCGGGTCCCGCTCGGGGAGCCCGCTCGCGGCGAACTCGTCCTCGTCCAGCCGCAGCACCCGTGAGCCGTCGGCCGACACCCACAGATCCAGGTCCAGGTCCTCCACGCTCAGCTCCCCGGCCGTCAGCCGGGCCGGCCGGGCGATGTCGCAGTACCAGCCCTTGAGCGCGCCCTCCCCGGTGCGCACCTCCTTCACCGCGTACCACCGGTCCCGCCAGTAGTGCTCGGTGAACACATCGCCCGGTTCGAAGCGGACGAACCCGAAGTCCCGCACCCCCTCGCCCGCCCAGGGCGCGCGGACCACCGCGCGGACGCCGTCGTCGGCCACCAGCTCCGCCGGGTAGCGGATCTTGGTGACACCCGCCTTGACCAGCCGTATCTCCACAGAAACCGTCATGGTCACGACGGTATGCGGCGGACCGGCCGGGCCGCCCCGGGTTTTCTCCGCGGCGCGCGGGGCCCGATGGGGGAGAATCGCCGGGTGACCCTGAAGATCGCCATCGACGCCGCGTCGGCCGACGCCCCCTTCGAACAGCTCCGCGCGCAGATCTCCGGACAGGCGCGCTCCGGCGCGCTGCCGGTGGGCTACCGGCTGCCGACCGTCCGGGGCCTCGCGGAGGAACTCGGTCTGGCCGCGAACACGGTGGCCAAGGCGTATCGCGCGCTGGAGGCCGACGGTGTGATCGAGACCCGCGGCCGCAACGGCACCTTCGTCGCCGCGGCGGCGGACGCGGCCGCCCGGGAACTCGCGCAGGCCGCGCGGACGTTCGCCGAGCGGGCGCACCGGCTCGGCGTCACCCGCGAGGAGGCGCTGTCGGCGGCCCGGGACGCGGCCCGGGCGGCGTACGACGGCTGATCTCCGCGTACGGGTACGAAGGCCCCGGGCGCCCCCGCGCACGACGCCGTGCGCGCGCCGGCCCGCCCGCGTACGGCGGCCGACCGGCGCGCCCGCTCCCGGACGGTGACGGGGGATTCAGAGATACAGTCCCGCGTCCGACCCGCTGGGCTGGTCGGGGATGGCGGCCGGGCCGCTGCCCCGGCGCAGCGCGAACAGCTCCGCCAGCGTCGAGCCGCTCCGGCCCACGCCCTCCTCGGCGCCCAGCCAGCCCACCGACTCCTCACGGGTCAGCGGCCCGACCTCGATCCTGGCCAGACAGCGGCCCGGGCGCACCACCGCCGGGTGGAGCCGCTCCAGATCCTCATTGGTCGTCACCCCGACCAGCACATTGCGGCCCTGGCCCAGCAGCCCGTCGGTCAGATTCAGCAGCCGGGAGAGCGCCTGGCCCGCCGTGTGCTTGGCCTCGCCGCGGATCAGCTCGTCGCAGTCCTCCAGGAGCAGCAGCCGCCAGCGGCCCTTCGCGGTCCCCTCGTCCTCGCCGATGGCGATGTCCATCAGATAGCCGACGTCGTTGAAGAGCCGCTCCGGGTCGAGCACACAGTCCACCTGGCACCAGTCCCGCCAGGAGCGGGCCAGCGTGCGCAGCGCGGAGGTCTTGCCGGTCCCCGGCGGGCCGTGGAGCAGCAGCAGCCGGCCCGAGATGTCGTCCGGGGTGACCTTCATCAGCCGGTCCATGGCGTCGGCCACCGGGGCCGTGTAGTTGGGCCGGACCTCCTCCCAGGTGCCGGCCCCGATCTGGCGCGTGGTGCGGTGCGGGCCGCGCCGGGGGGAGACGTACCAGAAGCCCATCGTCACATTCTCCGGCTGCGGCTCCGGATCGTCGGCGGCCTCGGCGGTCGACTCCTTGACGATCCGCTCGGCCAGCTCGGCGCTGACCGCCGTCACCGTGACATCGGCGCCGCGATTCCAGTGGGAGACGAGCACGGTGTAGCCGTCGCCCTCGGCGAGCACCGCGCGGCGGTCGTCGTCGCGCGCGGACCGCAGCACCCTGGCCCCCTCGGGCAGCAGATCGAAGCCGTGCTTGACGCGCTCGATCTGATGGGCGTGGGCGTGGGGCTGCTCCCCGGTCGCGAAGCGGCCGAGGAAGAGCGCGTCGATGACGTCCGACGGAGAGTCGCTGTCATCGACGTTGAGCCGGATCGGCAGGGTGTCCTGAGGCTGTGCGGCTGCGGCAGACATGCGCTCCATCTGAGGCTGTACGGCTGACATGGGGGCCATGATCCGGCACCGGCCCCTCGGGCGCACGGAGTTTTGCCCGGTGGCGCGCCCCGGGTCGGGGGCGCGCCACCGGACGGCTCGTTCAGCGGACGCCGCCCCGGACCACGGTCAGCGCCCGCCGGGTCCGCCGGACCATGGCGTACCCCTTGGTGAGGGCCCGGTCCCGGGCGAAGGCGCGGCCGATCGCCCGGCCCTCCACCAGCCGTGCGAACTCCTCGGCGCCGGTGCCGCGCCGCACGGTCACCCGGTTGATGGCGTACGGGCCCTGGGCGGGCCGGGCGAGCGCGTTGCCGACCGCGAGGGACTGGGCGAAGCCGGCCTCCCGGACCGTCTCGCGCACCCGGCGGCTGGAGTAGCCGAAGGGATAGGCGAAGGAGAGCGGCCGCTCGCCCACCTCGTCCGCGATGATGTCGCGGCAGCGGACCGTCTCGTACCGCAGCCGTTCGTCGTCCAGCTGGTCCATCTGCGGATGGCTGTGGGTGTGACCGCCGATCTCCGTGCCCGCCTCCGCCAGCTCCCGCACCTGGTCCCAGTCGAGCATGGTGTCGAGCGCGCCGCCCTCCTCGTGCGCGCCGCGCAGCCAGCCGGTCGAGACGAAGAGGGTGGAGGCGAAGCCGTGCTGGGCCAGGACGGGCAGGGCGTGCCGGTGCACACCCTCGTAACCGTCGTCGAAGGTGATCAGCACCGGTCTGCGCGGCAGCGGCGTCCTTCCGCCGGAGCGCCAGCACTCGCCCAGCCGGGCGGTGGTGACGGGGGTGAAACCGCGTTCGTCCAGCAGCGCCATCTGCTCGGCGAAGGCGCCGGGGGAGACCGACAGACCGTGGGTGGCCCGGGCCGGCTGATGAGCGACGGCGTGGTACATCAGTACGGGTACGGGCTCGTTCACCGGGTCTCACTCCCCGAGGCGACCGGGGTGACCGACGTGGCCGGGGTGACGGATATGGCCGGTGCGGCGGACGTGTCGGGTGTGACCGGTGTGCCGCTCGGGGTCCCGGTGGTCCCGGTGGTCCCGGTGGTCCCGGGCCCGGTGGCGGCCTCGGCGGCTCCGGCGTTCCCGTTTCCGGGGTGCGCCGCCGGCAGCGGGGCGATGGGCCCGGAGGAGAAGCTCACCGCGCCCCGGCGGGCCCGCGCGGTCCCGATCGCATAGCCGCCGGCGGCCGCGGCGACCCCGGTGAGGATCGCGCCCGCGCGGCCCACGCCGCCGGGCCGTCCCAGCACGGCGTCCCGCAGCCCGCGCACCACTCCCGCCGGCAGCACCCGCGTGGTGTAGCGGCGCTCGGACTCCAGTCCCTTGCCCGCCCCCACGCTCTTGGCCACCAGCGCCTTGGAGAGCCCCTCGGCGTAGGCGCGCGTACGGAAGTAGGCGAACCGCTCGCGCACCGCCGGGACCTTGTGGTGGATCACCGCGCGGTCGTCGATCAGCAGCACGGCGTCGGGGAGCGCCGCGCCGAGCCGGATGCACAGCTCGGTCTCCTCGCACCCCAGCGGGCGCTTGTCGCCGTCGCGCCCGATGCCGGTGGCGAAGCCGCCCGAGGCGTCGAACGCGGTGCGCCGGAAGGAGGCGTTCCCGCCGAGCACATTGCGGACCCGCACCCGGCCCGGGGGCTGGCCCCGGTAGGAGGCGCCGACGACCCAGTCGAACTCCTCGGGGAACCAGACGGGCCTGCGCCCCGACTCCCAGGCGGGGGCGGTCCGGCCGCCGACCGCCATCACGCGCGGATCGTCGTACCCCTCGGCGAACCAGCGCAGCCAGTCGGTCTCGGCCACGGCGTCGTCGTCGAGGAAGGCGATGAACTCGGCCCGGGCGGCGGCGATTCCGGTGTTGCGTCCGGCGGAGAGCCCCCGGGGGCCCGCGTTGGCGAGCACCCGCACCGCCGGGCCGTGGTCCGCGTACCGGCGGGCGAGCCGGTCGAGCAGCGCCGGATTGTGGTCGACCACCAGAAGGGTCTCCAGGGCCGGCGACGACTGGTCGCGCACCGAGGCGACGGCCGCGAGGATGTCGTCCCAGCGGTCCTCGGTGTAGACGCAGATCACCACCGAGAAGCGGCGGTCGCTCAAGACATCTCTCCCCGGGGGACGCGGACGCCGGCCGAGGCCCCGCCGCGGCGGCGCTCGGCGCGTCCGACGCCCTTCTCCTGGAGGATCACCTTGAGCACCCGGATGCCGTCGCGGACCGCGCTGAGATTGCTGACGCCGTGGATCCGGTTGTACTCGTGGCTGGGGACCTCCTGGACGCGCAGTCCGGCCTTGACGACGCGGATGTTCATCAGGGTCTCGATCTCGAAGCCCGTGCAGTCCAGGGTGATCTTGTCGAGGCAGTGCTTCCAGAAGGCGTTGTATCCGTAGCAGAGATCGGTGTAACGGGCCCCGAACTTGGTGTTCACGATGGAGCACAGGACCGAGTTGCCCAGTTTGCGGACGAAGGTCATGTCATCGGTGCCGCCGCCGTTGGCGAAGCGCGATCCCTTGGCGAAGTCGGCGCCGGAGACGAGGGCGGAGACATAAGAGACGATCTCGTTGCCGTCTGCCGAGCCGTCGGCGTCGACCATGACGATGATCTCGCCGGTGCAGG
Source organism: Streptomyces sp. NPDC014894 (assembly GCF_043080985.1). Classification (NCBI taxonomy): domain Bacteria; kingdom Bacillati; phylum Actinomycetota; class Actinomycetes; order Kitasatosporales; family Streptomycetaceae; genus Streptomyces; species Streptomyces sp. NPDC014894. The sequence goes on from NZ_JBIBWD010000001.1 coordinate 625,612, forward strand.
CCTCGAAGCCGCTGATGAGGGCGTCTCCCTTGCCCTTGCCCACCTGTCTGACGACCTTCACGCCGGGCCACAGCGCACGGGCGACCTCGACGGTGTCGTCCGTGGAGTTCCCGTCGACCAGGACGACTTCATGGATCCAGTCGGGGAGCGTCTTGAAGACGTGCGGCAGGTTCGCGGCCTCGTTCATGGCGGGGATCACGACGCTCACGGGCGGGGTGATCGCCAGATGCGAGGAGATGGGCCGGTAGCCGGCCGCCGTGCGACCGGTGTCGTCGAGCGACGCTCGCGCCGGGACCGACGGATCTTGCCCCGGAGCGGCCGGGTGCAGGACTGAACTCATGGGTTTCTCTTCCCTCTCCACCGGTGGACCGCCCGCCCCCGGGCGGTCCGGATGAGTTTCCGGTTCGAAAAGGGGGTTCGCCTCTCACCCGCCCATGGCGGAACAACCTCCGGGCCGGTCGGATGAGAAGCGGAACTGGCCGCGCCGTGTTACGGCTCGGTATGAGCACGAAAACCGGCCACGGCACCCCCCTGCCACGCGCGCGCGGAGTTCATCGCGACGCTTGAGCCCTCCCCTTGAGCCGCCTGCATGATGAACCGTTGCGGGTGGGTGTACGACGGTGTTGATGTCGGTGACTCTAGGGCAAGACTGGGTAACTGCCCTTAGTTTTTACATATTTGATAACTGTTCAACAGTCAGCTGTTAGAGAGCCGGTGGTAGGGGTTCACCCTCGGCCGTCTGTGCGATCGGTCTCGCCCTTCGGCCGCTCGCCGCGCCTGTGGCGGACGGCCGTCGCGGCGAAGAGCAGTGCGGTGACGGCTGCGACCAGGGTGATTCCCCCGGTGGCCGACGCCGGTCCGGTGGCCGTGTGGAGCCAGGAGGCCAGCAGAAGGGTCCCGGTGGCGCCCGTTCCGGCGGCGGTCGCGCGAATGGCCGGATCGAGCCCCCGAGTGACCGCGTAGAGACCGCCCGCCGGGCCGGTGAAGAGAAAGAGGAGCGCCAGGGGCGCGCGGAGCGAGGAGTCCGCGTCCGTGATCGCCAGCGCGCATCCGGTCGCCGCGAGCGCGAACACCGCCCCGGCGAGGGCCCACAGCAGATCCGACCGGATGCCGGAGGGCCGGCTCGTCGTGCTCTCCATGGCTGAATCCGATCCCTCGGGCGCCCGCTGCCGACCACTCATGCTGTGCGGCGGCCGGGCCTCCGTCAAGCCGATGGGTAATACATTTGGCATGGACACTTCCGGTTAAGTCTACTGACTGGTAAGAAAGTTGGGGCAGAGATCCTGCTAGAGGGAGGTTCCATGAAACTGTCCCGACTCGCGGCAACGTCCTCCTCACTCCTTCTCGCCGCCGCGCTCGCTCTCACCGGAGCGGGCCAGGCGCAGGCCGGGGAGCGTGCCGCCGCCCTCGACTACGTGGCGCTGGGCGACTCCTACTCCTCCGGCCTCGGCGCCGGTTCCTACGACAGCGCCGCCGGCGCGTGCAAGCGCAGCAACCGGGCCTACCCCAAGCTCTGGGCCGCCGCGAACTCACCCTCCTCCTTCGCGTTCACCGCGTGCTCGGGCGCTCGTACGAGTGATGTCGTCTCCGGCCAGCTCGCCCCGCTCAACGCCTCCACCGACCTCGTCTCCCTCTCCGTGGGCGGCAATGACGCAGGGTTCGCCGATGTCATGACCACCTGCGTCCTCCAGTCCGAAAGCGCCTGCGTCAACCGGGTGAACCAGGCCCGCGCGTACGTCGACAGCACCCTCCCCGGCAGGCTCGACACCGTGTACGACGCGATCGACGCGCGGGCCCCGGCCGCCGAGGTCGTCGTCCTCGGCTATCCCCGCTTCTACAAGCTCAGCGGCACCTGTGTCGCGGGGCTGACCGAGCGGGAGCGGTCCGCGATCAATGGCGCGGCCGACCATCTCAACGCGGCCCTCGCCAAGCGCGCGGCCGACCACGGGTTCGCCTTCGCGGATGTCAGGCCGGCCTTCACCGGGCACGAGATCTGCTCCGGCGCGTCCTGGCTGCACAGCGTCAACCTGGCCAATATCGGCGAGTCGTACCACCCCACGGCCGCCGGGCAGTCCGGCGGGTACCTCGCCGCGTTCAACGCCCAGGTCTGAAGCACCCCCGGCTGCGGGCCCGGGTGCGCGCGGATCGCGCGGGTCGCCGGCCGGTCGCCGCCCGTCGGGCGCGGGTCACGGGCCCGCCCGTCGGTCGCGGGTCGTCGGTCGCGCGGGCGCCTGGCGCGGGTCGCCGGTCCGGGTGCGACGGCCGGTCCGCCCGCCGTCGGTCCGCCCGCCGTCGGTCCGCGCGCCCCGCGCGCACCCGGGCCGCGGCGGGCGGCGGCGGCCCGGCGGAAGGGCCCGCCGCGACCGGCGGCCAAGGGCCCGGTGGCGGAGATCACACCGCTGATTCCGGCCGGGAACGACCGTCGCGCCCACCCCGTGCCGGTCGCTTCCCGGCCATTTCGGGCGGCCGCGCGGACGGCCGGTGAGCGGTGAGTACGGACGCGTGAGCAAAGAGTTCCGCACGGTGCGCGTGCGTCGCCGGGCCGCTGGGAAGAATGAGTGGGTGGAGACTCGAATCTGTCCAACTCGCCCTGGAAAAGACCGGATTCGTAGCGTCGACGTCAACTCGCGTACGCGTGCGGTGAATCCTGTGGGTGGGATACATGGGTGTCCTGGTGGGGCGATAGGGTTAACCTGCCCGGGCCGGGTGCGTCGTACGGGTGGGGAGTGACATGGAACAGATAACAGTGCGCAGCAGGGCGCGTGTGCCCGCGATCGTCTGCGGGAACAGCGCGACCAGCTCGCGCCTCGACCGACATCTGTCGGTGCTCGGCGGTCCCGCCGTGCCCCAGCGGGAGACGGTCGAGGCGACCTCGCTGATGCGTGAGCTGACCTCGCGCGATGTGACGCACGACCGCGACCGGGGCAAGGGCGGCGTCTCGCTTTTCGCGCCGCTGCGGAGGCTGCGCCGCACGCTCTTCGGCAGCCGCCACTGATCCCCGCCCCCGCCCGGGAGTCCCGCTCCCGGCGGGCAGCGCCCACCCGCTCCCGTGTCACCGCCTGCGTGGCCCCGCGCTCAGGCGATCACGCCGTCCCGGCGCGGCGCGGCTGACGCGTCGCCGTCCGTCATTCCCGGCGACCTCAGCGGCGCGTTCGCGTGCCCGCCCAGCGCGGGCGCCGCGCCCATGCGCGCCTCCGGTCCGCCCGACAGGGTGATCGGGGGCGGCGGCGCCCTCGGCGATCCCGCCGGTGAGTCCCTCTCCCGCCACCGGTCACACGCCGCGAGCCGCGGATGCCCGGCCGCATCCGCCGCCACGCCCAGCCGTGTCCACCCTTGCCCGGCCGTGCGCGGGCGGTCCCGGCCACCGCCCCCCTGTCGGCCGGCGGCCCGCCGCCGCGCGTCCGGCGGCGCGGCGGACGCCCCGCCCGCCCACTCGGCCGACGCGTCCGGTACGGAGACCTTGGCCGGCCCGCGCCGGGGCCGGACGGCTCACTCCGCCTCGACCGTCACCGAGAACGCGAACCGGTCGCCCCGGTAGCGGATCCGGGCCACGTCCACCACGCGCCCGTCCCGGTCGTAGGTCACCCCCGTGTAGTGCAGGATCGGGCTCAGCAGCGGCACCTTCAGCAGCTCGGCCGTCCGCGGGTCCGCGAGCCGCGCCTCCACGGTGTCGGTGATCCTGCTGATCCGCACGCCCGCCGTGTCCCGCAGTACCTTCGTCATGGGCCAGCGCTCCAGATCCGCCACCTCCAGCCGCTCCGCGACGTCCGGGCGGACGGCGTTCTCCGCCCAGTTGGTCGGCTCGCCGCTCTCGCCGTCGGAGCGCAGTCTGCGGTAGGCGACGATCTCCGGCACATCGGGGAAGTGCTCGGCCAGCTCCCCGGGCACCGGCTCCGGGCCGTGGTCCAGGATCGTCGTCAGCTCGCCCGACTGCTGGGCGACGATGGCGTCGATGGAGCCGAGCAGCCGCCTCGGCGCACCGCGCCGCGCGCCCGGTTCGATGAAGGTGCCCCGCCGCCGGTGGCGGCTGATCAGCCCCTCCTCCTCCAGCTCCTTCAGGGCCTGGCGCATGGTCAGCACGCTCACGCCGTAGTGCGCGGCGAGCCGCTCCTCGGTGGGCAGTCGCAGCGACGCGTCGGGGGCGCGGCCGAGTATCGAGGCGCGCAGCGACTGCGAGACCTGGTACCACAGCGGCAGCTTGCGGTTCAGGACCAGCGAGTCGGGGGCGAAGGAGGAGGTCACGGCGGGCTCCGTCTCTCCGGGTCAGGGCTCATCACGGCGTGAAATGACGCTCAAGACCCTGCCATACGTTGTCGTAGCCGCTCTGCAGATGGTCTGCGCCGGCCGCCTGCGCGGTGGCCGTCACCGGCCAGCGCGTCTCGAACATGAAGGCGAGGCCGTCGTCGATCTTCTGCGGTCGCAGCTCGGCCGCGCTCGCCCGCTCGAAGGTCTCGCGGTCGGGCCCGTGCGCCGACATCATGTTGTGCAGCGAGCCGCCGCCGGGGACGAATCCCTCGGCCTTGGCGTCGTACGCGCCCTCGATCAGACCCATGTACTCGCTCATCACATTGCGGTGGAAGTACGGCGGCCGGAAGGTGTCCTCGCCGACCAGCCAGCGCGGCGCGAAGACCACGAAGTCCACGCTCGCGAGCCCGGGGGTGTCGGTCGGGGAGGTCAGCACGGTGAAGATCGACGGGTCGGGGTGGTCGTAGGAGATGGTGCCCATGACATTGAAGCGGCGCAGATCGTAGACGTACGGGACATGGCTGCCGTGCCAGGCGACCACGTCGAGCGGCGAGTGGTCGTGGACGGCGGCCCAGAGGTTCCCGCAGAACTTGCTGATCACCTCCACCGGCCCCGCGCGGTCCTCGTACGCCGCGGTCGGGGCGAGGAAGTCCCGCGCGTTGGCGAGGCCGTTCGCGCCGATCGGGCCGAGGTCCGGCAGCTCGAAGGGCTGTCCGTAGTTCTCGCAGACATAGCCGCGGGCCCGCTCGTCCAGCAGCTCGACCCGGAAGCGGACGCCCCGGGGGATCAGCGCGACCTCGCCCGGCCGGGCGGCGAGCACCCCCAGCTCGGTGACGAGCAGCAGCCCGCCCAGCTCGGGGACGATCAGCAGCTCGCCGTCGGCGTCGCCGAACACCCGGTCGGTCATGGAGGCGTTGGCGTGGTAGAGGTGCACGGCCATGCCGGTGCGCCGGGTCGCGTCCCCGTTCCCGCCGAGCGTCCAGAGCCCGGCCAGCCAGTCGGTGCCCGGCTCCGGCGCCGGGAGCGGATTCCACCGCAGCCGGTTGGGGTCGGGGACGGTCTCGGTGAACGGCGCGGTGCGCAGCCGGCCGTTGTCGGCGCGGCGGTAGGGGGGATGGGCGGCCGAGGGCGTGATCCGGTACAGCCAGGTGCGGCGGTTGCGGGCCCGGGGCTCGGTGAAGGCGGAACCGCTCAGCTGCTCCGCGTACAGCCCCAGCGGGGCCCGCTGGGGGGTGTTCCGGCCGACGGGGAGCGCGCCGGGGACGGCCTCCGAGCTGTGCTCGTTGCCGAACCCGGGGGAGTGCCCCAGGGTCTCCGCCGTCTTCCGCGCCCGCTCCATGGCCTGCTGCTCGCTGCCGCTCATCGCCGCTCCCGGTACTGAAAGCCGAAAGGAATCCTATGGGTCACCGTAGGATTGTGGGGGCGGTCCGTCAACGCCAAACGGCGGGCGCGGGGCGGCGTGTCCCGGCCCCCGGATCCGGGCGCGACCGGGGGCCGGGCGGGGCCGCGCGGGGGCTCTGTCGGGGAGTGATGGCCCCCGAAACCTGCACTACTACGTTGACCTGGGGTTTTGCTCGTATTGCTCACACGTCAACATCTTGTTAACAGCTTTTGACGGGACCTAACGTCATCCGGACCGCCGCCTCTGGTGGGAGTTCAAGGATGAACGTTAGGTAGCCCATGCTGACTATCCTCGGCTTCACCATGATCGCGACCTTCCTGGTCCTGATCATGATGAAGAAGATGTCGCCCATCGCGGCGCTGGTCCTCGTCCCCGCGCTCTTCTGTGTCCTCGTCGGCAAGGGCGCGCATCTCGGGGACTACGTCATCGAAGGCGTCGGCAATCTCGCGCCCACCGCCGCGATGCTGATGTTCGCGATCGTCTACTTCGGTGTGATGATCGACGTCGGGCTCTTCGACCCGATCGTCCGGGGCATCCTGCGCTTCTGCAAGGCCGACCCGATGCGGATCGTGGTCGGTACGGCGCTGCTCGCCGCGATCGTCTCGCTCGACGGCGACGGCTCGACCACCTTCATGATCACCGTCTCGGCGATGTATCCGCTCTACAAGCGGCTCGGCATGAGCCTGGTCGTGATGACCGGTGTCGCCGCCACCGCCAACGGCGTCATGAACACCCTGCCCTGGGGCGGCCCCACCGCCCGTGCCGCCACCGCGCTGAAGCTGGACGCGGGCGACATCTTCGTGCCGATGATCCCGGCCCTCGCCGTCGGCCTGCTCTTCGTCTTCATCCTCTCGTACGTGCTCGGCATGCGGGAGCGCAAGCGCCTCGGCTATCTCTCCCTCAAGGAGGCGCTGGAGCCGGAGAGCGAGACCGTGCTGGTGAAGGCCGGCGGCTCCGGGGCGAAGGACGCGTCCGGTACGGCCTCCGGCTCGGCCTCGGGCTCCGGCTCCGACGCCTCGGGCTCCGGCTCCGACGCCTCGGGCTCCGGCTCCGGCGCGGCCGCCGGTCCGGGCGACACCGAGGAGTTCCAGGGCCTGGACCCGAACCGCGAGACGCTCCGCCCCAAGCTCTACTGGTTCAACGCCGGGCTCACCATCGCCCTCCTCACCGCGATGATCATGGAGCTGCTCCCCATCCCGGTCCTCTTCATCCTCGGCGCGGCCCTCGCCCTCACCGTCAACTACCCCAAGATGTCGGACCAGCGGGCCCGGATCGGCGCACACGCCGAGAACGTCCTCAACGTCGCCGGCATGGTCTTCGCCGCCGCCGTCTTCACCGGAGTCCTCACCGGCACCGGCATGGTCAAGCACATGGCGGACTGGCTCGTCGGGGCCATCCCCGAGGGCATGGGCCCGCACATGGCCATCGTCACCGGTCTGCTGAGCCTCCCGCTCACCTACTTCATGTCCAACGACGGCTTCTACTTCGGTGTGCTGCCCGTCCTCGCCGAGGCCGGCGCCGCCCACGGAGTCTCCCCGGTGGAGATCGCCCGCGCCTCCCTCGTCGGCCAGGCCCTCCACATGTCCAGCCCGCTCGTCCCCGCCGTCTACGTCCTCGTGGGCATGGCCAAGGTCGAGTTCGGCGACCACACCCGCTTCACGGTCAAATGGGCCGCGCTCACCTCCCTCGTGGTGCTCGCCGCCTCGGTCGTCTTCGGCATCGTCTGACCCGCTCGCGGGCGTCCCGCGGGCATCCGGACGCACCCGGGAGCACCCGCGCGCGCCCGTCCGGCCGGCCCCGCCCGCCGCGCACCACCACCGCCGCCCCCGGCGTCAAGCCGGGGGCGGCTCCCTTTTGTCGTGCTTGATGTATTTCGCAGTGCGGTGACCGGGTCCGGGCCGTGGCAAAATCACTCACGGCAAATTAGAAGGCTTTCATCATCGCCAGTGCCAGAACCGCACTTTGACCGACGAAATGGAAAAAGGTCGGGATAAACATCCGCCGGGACGATTCCCCGACCGGAGATAATCAGCTATTTTCGAGCGTCTCAGCCGATCCCCATCTGACCCGGCGGGACCCCCACATGACTCGCGCGATTTCCCTGCACAACGTCAGCAAGCGTTACGGACGGGCACCACGCGCCGTCGATCGATTCTCCCTCGCGGTCGAGCCCGGAGAATTCGTGGTGCTCCTCGGACCCTCCGGCTGCGGAAAATCCACCGTCCTGCGCATGATCGCGGGGCTGGAGGCGATCACCGAGGGTGAACTGCGCCTGGACGGGCAGCCCGCCAACGACGTGCCGCCCGGTGATCGAGACATGGCCATGGTCTTCCAGAACTTCGCCCTTTATCCGAACATGACCAATCGCGACAACATCGGCTTTCCCTTGCGGGTGGAGAACCCGCGAGAGGACCGAGGCCCCCGGGTCGACGCCACTGCCCGGAAGCTCGGTATCGAGGACGTCCTGGACCGCTACCCCAGCCAGCTCTCCGGCGGTGAGCGCCAACGCGTCGCCATGGGCCGGGCGATCTCCCGGCGGCCGTCCGTCTTTCTCATGGACGAACCGCTCTCCAACATCGACGCCAAGTTACGCATTCAGCTGCGCTCCGAAATCGCCCAGCTCACCCGGGAGATGGGAGTCACCACCGTCTATGTCACCCACGACCAGGCCGAGGCCATGTCGCTCGGCGACCGGGTCGCGGTCATGCGCGGCGGAGTGCTCCAGCAGGTGGGCGTGCCGCGCGACATCTACGCCCTCCCCGAGAACATCTTCGTCGCCGCGTTCATCGGCACCCCCCGGATCAATCTGATCCAGGCCGTCGTCCACGCCCCGCCCCAGGAGGGGATGTCCCTGGACCTCGGCAGCCAGCGGCTCCCCCTGCCCGAACCGCTCAGCGTCGACCATCAGCTGCTCCGTATCCAGCAGGGGCGGCCGATCATCGTCGGACTGCGCTCCGAGGCCACCAGGATCGCCCTGCCGAGCCAGGCCCGGCCCGGGGAGGTCCCGCTGACCGGGATCGTCGGGCACACCGACTACCAGGGGCACGAGGCGCTGGTCTATGTCGACATCGGCTCCCGTCCCGCCGCCGTCACCGATCTGGAGTCACCCCGGCCCGCCGGGCCCGCGCGCCGCCGAAGAGCCAGACCCCGGCCGGGCGTCCTCGACCGGCTGAAGGAGCGCGCGGTGGCACAGCTGCCGGGCTCCACCGTCAGCCTCGGGGGCACACAGCGCCTCCCCTACAACCCGTACGCCTCCTACGATCCGACGCCCCAGCCCGTCGGCGCGGGCGCGCTGGTCGTACGGACTCCTCCCAGCCTCTGGCTCCAGCGCGGCGCGCAGGTGCCGCTGCTGGTCGATCTGGCGCATCTCTATGTCTTCGACCGCCACGGACGGCGGGTCTGTCCCGCCCCCGCCGAGCTGCTCGGCCCCGATACGTGAAGGAGGGAGCCCGGGGCGGCCCGGACCCTCCGGCCGGGAGCGCGCGGACCCCGGCCGCCCCCGGCGCGCGCCCGGGACCGCCGGGGCGCGGTCAGCGGCGTACGGCGGCGTACCGCACGGCCAGCCCGTCGAGGATCGCCCGCAGGCCGGTCGCGAAGGCCCCCTCGTCGGTCGCCTCCGGGCGCTCCCGGCCGGGACGGGAGCCGTACGCCTCCTCGGCGGGCACGGAGCCGGGGCCGGCGGCCGACCCCAGGGCCGAGCCGGTGACGAAGTACCCCAGCAGTGCGCCGATACGGGCCGCCTCGGCGGGCGGCCAGCCCGCGCGGGCCATCGCGTCGAAGACCGCGTCGGCCGCCCGCAGCCCCGCCGGGCGGCGGCCGGGGCCCCGGGCCAGGACCGGGACGATGTGCGGATGGGCCGTCAGCGCCGCCCGGTAGGAGAGGGCCCAGTCGTGGAGGGCCGCGGCCCACTCCCGGCCGTCGTCCGGCGCGAACATCGACAGATCGATCCGGGCGCTGACCCGGTCGGCGACCGCGTCGAGGATCTCGCCCTTGGTGCGGAAATGGTTGTAGAGGGAGGGGCCGCTGACCCCGAGTTCGGCCGCGAGCCGCCGGGTGGAGACCGCCTCCAGCCCCTCCGCGTCCACCAGCGCGCCCGCCGTCTCGACGATGCGTTCTCTGCTCAGAAGCGGCTTGCGCGGTCGGGCCATGGAGCCCATCGTAGGGCCGGACCAGCGGGGTCGGCCGATGCGCGGCCGCGCGCCCGGTCGGCGTCAACGGGCCTCGGAGTCACGTCGGTTGACGCCGGGCCGGCGGGCGGAGGGTCCTCGCGCGAGTCCGCGAGTCCCGGCGGCGGCCCGGGCCGGGGAGCGCCGGCGCCGCCGAGGATCCCCGGCCCGGCTTGCCGTCCAGGAGCTAAGCGCTTGCTCACCTTCGGGGTATGGTGTTCCTCCTGCTGGGAAGAGAAGAGGCGAGCCATGACTGCGGCCGAGGAGACGAACGGCGAGAACCCGCCGTGGGGCGAGGTCGCGCCCGAGGCGGCGAGAAAGCTGCTCGTGGCCGCCGTCGCGGCGTTCGCCGAGCGGGGCTATCACGCCACCACGACCCGCGACATCGCGGGCCGGGCCGGAATGAGCCCCGCCGCCCTCTACATCCACTACAAGACCAAGGAAGAGCTGCTCCACCGCATCAGCCGGATCGGCCACGACCGCGCGCTGCGCATCCTGACGGCCGCCTCCGAGAGCGGCGGCACCCCCGGCGAGCGCCTCGCCGAGGCCGTCCGCTCCTTCGTCCGCTGGCACGCGGGACGCCACGACACCGCGCGCGTGGTGCAGTACGAACTCGACGCGCTCTCCGAGGAGCACCGGGCCGAGATCGTGGCGCTGCGCCGCCGCAGCGACGCCGTGGTGCGCGGGATCCTCCGCGACGGCGTGGAGGCCGGGGAGTTCGACGTCCCCGATGTGCCGGGGACGACCCTGGCCGTGCTCTCGCTCTGCGTCGACGTCGCGCGCTGGTTCAACGTCCAGGGCCGCCGCACCCCCGAAGAGGTCGGCGCGCTCTACGCCGACCTCGTGCTGCGGATGGTCTCGGCCCCCCGCTGACGCGCGCGGGGGGAACGGCGGCGGAGGCTCAGAAGTAGTAGCGGGACAGCGAGTCGGCCACGCAGACCGGCTTCTGCCCACCCTCCCGCTCGATCGTGACCCGGGTCGCCACCTGCACCCCGCCGTCCGCCGCCCCGGTCACCTCGCGCAGTACGGCCGTGGCCCGCAGCCGGGAGCCGACCGGCACCGGCGCGGGGAAACGGACTTTGTCGGTGCCGTAGTTGAGGCCCATCCGCATTCCCTCGACCCGCATCACCCCGGGCACCAGGACCGGCAGCAGCGAGAGCGTGAGATAGCCGTGGGCGACGGTCGTCCCGAAGGGGCCGTCCGCCGCGCGCGCGGGGTCCACATGGATCCACTGCCGGTCGCCGGTCGCCTCGGCGAAGAGGTCGATCCGCTTCTGGTCGATCTCCAGCCAGTCGCCGGGGCCCAGCGGTTCGCCGACCGCGGCGCGCAGTTCCTCGGCTGAGGTGAAGATCCTCGGCTCGGCCATCTCCCTGCTCCCTGACTCTCGTCGGCGTACGGCGTCCCGGCCGGCCCGGCCTCCCGGCCAGGGCCTAAGCGCTTGCTCAGCATGCTGGGCGGGCGTGTTTCTGTCAACGAGGACCCGCTAGGCTTCGAGGGGTGCCTCAGTTTCCCGAGAAGACTCACGAGCTCACCGTCGGTCAGCTCTCCGAGCGCAGCGGCGCGGCCGTGTCCGCCCTGCACTTCTACGAGTCCAAAGGGCTCATCACCAGCCGCAGGACCACCGGCAATCAGCGCCGCTACTCCCGGGACACCCTGCGCCGGGTGGCCTTCGTCCGCGCCGCCCAGCGGGTCGGCATCCCGCTCGCCACGATCCGGGACGCTCTCGCGGAACTGCCCGAGGAGCGCACCCCCGACCGGGACGACTGGGCCCGGCTCTCCCACGCCTGGCGCAAGGAACTGGACGAGCGGATCAAACAGCTCGGGCGGCTGCGCGACCACCTCACCGACTGCATCGGCTGCGGCTGTCTCTCGCTGGAGACCTGCGTGCTCTCCAACCCCGACGACGCCTTCGGCCGCCAGATGGCCGGCTCCCGGCTGATGCCGGTCCGCTACAAGGACGACGGCTGACCGCGCCCGCCGTGAGGGGCGGCGATCGCGCCTGTCCGGCCGCCGGGTCCGTCCCGTCCGAACGACCGCCGACCGTGTCCGCCCCGTACGAGCGCGGGCCGAGCCCGTCCGCCGTACGGCCGGGGGCTGAACCCCGTCCGCGTACGGGCGCCCGCCGCGTCGGCCCCGTACCGGATCCCGGCCCGAATCAGGACCCGGGACCACCCCGGACGCCCGGCCCCCCCTGGGGTGGCGGTCCTCCTCCGGCTCCCCGGTCCTGGAACTCCCGGTTCTCCGGCGCCGCCCCGCCCCGGGCCTCGCGCCCGTGCTCACCTCGTATCGCCGGGCCGCGCCCGGCGGCCGCTCAGGCCACCGACGCGAGCCCCCGGCGGCCCGCCTCCTTGGCCGACGCCACGGCCTGGGAGGTCAGTACGGGCCGGGGCACCACGATGCCGCAGCCCGTGCACACCGGTCCGGTCCAGGGCTCGTTCGTCAGATCCTGTCGCCACACGATTCCGGTGGCCTCGCAGACCGGACAGGAATCGCCCGGTTCGTCCTCCAGCGCGCCGATCAGCCGCCGCAGCACCTCGTCCAGCGGGGCCGCCGGGTGGCACGACGGATGGTCGCAGCGCGCCACCCCGTGCCCGCCCCAGGTGCGCCGGTGCCAGTCGTCGACGGACCCGGGCCGCCGCAGCCCGTCGTGCTTCTCGCGTTTACGGCGGTCCGCGAAGCTCTCCTCGTACGCGAGCCACACGGCCCGCGCGCGTTCCAGTTCCTCCAGCGCGGCCACCAGCCGCGCCGGATCGGGCGCCCTGTCCTCGGGTTCGATCCCGTGCCGCACACACAGGTGATCCCAGGTCGCCCTATGTCCGTAAGGGGCGAATCTCTCCAAGCACTTGCGCAGGGAGTAACGCCTCAGCGCCAGATCACACCGCGCGTCGCGCACCTGTCTCGCAAGACTCCGGAAACCGGCCATCGCACTGCCACCTCCGTCGCTCGTCCATCGAGCGTTGGTGTTTGGACGTACGACTGCCCGATCCGGCTCCATTGAAAATGCCCTTCGCGGGACTACGGCATGTTCCTTGGAACATCGCAGGTCACAAGGGTGCGTCAGATGCCGGCGACCGGCCGGGGCCGACCGGATCAGCGTCCGATGCGGCCCGCGGCCACCACCACCCGCGCCAGCTCCCGGTGGCAGATGTCGCTGTGCGCCCCGGTCGGCGGCCCGCCGCGCCGCACCACCGACGCGCTGTCCAGGCTCACACACCCCGCGCGCGGCAGACCCCGCGTCAGCGCCTCCTCCAGCGTCAGCCGGACGGACGGCGGCCCGGCCGACCGCAGACCGCCGTGCCCCGCCGCCCACCAGCGCGGATCGGGCCCGCCGGGACGCCGGTCGTCCCCGGCGAGCCGGGACGCCAGCGGATAGATCACCCCGAGCGCGCTGTCGTGGCGGGAGTAGCAGGCCACCACGGGACCGTCCACCCGGTGCTCCATCGCCCGCAGCGCGCCCGAGTTCTGCGCGGCGTGCGGCAGGCTGGGCGCGAACGCGTACTGGGAGAAGGCCGCCTGGAGCAGCGTCACCGACTTCACGCTGTGCACCCCGTCGGGCAGCCCGCGCAGCGCGAAGGCCACCAGCCGGGCGCCCTGGCCGTGGCCGACGAGATGCACCCGTATCCCGGGGCGGCCGCGGGCCAGCCGGCCCAGCAGCGGTCCGAGCCCCAGCTCCCCGACGGCCCCCGCCCGGCGTTTGAGCGCGTAGTACGTGGTCTGGCGCAGCAGCTCCCTGGCCCCCCGCCACACCCCGTTCAGCCCCGGGGGTCCGGGCGGCGAGGGCGGTTCGGTCCGCTCCAGCGCCGCCGTGAAGGCCCGGCACAGCGTCAGCGCGTCCTCGTACAGCAGCGCGGGCGGCCCCTGCTCGTCCCGGGGCAGATCGTCGGTGAAGCAGGCCTCCAGTCCGCCCGCCGGGGCCTGGGCCAGCTGCCGGGCCAGCCGGCCGAACTCGGTGAACGCCCCCGGCGACTCCGGCCGCGTCCCCAGCAGGAGGGAGAGCCGCGCCACGGTGGCCCGGTGCCCGGGGAAGAGCCCGTTCAGCGCCGACCGGGTCGCGAGGTCCAGCCCCTGCCCCGGCTCCGGTGCGCGGCCGGGGGGCGCGGGCTCCGGCGGGCCGAATCCCGGCGCGGGCTCGTCCGGGAAGCGCATCGAGGGCCAGCGGATCCCCGCGTACCCCAGCCGCACCCGGGGCGACACCAGTGACGGGAAGGGCGCGAAGAAGGCCGCGTGCAGCCGGGCGGCCGTGGCGGGGGAGTTGTTCCAGCCATGGGCGAACATCACCAGATCGGTGACGTCCAGCCGCAGCAGCGGGTCCAGCCCCGCGCCGTCGAGATCGCCGTCCTCGCCGAAGCGGATGTCCCGGTACGGTCCCGCGCTCATGTCCGGCATGACTGCCCCTCCCCGACACATCCGCCTCTGTCTCCAGGATCCGGTGTCGAGGCGGGCACGGCCAGACCCGTGACGTGGGCGATCGGGCCCGGCGGCGCTCGCGAGCCGTCCGCCGGGAGCGCCCGGCGGGCGCGGTCAGAGCCGGTCGGCGGCGGTGACGCGGTGCAGATGGATCAGTACGTCATAGCTCGTACCGAGCCGGACCTGCTCCGGATCGGCGGGCCAGGCATTGCCGATGTTCCGGGTCGTCCTGGCCACATTCAGCCATTCCCGGGCGGCCCGGGGAGCGGTGCGCATATCCAGGAAGTAGTCCTCGCGCGCCACCCGCTCCAGCGTCTCCTCATTGCCGCCGGGCTCCGGCGGGCCCACCGAGAACTCGCGGACCGGCTCCGCCGGCGGGTCGCCGAGGTCCTTGGCGTTGAACGAGCCCCGGCCGAAGGTGAATCCGGCGCTCACATAGGCGTCCCCGATCATGTCCCGGATGAACGCGCCCTGAAGCTTCGGATAGTGGACGGGGTCGGTCGTCTCGTATCCCACATGTCCGTTGTGCGCGGAGAGCAGCACCTTGTCGCCGGTCTGCCGCTGCCACCACACCGTGTTCTCGGCCATGACCCGGTCCCGGTAGAGCATCGCCTGCCCGAGCTGGTCCTGATCGAAGAAGTCGAAGGCCCAGCCCGCGCCGACCTGCGCGATCGAGCGGGCGTGCTGGAGCATCCAGGCGTGCCGCTCCCGGTCGGGCCCCGGCCGCAGCCGCTCCAGCAGTTCGAGCGCCGCCGCCGTGTCGGCCGCCATCGCCCGCCGCTCGGCGAGCGGCCGGGTGAGGTTGTGCGTCATGGTCTCGTCCACCGAGCCCGTCGGCCGCGACGCCCGGTACAGCTCCCGCACCCGGGGGAGCAGCTCAGGACGCCGCTCGGCGACGTACCCCGTCACGGTGTCGAACAGCTCCGGCCCGGCGTGGGCCAGGTCGTTGCCGAGGAACCGCACCGGCCGCTCGGGCCGGCCCTGGTTGTACCGCCGCATCCAGCGGAGCAGATCCAGATACTCCCGGGTGTGCCACAGGAGATAGGAGTTCTGGAACTCCTCCCGCATGACGCGCCGGACATCGCCCCTGCCGTGCAGCACATAGTCGTTCAGCCGCAGCCCGGCGCTCCAGGGGGCCTCCAGGGCGAAGGCGGTGAAGCCCTTGCGCTCCACCAGGTGCCGGAAGATCCGGCTCTTGACGCGGAAGAACTCGCGGGAGCTGTGGGTGGCCTCGCCGAAACCGGCGATCGTCGCGTCGCCGATCATCCGCTCCAGCGGGCGGAGACCGGCGAGCGGGCGGGCGGCCCGCGCCAGCGCGCGCACCGGGTCGGCGGTGCGCGCGGTACGCGCGGCGGGCGCGGCGGCGGCCGGTCCCGCCGCCCCGGCCGCCGTGAGGGAGCCGACCGCGAGCGCGGTCAGCAGGGTCCGACGGCGCGGCGGGCGGGGGGTGTCCGGTGAGAGGTCCATGGGATCAAGGCTGTCGGCCCGGCGGGGACCGGGCCATCCGGCTGCCGCCCGTGCGCGCGGTGGCGTCCGCCCCCGCTCCGGAGGTCGGGCTCTCCCCCGGGGACTCCTCCGTACGAGGCGTCGGCGGCGCGGGCGCACGGCTTCCCCGTGAGGCGTCGGCGGCGCGGGCGCACGGCTTCCCCGTGAGGCGTCGGCGGCGCGGGCGCACCGCTTTCCCGTGAGGCGTCGGCGGCGCGGGCATCGCTCCCGTGCCGGGCGCGTCAGTAGCGCAGATACCGCTTCCGTACGGCGCGGAACGCCGCCAGCTCGTCCCGCCACGCCCCCACCACGTCGTCCGTCCCGGCCCCCGCGTCGATCAGGGTGCGGACCTTCACCGAGCCGGTGAGCTTGTCGATCCAGTGGTCGGAGCGCCAGGCGAAGCCGCTCCAGGAGCGTTTGGCCGTCACCAGCAGGGCGACGGCGGTGCGCACCGGGTCGAACGCGTCCCGGTCGTGGACGTGCAGCTGCACCCCGCCGACCGTCCTGCCCTGGAACTTGGAGAACGTCGGGGTGAAGTACGCCTCCCGGAAGCGCACCCCCGGCAGCTCCTCGGCGTTCGCCGCCAGGGCCCAGCGCCGGTCCACGCCCTCCGCGCCCAGCAGTTCGAAGGGGCGGGTCGTCCCCCGGCCCTCCGAGAGATTGGTGCCCTCGAAGAGACAGGTGCCCGCGTAGACGAGCGCGGTCTCGGGCGTGGGCATGTTGGGGCTCGGCGGCACCCACGGCAGCCCCGTCTCGTCGAAGAAGTCCGAGCGCCGCCACCCCGACATCCGTACGGTCTCCAGCTCCACCGGACGGTCGGCGAGGAACTCGGCGTTGAAGAGCCGCGCCAGCTCGGCCACCGTCATCCCATGGGCCTGCGCGATGGGCTCGCGGCCCACGAAGGTCGCGAAGGGTCGCTCCAGCACCGGCCCGAGGGCGGCCCGGCCGGTCACCGGATTGGGCCGGTCCAGCACGACGAATCGTTTCCCCGCGAGCGCCGCCGCCTTCATGCAGTCGTACAGCGTCCAGATGTAGGTGTAGAAGCGGGCCCCGGCGTCCTGGATGTCGAAGACGACCGTGTCCACGCCGGACGCGGTGAAGACATCGGCGAGCGGCTGACCGCTCTTCAGATAGGTGTCGTACACCGGCAGTCCGGTCGCGGGGTCGTCGTACCGGCCCTCGGAGCCGCCCGCCTGGGCCGTGCCGCGGAATCCGTGCTCGGGGCCGAAGACGGCGATCAGATCGGCCCTCGGGTCGGCGTGCATCACATCCACCACATGGCGGACGTCGGAGGTGATCCCCGTCGGGTTGGTGACCACGCCGACGCGCTGCCCGGCCAGCTGGGCGTAGCCGCCCGCGGCGAGCCGGTCGAAGCCGGTGCGGACCCGGCCGCGCCGGCCCGTTCCGGCCGCCGCGCCCGGCGCGGCGCCCGTGACCAGCGCCCCCGCGGCTCCGGTGGCGGCCAGCAGTCCCCGTCTGGACAGGCTCATCGGGCTCCCTCGGTACGGACCGTCTGTCATGGCCACGCACGCTAGCGCGCCCGACCGCCGGACGGAACGACCCCGACGGCACGTCCGTTCGCCCCGAGCCGCGCGGGGCCGGGCTCAGTGGTCGTCCCAGTGGCCCCCGTGGGCGGCGTGCCGGTGGCCGTCGTGGACGTAGTCGACGTGGTCGCCGTGCTCCACCGCCGGATGGCCGCAGCCCGGCCCGTGCTCATGGGCGTGGCCGCTGTGCGTGAGATGTCCGCCCGGCTCGCACTCGTCCCAGTGGCCGGAGTGCTCGCGGTGGAGATGGCCGTGGTGCGCGTAGTCGACGTGGTCGCCGTGCGGGACGCCGGTGTGGCCGCAGTCCGGGCCGTGGGTGTGGTGGTGCGGGGCGTGGGTCTGATGGAGGGCTGAGGACATGGCGTACGCCTTATGTCGGGTGTGTGGGGATCTGTACTTCCAGGCTAGCCCGCGGCGGCCCGGCGGCCCGGTGGGCCTGCGGTAGCGCGGGCCCGCGGCAGGGCGGGCCGGGAAGCGCCGAGGCCCCGCACCGCCCACGCCCGGTACCGCTCGGAGCCCGCACCGCCGCCCACACCCGGTGCGGCTCGGTCCCGCACCGCCCCCCACGCCCGGTGCGGCTCGGTCCCGTACCGGCCCCGAGACGTGCGGGAGACCTGCACGGACTCACACCAGCGCCGCCACCGCGAACGCCGCCAGCCCCACCGTGCACAGCGTCGCCGCGAGCGCCACCCGCTCCGGCAGCACCCCGGGCTCGGCGGCGGCCCCCAGGGCCCGTACCCGTCGATGCGCCACCAGGAGGAACCCCAGCCACACCAGCGCGCTCAGCGCCACCGCGACCGTCGCCACGGCGTCCATCGGCCCGCTCAGCGCCTGGCGGCCCGCGAGCACGGCCGCCACCGTGAAGGTCAGCGTCGTCCTGCGCCACGCCAGCCGGGTCCGCTCCGGCTGGAGCCCCGGGTCCCGCGCGGGGGCCGCGGCCGCCGGCGGTGTCACCGGCCGCCCTCCCAGCCGAAGAGCACCACGACCACCATCGCCAGCGCCACCGCCGCGATCACCAGGCTCAACAGGGTCGGAAAACGGGACACCGGCAGATCCTCGCCCCGCCGCATCGCCCGCTCGCACCGCACCCAGTGGTTGACCGCCCGCAGCGCGCACAGCACACCCGCCGCCAGCAGCCCGAGCGCCATTCCGGCCCGTACGCCCCACCGCAGGTCCGGCAGAAACTGGTCCACGGCGAAACCGCCGCCGATGAGCGCCAGCGCCGTACGCAGCCAGGCCAGGAAGGTCCGCTCATTGGCCAGCGAGAACCGGTAGTCGGGCGTCTCGCCCTCCTCGCGCACCCGCTGGGGCGCGAACCACAGTCGCAGGCTCCGTGCGATCTCCTTCACCTTTCGCACCCTACCCGCGAAACGATCATAGGATCAGGGACGGAAGTCCCTCATACGGCGGTACGCGGCCAGCCCGTCCGGCGCCCACTCCCACTCCTCCAGCCGCCGCTCCAGCTCCGCCTCCGGGACGAAGGAGTGCCAGGCGACCTCCTCCGTCTGGGGGTTCACCGGCGTCTCGCAGCGGACCTCGTACACCGCGGACCACCAGGAGCGCGCGGCCCCGCCGTCCGCCCCGGCCTCCTCGTACAGAAAACGGAACAGCGGCGTCGGCCGGGGGAGGCCCGAGACGCCCAGCTCCTCCTCCGCCTCCCGCAGCGCCGCCGCGTCATAGCTCTCGCCCGCCCCCACGACCCCGCCGACGAACATGTCGTACAGCGAGGGGAAGACCGGCTTGGACGCCGTTCTGCGATGGACGAAGACCCGGCCCAGCCCATCCCTGGCCAGCACGAACACACAGCGGTGGCGCAGCCCGCGGGCATAGACCTCGCCCCGGGGGGCCCGGCCCACGACCCGGTCCAGCTCGTCCACGACATCGAGAATCTCGTCGGCGCTCATCACGCCATTCCATCAGGCCCGGCCGGGACGGAAGCGGGCTCCGTCCGTCCGGACCGTTGACGGGTTACCGCCGCGTACGGAAGATCGGACCGCCGGACCGGCCGGAGTCGCACCGTCACGCGCCCGCCCGGCCCCCACCGACCCCGCCGGACAAGGATGGAACAAGGCATGGCGTACGACGCTGACGTGATCGTGATCGGGGCAGGCCTGGCGGGACTCGCGGCCACGGCGGAGCTGGTCGCCGCCGGGCGCAGGGTCATCCTGGTCGACCAGGAGCCGGAGCACTCCATGGGCGGCCAGGCCCACTGGTCCTTCGGCGGTCTCTTCCTCGTCGACTCGCCCGAGCAGCGCCGGCTGCGGATCCGCGACAGCCACGACCTCGCGCTCCAGGACTGGCTGGGCACGGCCGGCTTCGACCGCGAGGAGGACGGCTGGCCCCGCCGCTGGGCGAACGCGTACGTCGACTTCGCCTCCGGGGAGAAACGGGCCTGGCTGCACGCGATGGGCATACGGTTCTTCCCCGTCGTCGGCTGGGCCGAGCGCGGCGGCCACGACGCCCGCGGCCAGGGCAACTCCGTCCCCCGCTTCCACATCACCTGGGGCACCGGCCCCGGCGTCGTCGCCCCCTTCGCCCGCAAGGTCGCCGAGGGAGTCGCCCGGGGGCTGGTCCAGCTCCGGTTCCGGCACCGGGTCACCGGCCTCGGCCGCACCTCGGGCGTGCTCGACACCGTCAGCGGCGAGGTGCTCGAACCCTCCGCCGCGCCGCGCGGCGCGGCCAGCGGGCGGGAGGTCGCCGGGGCCTTCGAACTGCGCGCCCAGGCGGTGATCGTCACCTCCGGGGGCATCGGCGGCAATCACGACCTCGTCCGCGCCCACTGGCCCGAGCGCCTCGGCTCCCCGCCCGGCAAGCTGCTCTCCGGCGTCCCCGCCCATGTCGACGGGCTCATGCTCGGCATCGCGGAGCGCGCGGGCGCCAGCCACATCAACCGCGACCGGATGTGGCACTACACCGAGGGCATCGAGAACTGGAACCCGATCTGGGCCCGGCACGGCATCCGGATCCTGCCCGGGCCCTCCTCGCTCTGGCTCGACGCGCGCGGCCGGCGGCTCCCCGTCCCCCTCTTCCCCGGCTTCGACACCCTCGGCACCCTCGAACACATCCTGCGTTCCGGCCACGAGCACACCTGGTTCGTGCTCGACCGGCGCATCATCGGCAAGGAGTTCGCCCTCTCCGGCTCCGAGCAGAATCCCGATCTCACCGGCAAGTCCGTCCGCGGGGTGCTCGGCCGGGCCCGCGCCGGGGTGCCGGGACCGGTCCAGGCGTTCATGGACCGGGGCGCGGACTTCGTCGTCGAGCGGGATCTCGCCGCGCTGGTCCGGGGCATGAACGCGCTCACCGGGGAGCCGCTGATCGAGGAGGCGGAGCTGCGCCGCGAGATCGTCGCCCGGGACCGGGAGATCCGGAATCCCTTCACCAAGGACCTCCAGATCACAGCCGTCCGGGGGGCCCGCGGCTATCTCGGCGACCGGATGATCCGCACCGCCGCCCCGCACCGGATCCTGGATCCGGCGGCCGGGCCGCTGATCGCCGTACGGCTGAACATCCTCACCCGCAAGTCGCTCGGCGGGCTGGAGACCGATCTGTCCTCCCGGGTGCTGGACGCGGACGGCGCGCCGCTCGCCGGGCTGTACGCGGCGGGGGAGGCCGCCGGGTTCGGCGGCGGCGGAATGCACGGCTACCGCTCCCTGGAGGGCACCTTCCTCGGCGGCTGCCTCTTCTCCGGCCGTACGGCGGGCCGGGCCGCGGCCCGCGCGATCTGACCGGCCCCGGGCCGGACCGGCGGCCCGGGCACGGGTCGCCCGCAGACTCGGGAACGGGTCGCCCGTGCCGCCGGACCCGGGCCCCCGGCCCTCCGGGCCCGTGCCGCCCGTGCCGCCCGTGCCGCCGTACGGGGAGCCGCCCGGCCCGGCGGGCGCCCCCGTACACACGAAAGCGCCGGGGCGGACTCCTCGAAGAGTCCGCCCCGGCGCCCGGGGTCCGTCGCGCGGAGAGCTACAGCACCAGGGACAGCAGCAGCACGAAGACGATGCCGACCACCGAGATGATCGTCTCCATCACCGACCAGGTCTTGATCGTCTGGCCGACGGTCATCCCGAAGTACTCCTTCACCAGCCAGAAACCGGCGTCGTTGACATGGCTGAAGAAGAGCGAACCCGCGCCGATCGCCAGCACCAGCAGCGCCGACTCCGTGGTGGACATGCCTTCCGCCAGCGGGGCGACCAGACCGGCCGCGGAGATCGTCGCCACGGTCGCCGAACCCGTGGCCAGACGTATCGCCACCGCGATCAGCCAGGCCAGCAGCAGGGTCGGGATCGCCCAGTTCTCGGAGATGTCCAGGATCATCTGGCCGACGCCGACGTCGATCAGCGTCTGCTTGAAACCGCCGCCCGCGCCGACGATCATCAGCACGCCCGCGATCGGGGCGAGGGACTTCTCGACCGTGGACGCCAGCCGGTCCTTGGTGAAGCCGGCCGCGGCGCCCAGCGTGAACAGACCCACCAGAACGGCCGCGAGCAGCGCGATCATCGGGGAGCCGATGATGTCGGTGACCTTCTGCACCGGGTTCTCGGGGTCGTCGACGACGATCTCGACCAGCGCGTTCGACAGCATCAGAACGACGGGCAGCAGGACCGTGAAGACGGTCGCGCCGAAGCCGGGACGCTTGTCCAGGTCCTCCGACGGACGGGTCGGGATCATCTTCTCGGGCGCGGGGATGTCCACCCAGCGGGCCGCGTACTTGGCGAAGAGCGGGCCCGCGATGATCACGGTCGGGATGGAGACCAGCACACCGAGGGCGAGCGTCACGCCGAGGTTGGCGTCGAGCGCGTCGATCGCGACCAGCGGGCCGGGGTGGGGCGGGATCAGGCCGTGCATGACCGACAGACCGGCCAGCGCGGGGATGCCGATCCGCATCAGCGAGTAGTTGCCGCGCTTGGCCACCATCAGCACCACCGGGATCAGCAGCACGATGCCGACCTCGAAGAAGAGCGGCAGACCGATCACCGAGGCGATCAGCACCATCGCCCAGGGCATGGTGCGCCCGTTCGCCTTGGCCAGGATGGTGTCCACGATCTGGTCACCGCCGCCGGAGTCGGCGAGCAGCTTGCCCAGGATCGCGCCGAGCGCGATCAGCACACCCACACCGGCGACCGTCGAGCCGAGGCCCTTGGAGAACGACTCGATGGCCTTGCCGAGCGGGGCCCCGGCGAACGCTCCGAGCGCCAGCGACCCGATGGTCAGCGCCAGAAACGCGTGCAGCTTGAACTTGGTGATGAGCAGGACGATGACGGCGATGCCCGCGAGGACGGCGATGCCGAGCTGGGCGTTGCCCGCCGAGGTGATCGGCGCTGTGGCGTCCGCTGCCAGCATCTCGACGCTGAGACTGGTCACGGTGGTTCCTTAAGGAAGCTGAGTGAGGGGGTGGGGAGGGAGAAGCGGTACGGCGGTACGGAGCGGGCCTACCGGTCCAGCGCGCGCAGCGCGGCGGCGGCGCGGGCGGTGATGTCCTGGGGGGTGCCGGAGACGTCGACGTCCACGCCCGCCTCGTCCTCCTGGAGCGGCTGGAGCGTGGCGAACTGGGAGTCGAGCAGCTTCGTGGGCATGAAGTGCCCCTTGCGCTCGGACATCCGCCGCTCGATCAGCTCACGGTCGCCGGTGAGGTGGAGGAAGACGGCGTCCGGGGCGGCGGCCCGCAGCCGGTCCCGGTAGGACCGCTTCAGGGCCGAGCTGGACACCACCCCGCCGACGCCCGCCCGGCCGTGCGCCCACTGCCCGATCGCGTCGAGCCAGGGCCACCGGTCGGTGTCGTCCAGCGGGGTGCCGGCCGACATCTTGGCGATGTTCGCCGGGGGATGGAAGTCGTCGCCCTCGGCGTAGGGAACGCCCAGTGCGTCGGCGAGCAGGGGACCGATCGTGGTCTTGCCGGTTCCTGCCACGCCCATCACCACAACGACGTGAGGGGTGCTCATTACATGCCTCGCTGATTCCGTCACACCGGCGCCGACCACGGTGTCGACATCGGTCCGTCGCGCTACTGAAACCCATTAGGTACGACATATTCAAGAGGCTGAGACCTAAACGTCATACTTTTTGTTCCCGGACCGAGCTTCGGACCCCGCCCCGTACCCTTGATCCATGACGACTGCGGGCGGCCAGGACCTCCACACACTGGTGCTCGACACCCTGGGCCTCGCGATCACCGCGGGCGAGTATCCGCACGGCAGCGTGCTGCGCACCGACGAGATCGCCCAGCGCTTCGACGTCTCCCGCACCGTCGTCCGCGAGGCCGTACGCGTCCTGGAGTCCATGCACCTGGTCGAGTCCCGCCGAAGAGTCGGCGTGACCGTCCGCGCCATCGCGGAGTGGAACGTCTACGACCCGCGCGTCATCCGCTGGCGCCTGGCCGGCGCCGACCGGCCCCGCCAGCTGCGCTCGCTGACCGTGCTGCGCTCCGCCGTCGAGCCGGTCGCCGCCGGTCTCGCCGCCCGCAACGCCACCCCCGAGCAGTGCGCCGCGCTCACCGAGTGCGCCCTCGGCATGGTCGCCACCTCGCGCGGGAACCAGCTGGAGGCGTATCTGCGACACGACATCGCCTTCCACCGGGTGGTGCTCAACGCCTCGGGCAATGAGATGTTCGCCCGGCTCGGCGATGTGGTCGCCGAGATCCTCACCGGGCGTACCCACCATCAGGTGATGTTCGACGACCCCGACCCGGCGGCCGTGACCCTCCATGTCCAGGTCGCCGAGGCGGTCCGCGAGGGCGACGCGGCCCGGGCCGAGGAGATCACCCGGGAGATCGCGGTCGGAGCCCTCGCCGAGCTGGACGTGCTCGCCCCCGACCCGTCCCGCTGACCGGCCCCTTCGCCGCCCCCGCCCGCCCCGCCGCTCCCCGCGTCCCTCGGCCGGCCGTCCCCGGCCGCCCCCTGCGCCCGTCCTGCCCTCCCCTGCTCTCCCCGGCTTTCCCCGGCTCTCCTCCGCCTTCCGGCCGGGGAGCCGGTCACCGGCGCGCGTCGGCCCGGCCCCTTCGGCCGTGATTTACTGCCACGGTTTGCTGAGGTCCTTGCTTTACCCGCTCGAAACCTCAGAAGCACCTCAGATCTATGTCTGTGTGACCTTGAGCACTGCCAGAATCGCAGGGCTGCTGACGACCTACGCTCCCTCACGAAGGCGAACCTCCCCCCTATGAGTGACCGCACCACCGAGGCCGGGCCGCCCCCCGCCGGTCCCCTGTCCAAGGGCTCCTCGCACGTGGACGCCGGCGACGCCGGGTACAGCAAGGACCTCAAGTCCCGCCACATCAACATGATCGCGATCGGCGGGGCGATCGGCACCGGGCTCTTCCTCGGCGCGGGCGGCCGGCTGGCCGACGCGGGCCCCTCCCTCGCCATCGCCTACGCGGTCTGCGGCCTCTTCGCCTTCTTCGTGGTCCGCGCCCTCGGCGAGCTGGTCCTCTACCGCCCCTCCTCCGGAGCCTTCGTCTCCTACGCCCGTGAGTTCATGGGCGAGAAGGGCGCCTACACGGCGGGCTGGCTCTACTTCCTGAACTGGTCCACCACCTGCGTCGCCGACATCACCGCCGCCGCGACCTACGCCCACTTCTGGGCCATGTTCAGCGACATCCCGCAGTGGATCCTCGCCCTGATCGCCCTCGCCGTCGTGCTGACGGCCAACCTCATCTCGGTGAAGTACTTCGGCGAGATGGAGTTCTGGTTCGCGATCGTCAAGGTCGCCGCCCTGGTCGCCTTCATGCTGGTCGGCATCTTCCTGCTGGTCACCCAGAAGGAGATCGGCGGCCACACCCCCGGCCTCGGCACCATCACCGCCAACGACGGCGTCTTCCCGTTCGGCATGCTGCCGATGCTGCTGGTCATCCAGGGCGTCGTCTTCGCCTACGCCTCGGTCGAGCTGTGCGGCGTCGCGGCCGGCGAGACCAAGAACCCCGAGAAGGTCATGCCCGGGGCGATCAACTCGATCATGTGGCGGGTCGGCGTCTTCTACGTCGGATCCGTCGCGCTCCTCGCGCTGCTCCTGCCGTACACCGCGTACTCGGCGGACGAGAGCCCCTTCGTCACCGTCATGGACAAACTCGGCGTCCCCGGCGCGGCCGGGGTGATGAACCTGGTCGTCCTCACGGCCGCGCTCTCCAGCCTGAACGCCGGTCTCTACTCCACCGCCCGCATCCTGCGCTCCATGGCCCTCGCGGGCTCCGCGCCCCGGTTCACCGGCCGGATGAACAAGGGCCAGGTGCCCTACGGCGGCGTCCTGCTCACCGCCGCCTTCGGCATGGCCGGCGTCGGACTGAACTACGTCATGCCCGGCGAGGCCTTCGAGATCGTGCTCAACCTCGCCTCGCTCGGCATCCTCGGCACCTGGGGCATGATCATGATCTGCTCGCTGCTCTTCTGGCAGCGCGCCCAGGAGGGCCGCCTCAGCCGGCCCTCGTTCCGGCTGCCCTGGGCCCCGTACACCCAGATCGTCACCCTGGTCTTCCTCGTCAGCGTGCTCGTGCTGATGTGGTGGGGCGGCGGCATCGGCCGTACGACGGTGATGCTCCTGCCGCTCATCGCGGCGGCCCTGGTCGGCGGCTGGTTCATGGTGCGCGGCCGGGTGACCTCCATCGCCGCGGAGCGCGAGCGGCTCTGACGGCGCACCGCCCCGGTCCCCATCACCTGTGAAGTCCTCCCGGCCGGCCCCGGCCGCCGGGAGGACTTCCGCCGTTCCGCTCCGATCGCCCGATCCGGGGCGGTGGCGGAGAACACCCCGGTACGGCCCCCCGCGCCCGTCGCGCACCCGGCTGTCGCGGCGCACCGCGGGGCAGGCCATAGTGGTGGTCGACCCAGGTACGCGGAAGGGCAGGGAATCGATGTCGCAGCAGGTGCAAGGTGTGATCGCACCCGGTAAGAACGAGCCGGTGCGGGTGGAGACGATCATCGTCCCCGACCCCGGCCCCGGTGAGGCCGTGGTGAAGGTGCAGGCCTGCGGGGTCTGCCACACCGATCTGCACTACAAGCAGGGAGGGATCAACGACGACTTCCCCTTCCTCCTCGGCCACGAGGCCGCCGGAGTCGTCGAGTCCGTCGGCCCGGACGTCACCGACGTCGCCCCCGGCGACTTCGTCATCCTCAACTGGCGCGCGGTCTGCGGCAGCTGCCGGGCCTGTCTCCGCGGCCGCCCCTGGTACTGCTTCAACACCCACAACGCCCGCCAGAGCATGACCCTGACCGACGGCACCGCGCTCTCCCCGGCGCTCGGCATCGGCGCCTTCGCCGAGAAGACCCTCGTCGCGGCCGGCCAGTGCACCAAGGTCGACCCCGCCGTCTCCGCCTCCGTCGCGGGCCTCCTCGGCTGCGGAGTGATGGCGGGCATCGGCGCGGCGATCAACACCGGCGAGGTCGGCCGGGGCGACAGCGTCGCCGTCATCGGCTGCGGCGGCGTCGGCGACGCCGCGATCGTCGGCGCGCGGCTCGCGGGCGCGGCCCGGATCATCGCCGTCGACATCGACGACCGCAAGCTGGAGACCGCGCTGCGGATGGGCGCCACCCACACCGTCAACTCCCGCTCCACCGACCCCGTCGAGGCCGTACGGGAACTCACCGGCGGCTTCGGCGCCGACGTCGTCATCGAGGCGGTCGGCCGCCCCGAGACCTACCGGCAGGCCTTCTACGCCCGGGACCTCGCGGGCACGGTCGTCCTCGTCGGCGTACCGACCCCGGAGATGAAGCTGGAGCTTCCGCTGCTGGACGTCTTCGGCCGAGGCGGCTCGCTGAAGTCCTCCTGGTACGGCGACTGCCTGCCCTCGCGCGACTTCCCCATGCTGATCGACCTCCACCAGCAGGGCCGGATCGACCTCGGCGCGTTCGTCACCGAGACCATCGGACTCGGCGACGTCGAGCAGGCGTTCGCCCGGATGCACGAGGGCGACGTCCTCCGCTCGGTGGTGCGTCTCTGATGGCCGCGCGCATCGAGCACCTCGTCACGGCGGGCGTCTTCGCCCTCGACGGCGGCAGCTGGGACGTCGAGAACAACGTCTGGATCGTCGGCGACGACACCGAGGCGATCGTCATCGACGCCGCCCACGACGCCTCCGCGATCGAGGCCGCGCTGAACGGCCGCACGCTGAAGGCGATCGTCTGCACCCACGCCCACAACGACCACATCGACGCGGCCCCCGCGCTCGCCGACGCCACCGGCGCGCCGATCCTGCTCCACCCCGACGATCTCCCGCTGTGGAAGCGGACCCACCCCGACCGCGCCCCGGACGGGGAACTGGCCGACGGCCAGATCCTCACCGTCGGCGGGGTCGGGCTGACCGTGCTCCACACCCCCGGCCACGCGCCGGGCGCGGTCTGCCTCCACGCGCCCGCGCTCGACACGGTCTTCACCGGGGACACCCTCTTCCACGGCGGCCCCGGAGCCACCGGGCGCTCCTTCTCCCACTTCCCGACGATCATCGACTCGATCCGCGACCGGCTGCTGACGCTCCCGCCGCGCACCGAGGTCCGCACGGGCCACGGCGACGGGACCACCATCGGCGACGAGGCCCCCCAGCTGGCGGAGTGGATCCGGCGCGGTCACTGAGACCGGGCCCCCGGCCGGTCCGGGGCTCCGGCCCGGACCGGCCGCCGGTCCGGGTCAGGGCCACCGGGCGAGCCGCAGCCCGCTCTCGAAGCGGTACGGCTCGCCCGTCACCGGATCGGTGAACTCCAGCGCCTTCGCCAGCAGCTGCAGCGGACGCGAGAAGTCGTCCGGCGCGGGCCCCGGATCCTGGACGACCGGATACAGCGGATCGTCCAGGATCGGCAGCCCCAGACCGCTCATATGGACCCGCAGCTGATGGGTGCGGCCGGTGGCCGGCCGCAGCCGGTACCGGCCGAGCCCGCCCCGGTGCTCCACCAGCTCGATCCGGCTCTCGCTGTTCGGCTCGCCCGCCGCCTCCCGCGCGGCCGGCTCCCCGCGCTCCTTCACGATCCGCCCCCGCACGGTACGGGGGAGCGCCACCCCCGGGTCGTACGGCGCGATCGCCTCGTACTCCTTGCGCACCAGCCGGTCCCGGAACAGCGTCTGATACGCGCCCCGGTCCCCGGGCCGCACCACGCACAGCAGCAGCCCCGCCGTCAGCCGGTCCAGCCGGTGCGCCGGCTGGAGCCCGGGCAGCCCCAGCTCCCGGCGCAGCCGCGCCACCGCCGTCTCGGTGATGTGCCGTCCGCGCGGCGTCGTGGCGAGGAAGTGCGGTTTGTCCACGATCAGCAGCCGCTCGTCCCGGTGCACGATCCCGATCTCGAACGGGACCCGTGTCTCGGCGGCGAACTCCCGGTGGAACCAGAGATACCGCCCCGGCCCGTACGGTTCGTCCGCGCCGACCGGCCCCTTCTCCGAGACGATCCGGCCCTCGCGGAAGAGCGCCGCGACCCGCTCCCGGCCGACGGCGTCCCCGTACCGCGCCGCCAGATGGTCGTACACCGTCCCCCACCGGCCCTCCGGATCCTCCGGCAGGCGGACCCGTACGGGATCGATGCCGTCGCGCTGGGGGAGCGGCGACGGGGGAGCCTTGCGTCTGCGTCTCACCCCCGCGACTGTATGCCGCCGCGCGCCCGGCCGTCCGCGCCCCCGGCCCCGCGCGCACCGGGTGCCCGGCCCCGCGCGCACCGGCCCCCGGCCCCGCGCGCACCGGCCCCGGCTCACCCCCACCCGCTCGGCGCCCGGCTCACCCCGCCACCCGCTCGGCGCCCCGCGCGCCGCCCTCCCGGTGCGCGCGGGCGAACGCGGGCGCGTCCAGCGACGCGCGCACCACGGCGGTGATCCGGTCCACGTCCCCCCGCTCGGCCGGCGGCAGCGGGGCGCCCGCCGACTCCCGGGCCGCGGCGGCCGCCCCGAGCAGCGCGGCCGCCCGCTCCGCGCGCCCGTCGAGCGCCTCCGCGCCCGCCAGCCCCTCCAGCGCGAGCGCCACCGCCCGGGGATCCCGTACGGTCCGCGCCGCCGCCAGACCCTCCCGGTGCAGTGCCCGCGCCCCGGCCGCGTCCCCGCGCGCCTCGGCGACGAAGCCCAGCTCGGCCAGGACCAGCGCGACGGCCGAGGCCGCCCCGCGCTCCCTGTTCCACGCCAGGCAGCGCCGCAGATACCGTTCGGCCGCCGCCGGATCGCCGCGCCGCCGCGCGCCGAGACCGAGCCCCAGCTCGGCCAGCTGCCGCCCGAACCGGTCCGAGTGCTCGACGGCGAGCTGCCGCGCCTGCTCGTGCAGCACATCGGCACGGGCGACATCGCCGGTCAGCAGGGTGACCCGGGCCAGCCCCGACAGCTGGTACGACATCTCCGTGCACAGCCCCAGCTCCTCGGCGAGCCGGGTGCCCTCCCGGTGCAGCCGCGCGGACTCCTCGTACGCGCCGCCGATCTCGGCGAGGGCGCTCAGCGTCGGCATCACCCGCAGCCGTCCCCAGTCGTCGCCCAGCCCGTCGAAGAGCGCGAGCGCCCGCCCGCCGTCCCGGCGCGCCGCCGAGGGCTCGCCGCGCGTCAGCCGCTGCCACGCCCGGGTGCTCAACGCCGCCGCCGTGCCCCAGGGATCGCCCAGCGCGTCGAAGGCGGCGGCCGCGTCCGCGGCCAGCCGCTCGGCGGCGGGCAGATCGTCGAAGCCGAGCAGCGAGGCGAGGAACCAGCGGGCCCACGCCTCGCCCGCCGGATCCCCGGCCCCCTCGTACGCCGACAGCGCCTCGCCCGCCGCCCGGACCGCGTCCGTGATCTCCCCGAGCACGATGCCCGCGCCGACCCGCCACACCCGCGCCCGCGCGACCACGGCCCGCTCCGGACCCTGATCCCGGGCGGCCCGGGAAGCCGCGCGCTCCGGCTTCCCGGCTCCGGGCGCCGCGCGCTCCGGGCCCCCGGCACCGGGCGCCGCCCCGGCCGCCGTATCGACGAGCCCGAGCGCCGCGTCCAGAGACCGGCGCGCCTCACCGAGCCTGCCGCGCAGATACCAGTACCAGCACAGCGCGTTGACCAGCCGCAGCGCCCCCGGGGCGTCCCCGTCCCGGACCGCGCCGTCCAGCGCCGCCCGCAGATTCGCCGTCTCCTCGTCCAGCAGGGCGAGCCACCGCCGCTGCTCCCGTCCGCGCAGCCGGGGCTCGGCGCGCTCCGCCAGCGCGAGGTGGTACCCGCGGTGCCGCGCCCGTACCGCCGTCGCCTCCCCGGCCTCGGCCAGCCGCTCCCGTCCGTACGCCCCCACCGACTCCAGCAGCCGGTAGCGCAGTCCGGACCGCCCCTCCGCCGCCACCACGAGCGACCGCTCCACCAGCCGCCCGATCAGATCCGCCACCTCGCCCCGGGCCACGGTCCCGGCCGCCGCCCCGGACCCGTCCGACCGGGGCGCCACCACGGCCCCGGCCCCGGGCGGATCCGCGCAGACGGCCTCGGCGGCGGCGAGGGCGCAGCCCTCGGCGTGGACGGAGAGCCGGCGCAGCACCGCGCGCTCGGCGTCGTTCAGCAGACCCCAGCTCCAGTCCACCATCGCCCGCAGGGTCCGGTGCTTGGCCGGCACCCCGCGCCCCTCGGTGGCCAGCAGCCGGAACCGGTCGTCGAGCCGCTCGGCCAGCCCGGCCATCCCCAGCGAGCCCACTCGGGTGGCGGCCAGCTCCAGCGCGAGCGGCAGCCCGTCCAGCCGCCGGCAGATCTCCGCCGCCGCCGGGCCCCGGACCCGCACCCAGGGGGCGGCCATCGCCGCGCGGGCGCGGAAGAGTTCGACGGCGGCGGCCTCCGGCAGCGGGGCGACGGGGCGCACCAGCTCGCCCGGGACCCGCAGCGGCTCCTGGCCGGTGGCGAGGATCCGCAGCCCGGGGGCCGACCGCAGCAGCGCGGCCGTCAGCCCGGCCACCGCGTCGGCCAGATGCTCGCAGTTGTCCAGGACGAGCAGCACCGGCCGCCCCGCGACGGCCGCCGCGAGCCGTTCGACGGGACCGGCCCGCCGCCCGGCGCCGGAGGCCGGGCCGCCCCCGTCGTCGCGCACCCCGAACTCCGCCAGCACCACGTCCGCGATCGGCTCCGTCCGCTCCAGCGCGGCCAGCTCGACCAGGACCACTTCCTCACGGGCCGCCGCCAGCCGGTGCGCGACCTCCAGCGCCAGCCGGGTCTTGCCAACGCCGCCGGGCCCCGTCAGGGTCACCAGCCGCCCGCCGCGAAGGCTCGCGAGCACCTCGGCGACCGCCTCCTCCCGGCCGATCAGCCCGGTCGGCGGTACGGGCAGCCGGGCCGCCGGGCGCGGTGCGCGGCCCGTCGCGGGCTCGGGGGCCGCCAGCGCCGGATCCTGCCGGAGGATCGCCTCCTGAAGGGCCGCCAGCTCCGGCCCCGGGTCGATCCCCAGCGCGTCGGCGAGCAGCTCGCGCAGCCGCCGATAGCTCGCCAGCGCCTCGCTCTGCCGTCCCGCGCGGTACAGCGCCCGCATCTGCACGGCGCGGAACCGTTCCCGCAGCGGATGCTCCGCCACCCGCTCGGCCAGCTCTCCCAGCAGCGCGTGGTGCTCGCCCAGTTCGAGCCGCGCCTCCGCGTGGTCCTCCAAGGCGGCGAGCCGCTCCTCCTCCAGCCGCTCTGCCGCGGCCCGCGCGAAGACCTCGTCGGCGAACCCGCCGTACGCGGGACCGCGCCACAGCCCGAGCGCCCGTTCCAGCCGGGCGGCCCGGGCGCGGGGATCCGCGTCGGCCGGTCCGCGCGCGGCGAGGGCCCGGAAGCGGCCGGCGTCGACCGCGTCCGCCCCGGCCGTCAGCCGGTAGCCGGCGGGCGTGGCCACCACCAGCTCGCGGCCGCCCGGCTCCGCGTCCCCGAGCGCCCGCCGCAGCTGGGACACCTTGCTCCGCAGCACCCGGGCCGGCTCGGCGGGCGGCGCGCCGCCCCACAGATCCTCGATCAGCCGGCCGGGCGGGACCGGGCGGCCGCCGTGGGCGAGGAGATCGGCCAGCAGCGCACGGACCTTCAGCTCCGGCACGCGCACCGGCTCCCCGCCGTCGCTCCACACCTCAAGGGAACCGAGCACCCCGAACCGCATGCCCTCAGCCTAGGGCCTGCCCTCCGCGCCCCCGCCAACCCTCCTACCGCGCCCGGTCCTTCGGCCCCCGGGCCGTCCCGCCCGCGCGACGGCGGAAGCGCGCGACGTCCGCAGCCCGGCCGGGGTCCGGAGCGCGGCGCCGTGCGGCCCACCCGCCGACCGCACGGCGTACGAGACGCGGCCCCGCTCCCGGCCCGGGGCCGGGTCTCGGCATGGCCCACGGCCCCCGGATCCGTACCGGAACACTTCCAGAACACCCGTTCCGCAGGCTGAGGGCATCGCACCCCGCCGAGGAGGAACCTTCATGCCGCCGCAATCGCCCACCGCCGCACCCGCCCGCCCCGGCCGTGCCGGTCCACGGGAGTGGGCAGGGCTGGCGGTGCTCACCCTGCCCGTGCTCGTCCTGGCGCTGGACGTCAGCGTGCTCTTCCTCGCCGCGCCGCATCTGGAGGCCGATCTGCGCCCCAGCGCCGCCCAGTCCCTCTGGATCATGGACATCTACGGGTTCCTCATCGCCGGGTTCCTCGTCACCATGGGCACGGTCGGCGACCGCTTCGGCCGCCGCAGACTGCTCATCGTCGGCGGCGCGGCGTTCGCCGTCGCCTCGGTGCTCACCGCCTACGCCCCCAGCGCCGGGACGCTGATCGCCGCCCGCGCCCTGCTCGGCGTCGCCGGAGCCACCCTGATGCCCTCCACGCTCGCCCTCATCGGCAGCATGTTCACCGACGCCCGGCAGCGCGGTTTCGCCATCGCCGTCTGGATGACCACGATGATGCTCGG
The DNA here is from genome assembly GCF_043080985.1 of Streptomyces sp. NPDC014894. NCBI lineage: Bacteria > Bacillati > Actinomycetota > Actinomycetes > Kitasatosporales > Streptomycetaceae > Streptomyces > Streptomyces sp. NPDC014894. The sequence continues at coordinate 658,627 of NZ_JBIBWD010000001.1, forward strand.
CGTCGCCGCGGGCCCTCTCGTCGGCGGTGTGATGCTGGAGCACTTCTGGTGGGGCTCGGTCTTTCTGCTCGGGGTGCCCGTGATGGCCCTGCTGGTCCTGCTCGCGCCCGTGACGCTGCCCGAGTACCGCGACCCCGCGCCGGGCGCGCCCGATCTGCCGAGCATCGCCCTCTCGCTGGCCGCCCTGCTCCCGGCGGTGTACGCCGTGAAGCAGTTGGCGACCGACGGCCCGGGCCCGGTCGTCCTCGCCTCCGCCGCCGCCGGACTCCTGGCGGGCCGGGCCTTCGTCCGCAGGCAGCGGCGGATCCCGCACCCCCTGCTCGACCTGGGCCTCTTCCGCGACCGCGCGTTCTCGGCGGCGCTCGGCCTGCTGCTGTTCGGACTCGTCGCGATCAACGCGCTGGAGTATCTGCTGCCCCAGTACCTCCAGCTGGTGGTCGGCCTCTCGCCGTCGGAGGCCGGTCTGTGGACGGTCCCGGTCATCCTCGCCGGCGCCGTCGGCTCGCTGCTGGCCCCGGTCCTCGCCCGGTACGTCCGGCCGGTGTCGGTGATCGCGGGCGGTGCGTTGCTCTCCGTCGCGGGGTTCGTCCTCGTCGCCCGGGTCGAGAGCACCGGGAGCCTGCCCGTGCTGCTGACCGGCACCGCGATCGCGCTGGCCGGGATCACCCCGATCCCCGTCCTCACCACCGATCTGGTGGTCGCGGCGGCCCCGAAGGAGAAGGCCGGCTCCGCCGCGGCCCTCTCCGAGACCGGGGGCGAGCTGGGCATCGGCCTCGGGGTGGCCCTCGCGGGCAGCGTCGTCGCCGCCGTCTACGGCGCCCGCACCGCCGCGGCCCCCGGCTCCCCGGCCGGCGAGAGCCTCTCCGACGCCCACGCCGCCGCGGAACGTCTCCCCGACGAGGCGGCCGACGAACTCCTCCACCTCGCCCGGGAAGCCTTCACCGCCGGCCTCAACACCGTCGGCACGGCCGGCGCGATCCTGATGACCGTCCTCGGCGCCGGCGCCCTGACCCTGCTCAGAAGGCGGAAGGCCTCCGGGTGACCCTCCACCCGGGCGCGGGCCCGCATGCCCTCCGACCGGGGAGAGCGCCCCCATGGGCCCGGTTCGCGCCTTCGCAAGCCCCTGCGAGACCGAGCCCTCTCCCCTGGCTGAGAAGCGCCCCTCAGAGGTCTGCCACACCACCGCAGGTCTTGACGCTCGCCTGCTGCCACAACGAAGCTCGTGCAAGCTGGCGTAAGTCCGTCGACACCGGAGGCAGTCATGGCACTACGGTTCATCGGGATTGATCCAGACACCGGGCAGCAGGGCTCACCCACCGTGTGGGTGGACGAGACGAAGAGGGAGCTGGTGCTCCAAGGCTGGAAGCCGGGCGAGAAGCTGGCGGCGGAGTGCGCCGCGTTCGAGATCCCCGGCCATGCTCCGGGCATTCCACCCCACGAGGCGGTGATCCGGATTCCGGCCCGCATGGTGCCGATGCTGAGGAAGGCGTGCGATGTCGCAGAAGGAACCGGGCTTTGACGAGCTGCTGGCAGCCGCCCGGCACTCCGCCGTGCACCTGGAGATGCGCGATTCCTACGGCGTGGGTGACGAGGCCGCGGACTTCGAGAACTGGCGGCGCACCGGGCAGCGAGACGTCGACCCGGCCTCCGGCTACTGGGCGCCCTGGGTCGATCTGATGCGCGACACCGTGGCGCGAGGCGTCATCGTCCGCCGTGCGCGCGTGGTGTCCGAGCCCGTCACGGAGTACATCCGGTACGAGCATGCCGGCACCGGAGTGAATCTTTACGCCGGGGAACAGGTCCGCTGGCTCCCCAGGCGCCGGGCCTCGGACATCTCGCTCCCGGGAAACGACTGCTGGGTCTTCGACGGAGAGATCGTGCTCTTCAACCACTTCGCCGGGGACGGGAGCTGGTCGGAGCCCGGTTGGGAGGTCCGCTCCGAACCGGCCGTGGCCGCACTCGCCTCGGCCGCCTTCGAGGAGGTGTGGGACCGCGGTGTCCCGCACGAGAAGTACTCGGTCTGATCTGACGAATCACGAAGAGCCAACTCATGTCTGCATCCTCCTCGTCCAGTGCCCAGGCTGCCCGTGAAGCCATCGCGGCCCGTCTCGGCGGCCTGCGCAGAGAGGCGGAGCTGACCGGGCATGAGCTGGCCCTTCGCTGTGGATGGAGTCCGGCCAAGTCCTCACGCATCGAGCGGGCCAGAACGCCCGCGTCCGACGCCGACATCCGTGCGTGGTGCAAGGCCTGCGGAGCCGAGGAGCAATCGGACGATCTGATCGCGGCGAACCGGCAGGCCGATCAGATGTACGTGCACTGGCAGAAGCTCCACCGGCACGGGATGCGCCGGGCCCAGGAGGAAGTCGTCCCCCTGTACGAGCGAACGCGTCACTTCCGCGTGTACTGCTCGAACGTGGTGCCCGGGATGCTCCAGACCGAGGCGTACGCGACGGCTCTGCTCTCCACGATCGCGGCGTTCCAGGGAACCCCGGACGACGCGGCGACGGCGGCCGCATCCCGGATCGAGCGCTCTCGCGTTCTGCACGAGGGCGACCGCCGGTTCGCGTTGCTCCTGGAAGAAACGGTGCTCCGCTACCGCATCGGGGACGAGGCCGCCATGGCCGGGCAGCTCGGCTATCTCCTGGCTGTCATGGCCTTGCCGAATGTAAGCCTGGGGGTCATCCCCTTCTCGGCTCGGCGCCGCGTCTGGCCATTGGAAGCGTTCTACATGTTCGACAGCCGTCAGGCGAGCGTCGAACTGCTCACGGCCGCCGTGAACGTGACAGCCCCCAGCGAGGTCGCCACCTACGCGAAAGCGTTCTCCGAGCTGTCCAAGATCGCGGTTCACGGTGCCGCTGCTCGGGCCCTGATCTCGGAAGCCATCACATCTCTCGGCTAGTTCGCATGCAAGCTGGTGCAAGAACATAGCCGCGTGGATCCGCCACTTCCTAGGGTCGTTCCATCGACCTCGGAAGCAATCGGGAGGGTGCGGCGTCATGACTGAACCAACGCGGTGGTCGGCGGCACCGGTGGAGCTGCCGCTGAGGATGACGCGGGAGCCCGTCCCCGTGGAGGGCTGCGCAGGCTGCGCGGAGCTGGCGAGCGTGCGCGATCGGGCCCGGGCGGGCGGCGACATGACCACCGTCACCGACTGCGACGTCTTCCTGCGGCGGCACCCGGAGGGGCACTGATGGCCACCGTCGGGAAGGACGTCGGCGAGCGGGTCGAGGACGGCTCGGGACGAGTCCGCGTCCTCCGTGACGTGATCCCTGTCCTCGCCCTGGGCGCCGAGGGCATCGCTCCGGACCCGGGACGGCCGGGGCGTCCCGATTTCCAGGACTTCCGTCCGCGGCGGGCGGGAGACGGCCCCGCCCGGGGCCGTCGGACAGACCAGGAAGGCACGACGATGACCGACCTGTACGGGCTTCCCATCGGGGGAGCCGAGTTCTCGAAGGCCTGCGGCGGCAACACGCACCCGGACGGCGAAGCGTGCGTCACGCTCGCCAGGATCGGCCCGGACGCGTGGGCCGTGGGCGACAGCAAGCGCCCGGACGCCGAGCCGCTGCGGTTCACCACGGCGGAGTTGGACGCGGCGGGCATCGACCCGGCGCGGTTCGACCTCTCCGCCTGATCCCCGAGCACCGTCCGACCGACGGCCCCGCCCGCACGCCGACGGGCGGGGCCGTCGCCATTCCCCGAAACGGAGCGGCAGTGCACTACCACGGTTACGCGTGGGTCGGAGAGAAGAAGACGTTCGACGACGAGAGCGTCCGGCGACCGCCGCCGGAGCACGCCCCGCCCGAGGGGATCGACGCGGCGCTGAGGGAGCGCTACCGCAACGCGGTGGCCGACTTCCCGGCGACGGGCGTCCCTCCGATGCAGACGGCTCACTGGCTGATGAAACCGGCCGCGATGGTGCGCGGCACATGGGAGGAGCCGAAGGAGGCCGGGGAATGGCTCGGCCTCCGGCTGGCGGAGTTCGCACCCCGCTTCGCGTCGGAGGCGGACCGGGAGGCGGCTCGACCGGCCCTTCTGGTCGGGGCTGCCGTGGAACGGCTGACCTGGGGCGGGGACGTGTCCCTGGGGCACTACCTCAACGGGACCGTCTTCCACGCGGTCGCCCTCGTCACGTGCTCCCCGAACCGCTCCGGTCCGGAACTGGTCTGCCCCTTGATGTAGTCGAGGCGGCGGCACGGGGACGGAGCACGGAGGCCCGCCGCCTCCGGTGCGGGTCGGCTCGGCCGGTCAGCCCCGGTCAGCCCCGGTCAGCCCCGGTCAGCCCCGGGACTCGCCGGGCCGCCGGGCCGTCGGGCGCACGGTCGGTCCCGTCGTCGCCCAGAAAAGCAAAAAACCCCAGGTGACCTGGGGTTTCAGCTGGTGTCCGAGGGGGGACTTGAACCCCCACGCCCGATAAAGGGCACTAGCACCTCAAGCTAGCGCGTCTGCCATTCCGCCACCCGGACAAGGTGTCTGCCGCCTGGCCCGTGGCCGTTGCGACGTGGAAAACCATAGCAAACATTCGAGGGGCCAGATCACGCCCCCGGCCCCCGCCCCCGGCCGCCGGGGCGGTCGGCCTTGGGGTCCGGGCCCCCGCGCGGGAGGATGGGCGGGAACCACCAGCAGCGACAGCGGGAGGAATCAGCGTGAGCGAGTCGAATGGGGCCCGTACCGTCTCGGGCGAGGACGAGGTCGTCGACCTCTGCCGCGAGCTGATCCGGATCGACACCAGCAACTACGGCGACCACTCCGGCCCGGGGGAGCGCGGCGCGGCGGAGTACATCGCCGAGAAGCTCGCCGAGGTGGGCCTCGAACCGAAGATCATCGAGTCCCACAAGGGACGCGCCTCCACCGTCGCCCGGATCGAGGGCGAGGACCCGAGCAGGCCCGCGCTGCTCATCCACGGCCACACCGACGTCGTACCGGCGAACGCCGACGACTGGACCCACCACCCCTTCTCCGGCGAGATCGCCGACGGCTGCGTCTGGGGCCGGGGCGCGGTGGACATGAAGGACATGGACGCGATGACGCTCGCCGTCGTCCGGGACCGGCTGCGCTCCGGCCGCAAGCCCCCGCGCGACATCGTGCTCGCCTTCCTCGCCGACGAGGAGGCCGGCGGCACCTACGGCGCGCGGTATCTCGTCGACAAGCACCCGGACCTCTTCGAGGGCGTCACCGAGGCCGTCGGCGAGGTCGGCGGCTTCTCCTTCACCGTCAACGAGAATCTCCGGCTCTATCTGGTCGAGACCGCGCAGAAGGGCATGCACTGGATGCGGCTCACCGTGGACGGCACCGCCGGCCACGGGTCGATGACCAACGACGACAACGCCATCACCGAGCTGTGCGAGGCCGTCGGCCGGCTCGGCCGCCACACCTGGCCGGTGCGGATGACCAAGACCGTACGGTCCTTCCTCGACGAGCTGTCCGACGCGCTGGGCACCCCGCTCGACCCGGAGGACATGGACGCCACCCTCGCCAAGCTCGGCGGGATCGCCAAGATGATCGGCGCGACCCTGCGCAACTCGGCCGCCCCGACCATGCTCGGCGCCGGCTACAAGGTCAATGTCATCCCCGGCCAGGCGACCGCCCATGTCGACGGCCGCTTCCTCCCGGGGTACGAGGAGGAGTTCCTCGCCGATCTCGACCGGCTGCTCGGCCCCCGGGTGCGCCGCGAGGACGTCCACGGCGACAAGGCGCTGGAGACCAGCTTCGACGGCGATCTGGTGGACGCGATGCAGACCGCGCTGCGCGCCGAGGACCCCATCGCCCGGGCCGTCCCGTACATGCTCTCCGGCGGCACCGACGCCAAGTCCTTCGACGACCTCGGAATCCGCTGCTTCGGCTTCGCGCCGCTGAAGCTCCCCCCGGAGCTGGACTTCGCCGGGATGTTCCACGGCGTGGACGAGCGGGTCCCGGTCGACGGTCTGAAGTTCGGCGTACGCGTGCTTGACCGGTTCATCGACCAGTCCTGAGACCGGATCGGGTGACCTCCCGGCGGGCCCGCCGAAAAGACACTCCAATAATCGTCAATCCGTGCGTAAACAACTGAGAAGAGTGAAAGGTACATCTGGCTCGTAGCCCCGCTCCCTCCTCCTCGTTACAGGTGATGCGGTCCGCGGCTGGGATCGCTTTGCCAACGAGGAGGAATAATGATCAAGAAGGTCGTCGCCGCTGCGGCTGCCACGGGTGGCCTCATGCTCGCCGGTGCGGGTGTGGCCATGGCCGACGCCGGCGCCCAGGGCGCCGCTGTCGGTTCCCCCGGTGTGATCTCCGGCAACGCCGTCCAGGTGCCCGTTCACGTGCCGGTGAACGTGTGTGGCAACACGATCAACGTGGTCGGGCTGCTGAACCCCGCCTTCGGCAACACTTGCGTCAACTCTTGATGTGGTGACTCGACCCATCGGGGTTTGGGTTTGAACCCGGGCGGTCCCGTGAGCGCGTGCACACGCACTCCGGGACCGCCCGGCTTTCCGCTCCCGGGCACGGCGCCCGGAGGTACGTCCGAAGAAAAAAGGCAAGGAAGCTACCTATGCGACAGGTCACTCGCAAGGGCCTGATCACCATGGCGGCGGCGGGCGGCGCGATCGCGCTGGGCGGCGGTTACGCCCACGCCGGCGCCGAGGCGACCGGAGGCGCGTCCCACTCGCCGGGCGTCGCGTCCGGCAACTCGGTCCAGGTCCCCGTCAGCGTGCCCGTCAATGTGTGCGGCAACTCCGTCAACGCGGTCGCGCTGCTCAACCCCACATTCGGCAACAGCTGCGCCAATGTCTCCGGCGGCGGCTCGCCGGGCGGCGCCCAGACGGGCGGCGGCGACACCGCGGGCCCGCAGCCGGGCGGCTCCCCGTCCGGACCCCAGACCGGCGCCCAGACCGGCGGCGGCTCGCAGGCGAACGGCGGGGCCCACCACTCTCCCGGCGTCGGCTCGGGCAACAACGTCCAGGCCCCCGTCGACGTGCCCGTGAACGCCTGCGGCAACAGCGTCACCCTCGGCGGTCTGCTGAACCCCACATTCGGCAACGACTGCGCCAACGCCTCCACGCCGACCCCGCCCGGCGAGCCCGCGCAGCCGGGGGAGCCCGCCCCTCCCGCCCCGCCCACCAAGCCGGGCGAACCGACTCCGGTCACCCCCGAACCGCCCACCACCCGCCCGAGCACCCCCGGCGACCCCGGGACCCACGGGCGTACGACCACCAACGCCCACAAGGCGAACAGCTCCCGGGCCCAGATCGCCGAGCAGCCGAAGGGCGAGCAGCAGCTCGCCCAGACCGGCGCCGACTCGCTCGGTCTGATCATCCCGGTCGGCGCGGGGATGATGCTCGCGGGAGCGGTGCTGTACCGCCGTGCCCGCGTGCGCGCCTGAGCGCCCGGTCGACCCTTCGGAGTGGGTCCCGCCACGGCGGGGCCCACTCCGTGCTGCTCACCAGGTGGCGCGCACCTGGCGGATGATCCGGCGCCGCAGCCGCACCCTGCGGCTGCCGTCCCTGCGCAGACTCAGTCGGTCCAACTCCCAGTGTCCGTACTCGGCGTGGTCGGTCAGCAGACGCGTTGCCTCCTTGCGGGAGACCCCGCGCGGCACATACACATCGACAAATTCGTATTCCGGCATCGCATCTATTGTGCGGGCACCGGCCCGGTACGGATAGCGTCTGCACTATGTCTGATGCCGCGCCGCCCACCGCTGACGAGGTACGTGCCGCCGCCGAGGCGGTCAAAGCCGCACTGGACCGCCACCTCGTGGCGGTCGAGAACCGCACAGGAGAGGACGACCCGGCCGTCTACGACGCCTTCAACGCCCTGGCCGTCGCGGCTGAGGCGTACGACGAGCGCCTCTACGACCGCTACGACGAGGTCACCCCCTTCGAGATCCCGGCCGCCGACGAGCCCCTTCCGGCGTACGCGGGCCCCGAGGAGCCCAACGCCCTCAGCGTGCTGATCCGGCGCGACTACGCGGTGGTGGAGCCGGGACGGCTGCTCTCCCAGGCACGGCGCATCGCCGACCTCGATCCCGACGAGGCCGCCCCCGAGCGCTCCCGCGCCGCCGGCACCAGCGTCCACGCGGCGCTCGGGCTGGTCTTCGGGGAGTACGAACCCGACGAGATCGCCTCCCGGCACAAAGAGTTCGGTCTGGAGGAGGGCGACTCCACGCTCTGGGTCTCGGCCGTGGACGAACTCGCCGAGCCGGGCGAATGGCTCAGCGTCCCCTTCGAGGCCGCCGACCCGCAGCGGGTCGTGATCCGCTTCGACGTCAGCTCCGTCTTCGACGAGGACGAGCTGGGCGAGGATCTGGACGACCTCGACGACGCGGGGCGCTGACCGGCCCGCCGGGACCCGCTCCCGCTCCCGCTCCCCGGAGCCTCGGAGCGCCGCGGCTCCGGGCCCGTCCTCCGGACCACGACCGGTCGTGGTCCGGAAGACGGCCGCCTGCGCCGCCCGTCCGGCGCGGCGACGCCGTACGGCGGGACGCGTCATACGGGGGCGGCGAGCAGCCCTTCGAGCAGCGGCCGCAGCCTGGTCGTACGCTCCGGGGCCGGGATCTCCGCCACCGCGCGCGGCAGGGCCTGGTCGACCCCGTGCACCACGGACAGATGGCGCTCACCGCGGCCGAACGCCGTGTACACCCACGGACGGCTCAGCCCCGGCACGGCGTCCCCCGGCAGCACCACGACCGCCGCGGGCCAGCGCATCCCGGCGGCCTGGTGCGCCGTCAGCGCCCAGCCGTGCCGCAGCGCCGAGGCGACCCGCTCCTTCGGCACGGTCACCGGCGCGCCCTCGCAGTCGATCCGCAGCCCCTCCGCGTCCGCCGACACGACCGTGCCGGGCCGGGTGCGGCCCGGGGCCTGCGCGTACGCGACCCGGTCGCCCGGGTCGAAGCCGCCGAACCTGCCGGGTCCCGGGTTCAGCCGCTGCTTCAGCGCCGCGTTGAGCGCACGCGTCCCCGCGGCCCCGCCATGGCCCACGGTGATCACCTGAGTCTGCTCGGCGGGCACCCCGATCGCCCGGGGGACCGAGTCGGCGACGAGCTGCACCGTACGGTGCACGGCCTCGCCCGCGTCGCGCACGGGCACGATGACGATCTCCTTCCCCGGAGCGGCCACCTGGAGCAGCTCGCCGGCGCCGATGCCCGAGACCAGCTCGCCGAGCGGTCCGGGGTCCGGGATCCGGGAGACGATCTGCGGGCAGACCCGGGCCGCCAGCAGATCGCCGAAGACCCGGCCCGCCCCCGCCGCGCCCAGCTGCCCCGGGTCGCCGCTGAGCACCAGCCGGGCGCCGTCCGGCAGCGACTCCACCAGCATCGCGGCGCTCTCGACGTCGAGCAGCGGCGCGTCCAGCACCACCAGGAGATCGAGGGCGAGCGCGCCGTCGCCGTCCCGGCCGGGACCCTCCGCGCCGGACAGCAGCCCGGCCGCCGTGACCGCCGCCGGACCGACGGCCGGCCGGGCGCGCTCGCTGTGGACCGCGACCACCGCGCGCAGCCCGAGCGCCTCGGCGGCCGAGGCCAGCGCCACGGGCTCGGCCCGCGCCGCCTCACCGCCGGTGTGGACCGCCAGACCGCTCACGGCGACCGCGCGGACCAGCTCGGTGGGCTCGGCGGCCTCCCAGCGGGCGTCGGGACCGGACCGGGCGAGCCGGGCCAGACCGTCCGCCAGGCTCTCCTCCGCCATGGCGTACCGGTCGAGCCCCAGCAGCACCGGACCGGCGGGCGATTCGGCGACCGCCGCCTCCGCGCTCCCGTCCCCCGAGCCGTCCACGCCCTCCGGACCGCCGTCGGGGCGGCCGGGGTCGCCGGAGCTCTCGGGGTGTTCGGGGTCGCCCTCGGCGAGATCCTCGGCGCCGTCCTGGAACACCAGCACGGCCCCTTCGGCGATCGCCCGCTCCAGGGCGCCGTCCGGGTCGGGCACCGACCGCTCGGCCAGCGCCGCGCGCACGGCCGACGACTCCAGCGCGGTGTGTCCCCGCAGGGCCGCGCCCTCCAGCCGCCAGACGATCAGGGCCGCCGCCCGCCGCTCGTCACCCGGACCGCAGGCGTCGCCGAGCAGTGCCCGGGCGAAGCCGTCGGCCTGCTCGGGCCGCACCCCCGGCACGGACAGCAGCCGCCACGGATCCTCGCGCAGGGCGTCGGCGGCCTGGGCGCCGAGAGCCTGGGCAGCCCCGGCCGCGAGCGACTCGGGCGCACCGCCCTCGGCGAGCACCCCCCGTACGGCCGCGACGGTCTCCGGCGCGCCCCCGCTCTGCTCGGCCCGGCGCTCCCGGGGCCGGGGGACGGCCTCCGGGGACGGCGCGGCCGCCGAGGGCGCGGGCCGCTCCGGGGCGGGCGCGGGGGCGTCGAAGAAGACCTTGCCGGGCTTCTGTCCGCTCTCCACCGCCCGGACCGCCGCGAGCAGATCGGCGGCCTTGCCGCTCAGCTTGGCCCCGCTCTCGACGGGCCCGTCCTTCTCGGCCTTCCGCCGCTCGATCCGGGCCTGAAGCTCGCGCTGCGCGGCGATCTCCGCCGCCGCCTCGCTCAACTCCCCGGCGTCGGCCGCGCCCGCGCTCTCCGCTGTGTCCGCTACGTCAGCCGTGTCCGCGGTGTCCGCGGTGTCCGCCGCGTCGGCCGTGTCCGCCGCCTCGGCCGGGTCCGTCGCACCGGAGCCCGTGCCGCCGCCGTCCGCCTCCTCGGCGGGGGAGGCGTCCTCGGCCGGGTCCGACACGCCCTCGGGAGCGCTGTCCGAGCCGTCCTCACCGGGCTCGTCGGCCCCGTCCGCCTCGTCTCCCGGTGCACCGCCCTCGGCGGACTCGGGGGACACGGCAGACACAGCGGACTCGACCGCCGCCGACGCCTCGGACGCCCCCGGCCCGGTCTCCTCCACGGATCCGGTCTCCGGCGCGGCCTCCGCCTCCGGCCCCTCCTCGGACCCCGGCGGATCCTCGGGGCCCGGCGGCGCGCTCTCGGCGCTCTCGGGCGCGCGGTCGGCGGCGGCCGGCGGTTCGGGGTTCGGCCCCCGGGAAGACGCGGTCACAGCGTGCTCCAGTCCTGATCGGGATAGCGGTGCACGGGCGCCGACACATCGTCCAGCGCCCGGCAGATCTCGTCTGGAAGCGTAAGCGCCTCCACTGACAGCGCGGCCGTCAGCTGCTGCGCGTTGCGCGCGCCGACGATCGGGGCGACCACCCCGGGCCGGTCCCGCACCCACGCCAGGGCCACGTGCAGCGCGGTCGTCGCCAGCCCGTCGGCGGCTGTGAGCACCGCGTCCACGATGCTGTCCGCCATCTCGTCGAGATACGGCTCGACGAAGGGACCCAGCATCGCGGACGCGCCCCGGGACCCGGACGGCATCCCGTGCCGGTACTTCCCGGTGAGCACGCCCCGGCCCAGCGGCGAGGACGGCAGCATCCCGATGCCCAGGTCCAGCGCGGCCGGCAGCACCTCCCGCTCCACCCCGCGCTGCAGCAGCGAATACTCCATCTGGGTGCTGGCCAGCCGCGTCCGCACCCCCGGGGCGGCGAGCTGCCAGGTCGCCGCCTTGGCCAGCTGCCAGCCGCAGAAGTTGGACACTCCCGCGTACCTCGCCCGGCCGCTGCTCACCGCGATGTCGAGGGCCTGGAGGGTCTCGTCCAGCGGGGTCAGCGGATCAAAGGCGTGCACCTGCCACAGATCGACATAGTCCGTCCCCAGCCGGGCCAGCGAGTGGTCCAGCGAGGTGAGCAGATGGCCCCGGGAGCCGTCGAAGCGCCGTTCGGGATCGGGCACACTGCCCGCCTTGGTCGCTATCACCAGATCGCGCCGGGGGACCAGCCGCTCCACCAGCCGCCCCAGCAGATACTCCGCGTCCCCGCCCCCGTACACATCCGCGGTGTCGACGAGCGTCCCGCCCGCCTCCCAGAACGCCTTGAGCTGATCCGCCGCGTCGTGCTCGTCGGTGTCCCGGCCCCAGGTCAGGGTGCCGAGACCGATCCGGGACACGCGCAGGCCGGTGCGGCCGAGATGCCTCTGCTCCATGACCGCTGAGGTTACTGGCCGGGGGCCCGCGCCGAGAGGGCCTGTGGACAACCCCGTTCGCCGGGGCCCCCTGACGGATCGCCGCCCTGCGCGCTAGAGTCCCCGGAACACGGACGTTACTGATCAGTAAGAGGGAGCGGTTATGCGGCTCGGCATCAACCTCGGCTACTGGGGCGCGGGCATGGACGGCGACAATCTCGCGGTCGCCCAGGAGGCCGACAGGCTCGGCTACGACGTCTGCTGGGCCGCGGAGGCGTACGGCTCCGACGCCCCCACCGTGCTGGCCTGGGTCGCCGCTCAGACCGAGCGGATCGACGTCGGCTCGGCGATCCTCCAGATCCCGGCCCGGCAGCCCGCGATGACCGCGATGACCGCGGCCACCCTCGACTCCCTCTCCGGCGGACGCTTCCGGCTCGGCCTCGGCGTCTCGGGCCCCCAGGTCTCCGAGGGCTGGTACGGGGTGAAGTTCGACAAGCCGCTCGCCCGCACCCGTGAGTACGTCGAGATCGTCCGCCGGGCCATGACCCGCGAACGTCTCTCCTACGAGGGCGACCACTGGACGCTCCCGCTGCCCGGCGGTCCGGGCAAGCCCCTCAAGCTCACCGTCCACCCCACGCGCGAGCACATCCCCCTCTACATCGCCGCGATCGGCCCCAAGAATCTGGAGCAGACCGGCGAGATCGCCGACGGCGCGCTGCTGATCTTCGCCGCCGCCGAGCATCTGGAGTCCACCGCGGTCAGCCATCTGCGCGCGGGCCGGGAGAAGGCCGGCAGGACCATGGAGGGCTTCGACGTCTGTCCCACCCTGCCGCTGGCCGTCGGCGACGACATCGACGCGCTGGCCGACACGTTCCGCCCGTACACCGCGCTGTACGTCGGAGGCATGGGCAGCCGGAAGCAGAACTTCTACAACCAGCTCGCGCGGCGGATGGGGTACGAGAAGGAGGCCGCCGAGATCCAGGACAAGTACCTCTCCGGCGACAAGAACGCCGCCGCGGCGGCCGTGCCCCGCAGTCTGATCGACTCCACCACGCTCCTCGGTTCCGTGGAGCGGATCGCGGACCGGATGCAGGCGTACGCGGCGGCCGGGGTCACCACGCTCACCCTCGCCCCCGCGGGCTTCACCCTGGAGGAGCGGATCGCCGCCCTGCGCGCGGGCGCCGAGGCCCTGGAGCGGGCCCAGCCGGCGTAACGGCCGCTTCCCGCGGGCGGCCGGGCGGTCCCGGGCGCGTCCGGCCGTGCCCGCGCGCCCGGCGAAGGCCCCGCCCGGCCCCGCCCGCCGGCCCCGGCGCCCTCGGCAGCCCGCGTACGACCACCCGCCCCGGCCGCCCCCGTACCCCCGCCCGAAGCCCCCGCACCGGCCCCGCGTCCACCGTTCGGCGGAGTTTGCCCGCCCCAGCTGTTGCCCCGACCTCCCCATCGCGTGTCAGCTTTTCCTGGGGGAGTGCTCAGGAGGTGTGCCCGTCATGCTCTCGGCCCGAAGCCTGTTCCAGGAAATCGTCGACGACGACTCGGCCTATCAGCTCTTCTGCTCCATCGCCGCCAGCGGCGAGGCCCAGGGCGGCTGGGAGAACGGCCGGATCGCCGCCCTGGTGCCCGAGAGCATGCGCGCTCTCGCGCCCAGGATCGCCCGGCACGGGGCGGACGAGGACAAGCACGGCAGGATCTTCAACGCGCTCCTCGCCAAACGCGGCCTCGAACCCCTCCCCGTACCCCCGGAGACCGACTACACGATGCTGCTGGAGCGCCACGGCATCGGCCTCGCCCACGAGAAGCTGCGCCGCGACGAACCCCTCACCGAGGAGGACATCGTCGTCTACCTCTCCCACAGCCGGGTCACCGAGCAGCGCGCCGCCGACCAGATGGACATGCTCGTGCGGTACTTCGGCGACCATCCCGAGGTCGGCAGGGCGATCAGGATGATCAGCCGGGACGAGGACAACCACCTCGCCTACTGCCACGAGGAGCTGCTCGGCCTCGCCGCCGCCGGACACGGCCGCACCATCCACCGGGTGCTGCGCGACAGCGCCCTGGCCGAGATCAAGGTCTACCGCGATGTGAGCCTCGCCGTGATGGCGCACATGGGCCGGCTGCTGCACTGGTCCCCGCCCAAGTCCGCCGCGCTCGCCGCGGGCGTCCGGGGCGTGTACGCGTACGAGAGGTTCGGCGGCTGGCACCGCATGATCGGCCTCGCCATGCCGGAGCGGCGCGGCGCGCTCGACGGGCCGCCCGTCCCCGCGCCCGCCGTCTGAGCGGCCGGCTCCGCCCCCGTGCTCGGGCGCCGCGGCCCTACAGCCAGCCGCGGCGCTTGAACAGCCGGTGCAGGCCGTAGACCGCGCCCGCCATCACCGCCAGCACGGTGGGATAGCCGCCGACCCACCCCAGCTCGGGCATGTGCGCGAAGTTCATGCCGTAGATCCCCGCGACCATCGTCGGCACGGCCGCCATCGCCGCCCACGCCGAGATCTTGCGCATATCGTCGTTCTGCCGCACGCCCTGCTGTGCCAGATGAGCGGCCAGGATGTCCGACAGCAGCCGGTCCAACCCCTCCACCTGCTCGTTCGCCCGGGTCAGATGGTCCATGACATCGCGGAAGAACGGCTGCGACCGCGCGTGGACGAACGGCACCCCCGCGCTCGCCAGCCGGGACATCGGCCCCGCCAGCGGCCCCGTGGCCCGCCGGAACTCCAGCACCTGCCGTTTGAAGACATAGATCCGCGCGGCCGTCGGCGGCCCCGACGCGCCCGAGCCGCCGCCGGGGGCGAAGACCGCGGCCTCCATCTCCTCCAGGTCCACCTGAAGCTCCGCCGCGACCTCGATGTAGTGGTCCACCACCGCGTCGCTGATCGCGTACAGCACCGCCGTCGGACCGTGCACCAGAACGTCGGGCTCCGACTCCAGCCGTTCGCGCACGGCGGCGAGCGGAGCGCCCTCGCCGTGCCGGACCGTCACCACGAAGGAGTCGCCGATGAACAGCATCAGCTCGCCGGTGGTGACCGTGTCGCTCCGCGTCTCGTACACCACCGGCTTCAGGACCACGAAGAGCGAGTCGTCGTACACCTCCAGCTTGGGCCGCTGATGGGCCCGCAGAGCGTCCTCGACCGCCAGCGGATGAAGCCCGAACTCCGTTCTGACCAGCTCGAACTCCTCCTCCGTGGGCTCGTGCATCCCGATCCACAAGAAGGCGTCGCCGCTCGCCCGGGCCCGGGCGAGCGCGTCGGAGAGGTCGCCCGGCCCCTCGGTGCGACGCCCGTCACGGTAGATGGCGCAGTCCACGATCACAGCGCGCATTCTCCCGCGCGGGCCACCCGGGCGCACCCCGGGGGCCGGCTCCGCCTAGGCTTGTGGTCATGGCCACGCTGATCCTCGTACGCCACGGACGTTCGACCGCCAACACGGCGGGAGTGCTCGCCGGCTGGACCCCGGGCGTCCGTCTCGACGACCGCGGAGCCGCGCAGGCGGCCTCGCTGCCCCGGCGGCTCGCCGAAGTGCCGATCGCCGTCGCGGTCAGCAGCCCGCTGGAGCGCTGTCTCCAGACGCTTCAGCCGCTGCTGGACGCCCGGCCGGAGCTGGAGCCGCGCACCGACGAGCGGATCGGCGAGTGCCACTACGGGGACTGGTCGGGCCGCAAGCTCAAGGAGCTGGCCGGCGAACCGCTGATGGAGGTCGTCCAGCGGCATCCCTCGGCCGCCGCCTTCCCCGGCGGCGAGTCCCTGCGCGCGATGCAGGCCCGCGCGGTCGACGCCGTACGGGACTGGAACGCCAGGGTCGACGCCGAGCACGGCGAGGACGCGGTGTTCCTGATGTGCTCGCACGGCGACATCATCAAATCGCTCGTCGCCGACGCGCTCGGCATGCATCTCGATCTCTTCCAGCGGATCCATGTCGAACCGTGTTCCGTGACAGCGATCCGTTACACCCGGACCCGGCCGTTTCTTCTCCGTCTCGGCGACACCGGGGACCTCGACGACCTCGCGCCGCGCGGCGGCGGGGAGCGGGCCGGCGCGGGAGACGCGGTGGTGGGGGGCGGCGCGGGCGCCCCGTGATCGCCCGGCGCAGTAGGGTGGACGCGCCGAAAGTCCATGACCGTCCACAGGTCGTTCCCAAGATTTCAAGGGAGAGAGCGTGTCCCGTCAGGTGTTCCTCTACGACCCGCCGGACCGGTTCGTCGCCGGTACGGTCGGGCTGCCTGGACGCCGTACGTTCTTTCTCCAGGCGTCCTCCGGAGGGCGCGTCACCAGCGTGGCGCTGGAGAAGACCCAGGTGGCCGCTCTCGCGGAGCGGATCGACGAGCTGCTGGACGAGGTGGTGCGCCGCACCGGGGGCAATGCCCCGGTGCCCGCCGTGGCCCCCGCCGACGTCGCGGACACCGCGCCGCTGGACTCCCCCGTGGAGGAGGAGTTCCGGGTCGGCACGATGGCGCTGGCCTGGGACGGCGAGGAACAGCGAATGATCGTCGAGGCGCAGGCGCTGGTCGAGCTGGACGCCGAGTCGGACGAGGAGCTGGCGGACGCCGAGGAGCGGCTGCTCCAGGACGAGGAGAACGGCCCCCCGATGCTCCGGGTGCGGCTGACCGGCGCCCAGGCGCGGGCCTTCGCCAAGCGCGCGCTGGACGTGGTGAACGCCGGCCGTCCCCCCTGCCCGCTGTGCAGCCTGCCGCTCGATCCGGAAGGACATGTATGCCCGCGCCAGAACGGATACCGACGGGGAGCGTGACCTCGCTGGATCTGCTCGCCCGGGGCGAGCTGGCCGTGCGCGGCCGGGTCCGCGAGGCGTCCAACGCGGTGCTGTTCTGCTCCGTCTCCCACGAGGGCCGGGAGGCGTCGTGCGTCTACAAGCCCGTCGCCGGGGAGCGCCCGCTGTGGGACTTCCCCGACGGGACGCTGGCCGAGCGCGAGGTGGCGGCGTACGAGGTCTCCGAGGCCCTCGGCTGGCATCTGGTGCCGCCCACCGTGCTGCGGGACGGACCGTACGGCCGGGGCATGGTCCAGCTCTGGATCGAGGCGGATCCGGACGCGTCCCTGCTGGCGCTGGTCGAGGAGGAGGAGCCCGGCGACGGCTGGAAGGCGGTCGGCCTCGCCGAGGTGGGGGAGGGGCGCACGGCGCTGCTCGTCCACGCCGACGACACCCGGCTGCGACGGCTGGCGGTGCTGGACGCGGTGATCAACAACGGCGACCGCAAGGGCGGTCATCTGCTGCCCGCGCCGGACGGGACGCTCTACGCCATCGACCACGGGGTGACCTTCAACGTGGACGACAAGCTGCGGACGCTGCTGTGGGGCTGGGCGGGGGAGCCGCTGCCGCCGGACGCGCTGGAGGCCCTGGAGACGCTGGCCGCCGCGCTGGCGGACGGCGGGGCGCTGGCCGCCCGGCTGGCCCCGCTGATCACCCCGGCGGAGGTGGCGGCGGTCCGGGCGCGGGTCGAGGCCCTGCGGACCTCCGGACGGCACCCGGTCCCCTCGGGCGAATGGCCCGCGATCCCCTGGCCCCCGGTCTGACCGCACGCGGGCGCGGGTCCCGGTCCGGCTCCGGACGGACCGCCGGGAGGGCGATTGCGGACATGTGCCACTCCCGAGGGTGTCCAACCAGCCAATCGGCGTGATCCGGTTCGTAAACGGATCAGTCGTCCGGTTAGGCTCAAGGAATGCATGCCTGGCCCGCTTCTGAGGTCCCCGCCCTGCCTGGCAAGGGCCGCGACCTCCGGATCCACGACACCGCGACCGGTGGGTTCCTGACCCTCGCCCCCGGTCCCGTCGCCCGTATCTATGTCTGCGGCATCACGCCGTACGACGCGACCCACATCGGTCACGCGGCGACCTACAACGCGTTCGACCTCGTTCAGCGCGTGTGGCTCGACACCAAGCGGCAGGTTCACTACGTCCAGAACGTCACCGACGTCGACGACCCGCTCCTGGAACGCGCCATCCGCGACGGACACGACTGGACACAGCTCGCCGAGCGCGAGACCGCCCTCTTCCGCGAGGACATGACGGCGCTGCGGATGCTCCCGCCGCGCCACTACATCGGAGCCGTCGAGGCGATACCCGGCATCGTGCCGCTCGTCGAGCGGCTGCGCGACGCGGGGGCCGCCTACGAACTCGAAGGCGACGTCTACTTCTCCGTCGAGGCCGACCCGCACTTCGGCGAGGTCTCCCACCTCGACGCCGAGGCCATGCGGCTGCTCTCCGCCGAGCGCGGCGGCGACCCGGACCGCCCGGGGAAGAAGAACCCGCTCGACCCGATGCTCTGGATGGCCGCCCGCGAGGGCGAGCCGAGCTGGGAGGGCGGCAGCCTCGGCCGGGGCCGACCCGGCTGGCACATCGAGTGCGTGGCCATCGCCCTGGACCATCTCGGCATGGGCTTCGACATCCAGGGCGGCGGCTCCGACCTCGTCTTCCCGCACCATGAGATGGGCGCGTCCCACGCCCAGGCCCTCACCGGCGAGCACCCCTTCGCCCGCGCGTACGTCCACGCGGGCATGGTCGCGCTCGACGGCGAGAAGATGTCGAAGTCGAGGGGCAATCTGGTCTTCGTCTCGGCGCTGCGCCGCGACGGCGTCGACCCGGCCGCCATCCGGCTCGCCCTCCTCTCCCACCACTACCGCGCCGACTGGGAGTGGACCGACGCCGTCCTCCGGGAGGCCGTGGCCCGCCTCGACCGCTGGCGCGCGGCCGTCTCGCGCCCCGACGGCCCCTCCGCCGACGCCCTGGTGGAAGAGGTCCGCGAGGCCCTCGCGAACGACCTCGACGCGCCCGCCGCCCTGGCGGCCGTGGACCGCTGGGCCGACCTCCAGCACGCCGGCGGCGGTACGGACGAGGGCGCGCCCGGCGTGGTCTCCCGTACGGTCGACGCACTGCTGGGGGTCGCGCTCTAGGCGCGCGGCCGACAGACGAGCACGGTACGACGGCGGGGGCCGGGCGGTCACGACGACCGCCCGGCCCCCGCCGCCGTACCGCCCGGCGCGCCCGGCCCGCCCGTGGACCGTCTCCGGCGCCCGGCCCGGTGTGGACGGGCCCGTCACTCGCCCTCGCCCGCAGACGGCCCCCGGCACCCGGCCCGGGACGGTCCCGTCCCGTCCGCCGGGTACGAGCCCGGAGCCCCGCCCGGGGAGACGAGCCCCGGCGCAGCCGAGCGGGGCGGGGTCCACATGGACCCCGCCCCGCTCGGCGTGCGGTGGAGTGTCAGCCCTCGCGGGGCTCTTCCCCGTTCTCGTCCCCCTGGTCCGCGCTCTTGCCGCGGCCCCGGGTCCTGCCGGTGCCGGTGCCCGTGCCCGGGCCGGGCTCCCGCTTCGTCCTGGACCTGGGCTTCGGCTTCGGCCGGGGCGGGTCCTTCCGCTCGGCGGCCTCGGGGGGCGGTGAGCCCTCCGGGCCCTCCGACAGGTCCCGTTCCGACGAGCCTCGTTCCGACGGGTCCCGTCGCGACGGCTCCTCGGCCGCCTGCGGCTCGGAATCGGCCGCCCGCCCGGCGGAGTCCTCGGGGGAGTCCTCGGCGGCGCCCTCCGCCGACTGAGCCGACTGCGCCGACTCCGCCGCCCGGGAGGGCTCCGACGGCCCCGGCGATTCCGACGCCCCCGGCGACTCCGGTTCCGCCGGCTGCTCCGAACGCGCCGCCTTCGGCGGCCGGTTCAGCCCGGTCGCGGAATCCCGCAGATACGCGGCGCCCTCGCCGCCGTCGGTGGCGACACCGGGCCCCGGCCCGCCGTCCCGCCGCCGCAGATACCGCTCGAACTCCCGGGCGATCGCCTCGCCCGAGGCCTCCGGAAGCTCCGCCGTGTCCCGCGCCTCCTCCAGCGTCTGGACGTACTCCGCCACCTCGCCGTCCTCGGCGGCCAGTTGATCCACGCCCAGCTGCCACGCCCGGGCGTCCTCGGGGAGTTCGCCCAGCGGGATCCGCAGCCCGATCAGATCCTCCAGCCGGTTCAGCAGCGCCAGCGTCGCCTTCGGATTGGGCGGCTGCGACACATAGTGCGGCACCGCCGCCCACAGGCTGACCGCCGGCACTCCGGCGTGCGTGCACGCCTCCTGGAGAATCCCGACGATCCCGGTCGGCCCCTCGTACCGTGTCTCCTCCAGATCCATCGTCCTGGCCAGATCCGGGTCCGAGGTGATGCCGCTCACCGGCACCGGCCGGGTGTGCGGGGTGTCGCCGAGCAGCGCGCCCAGGATCACCACCATCTCCACGCCCAGCTCATGGGCGAATCCAAGGATCTCGTTGCAGAACGAACGCCAGCGCATGGACGGTTCTATGCCCCGCACCAGCACCAGGTCACGTGGCTTCTCGCCGCCGACCCTGACCACGGAGAGCCGGGTCGTGGGCCAGGTGATCTTCCGTACTCCGCCGTCCAGCCACACCGTGGGCCGATTGACCTGGAAGTCGTAGTAGTCCTCGGCGTCCAGCGCCGCGAAGACCTCGCCCTTCCACTCCCGGTCCAGATGCGCGACCGCGGTGGAGGCGGCGTCGCCGGCGTCGTTCCAGCCCTCGAACGCGGCCACCATGACCGGGTCGATCAGCTCGGGTACCCCCTCGAGCTCGATCACCCAGTGCCTCCTTCCGACGTGCCTCTCGTACGGCCCCAACCTTACGGCGTGCGGGGTGTCCCGCCGCCGCCCTCGCGCACGGGCGGGTGAACTTCGCCGAGACGTGCCCGATCCGCCTCAGCTACCCATCCGCCTGCTCGTTCATCCAAGCGGTCACCGGCGAATCTCCCCCGCGGGCGATCTTTTCTCCCAGCGCGAACACGGCGCCGACACAGCGCGAACACGAGAGGGGCGGCCCCCGCCCGGGAGCCGCCCCACACCGTCCGTCACCGCGCCCGGGGTCGCGCCCCCGGGCCCGTACGACGCCCCGCTACGACTTGTCGCCGAGGAGGTCCGTCACCCGGCCCCGGATCTCGTCCGTGGCCAGACCGCGGATCGTCAGCGTCGTCCGCCGGCGCAGCACGTCGTCGGCGGTCTCCGCCCACTCCTGGTCCCGCGCGTACACCACCTGCGCCCAGATCTCCGGCGCGTCCGGGTGGATCCGCTCGGCCAGCGCCGGGTCGTCGTTGGCCAGCCGCGCGATGTCGAAGGAGAGCGAGCCGTAGTGGGTGGCCAGATGACGCGCGGTGTCCGCGGCCATCCGCGGCCCCGGCGTACCGCCGTCGACCAGCAGCCGGTGCGCCACCGCGTTCGGGTTGGCTATGCCCGGCAGCGGAAGCTTCTTCGGCAGCCGCGAGATCGGCTCCATGTCCTCCGCCAGCGGGTGCCCGGGGAGCGCCGCCAGCTTGTTCATCACCGTACGGCCGATGTGGCGGAAGGTCGTCCACTTGCCGCCGGCCACCGACAGCATCCCGCCGCGGCCCTCCGAGACCACCGTCTCGCGCTTCGCCTTGGAGGTGTCCCCGGGGCCGCCGGGCAGCACCCGCAGACCGGCGAAGGAGTAGGTGATCAGATCCCGCGACAGCTGCTGGTCGCGGATGGAGAACGCGGCCTCGTCCAGGATCTGCGCGGTGTCCTTCTCATTGACCGACACATCGCCCGGGTCGCCCTCGAACTCCTCGTCCGTGGTGCCCAGCAGCAGCATGTCCTCCCAGGGCAGCGCGAAGGTGATGCGGTACTTGTCGATCGGGGTCGCCAGCGCGGCCTTCCAGGGCGAGGTGCGCTTGAGCACCAGGTGCGCGCCCTTGGAGAGCCGGATCGACGGAGCCGCGTTCGGGTCCTCCATCCGGCGCAGGTGGTCCACCCACGGGCCGGTGGCGTTCAGCACCAGCCGGGCGCCCACTCCGAACTCCGTGCCGTCCAGCCGGTCCTTCAGCTCCGCGCCCGTGACCCGGCCCTTGGTGAACCGCAGCCCGGTGACCTCGGCGTGATTGAGGACGGTCGCCCCCGCCGCGACGGCCGCGCGCACCGTCATCAGCGCCATCCGGGAGTCGTTCATCTGGTCGTCGCCGTAGACGGCGACGGCCTTCAGATTCTCCGTGCGCAGCTCGGGCACGTCACGCTGCGCCTTGGCCGCGCTGATGACATGGCCGACGCCGTCGCCGAACGCGGAGAGCGCGGAGTACGCGAACACGCCCGCGCCGAGCTTCGCCGCACCGTGCGGTCCGCCCTTGTAGACCGGCAGATAGAAGGTCAGCGGGTTGGCGAGGTGGGGGGCCACCTCACGGGAGACCGCACGGCGCTCGAAGTGGTTCTCCGCGACCAGCTTCACCGCGCCGGTCTGCAGATAGCGCAGACCGCCGTGGAGCAGCTTGGAGGAGGCGGAGGAGGTGGCGCCGGCGAAGTCGCCGGCGTCCACCAGGGCCACCCGCAGCCCGGACTGGGCCGCATGCCAGGCGGTGGAGATGCCCAGGATGCCGCCGCCGATCACCAGGAGGTCGTACGTCGCCTTGGAGAGCTGCTCCCGAGTCTCGGCACGGCTCGGGAGGGAGCCGGACGCCGGATGCGCTCCGAGGGCCGGAACGCTCTGCAGGGTGGTCATGTCGATTACTCCTCTTCCTCGAGCCAGCCCATGGACCGCTCGACGGCCTTGAGCCAGTTCTTGTACTCGCGCTCACGCTGCTCGGCGTCCATGCGCGGGGTCCATTCCGCGGCCCGGCGCCAGTTGGCGCGCAGCGCGTCGGTGTCCGGCCAGAAACCGACGGCCAGACCGGCGGCGTAGGCCGCGCCGAGGCAGGTCGTCTCGGCCACCATGGGACGCACCACGGGCGCGTCCAGGAAGTCCGAGAGGGTCTGCATCAGCAGATTGTTGGAGGTCATTCCGCCGTCGACCTTGAGCGCGGTCAGCTCGACGCCGGAGTCCTTCGTCATGGCGTCGGTGATCTCGCGGGTCTGCCAGGCGGTGGCCTCGAGAACGGCGCGCGCGATGTGCGCCTTGGTGACATAGCGGGTGAGACCGGCGATCACTCCCCGCGCGTCGGAGCGCCAGTAGGGGGCGAACAGTCCGGAGAAGGCGGGCACGAAGTACGCGCCGCCGTTGTCCTCCACGGACAGGGCCAGGGTCTCGATCTCGGCCGCGGAGTTGATTAGGCCCATCTGGTCGCGCATCCACTGCACCAGCGAACCGGTGACCGCGATCGAGCCCTCCAGGGCGTAGACGGCCTTCTGGTCGCCGATGCGGTAGCCGACGGTGGTCAGCAGTCCGTTGTACGAGTTGACGGGCGTCTCGCCGGTGTTCATCAGCATGAACGTGCCGGTGCCGTACGTCGACTTGGCCTCGCCCTCGGCGAAACAGGTCTGGCCGAAGAGGGCCGCCTGCTGGTCGCCGAGCGCGGAGGCGACCGGGATGCCGTCGAGGATGCCGCCCTTGGCGAGGCCGTACACCTCGGAGGAGGACCGGATCTCGGGCAGCACCTCGGCCGGGACCTCCATGGAAGTGAGGATCTTGTCGTCCCACTTCATGCTGTAGAGGTTCATCAGCATGGTGCGCGAGGCGTTGGTGACGTCGGTGACGTGCACGCCGCCGTCGACGCCGCCGGTCAGATTCCAGATGACCCAGGAGTCCATGGTGCCGAAGAGGATCTCGCCGCGCTCGGCGCGCTCGCGCAGGCCCTCGACGTTGTCGAGCAGCCAGCGGACCTTGGGTCCGGCGAAGTAGCTCGCCAGCGGCAGACCGGTCTCGCGGCGGAAGCGGTCCTGGCCGACATTGCGGCCCAGCTCCTTGCAGAGCGCGTCGGTGCGGGTGTCCTGCCAGACGATGGCGTTGTGGACGGGCTCACCGGTGGCCTTGTCCCAGAGCAGGGTGGTCTCGCGCTGGTTGGTGATGCCGATCGCCTTGACGTCGGCGGCGGTGATGCCCGCCTTGTCGAGCGCGCCCGCCACGACTTCCTGGACGTTGGTCCAGATCTCGGTGGCGTTGTGCTCGACCCAGCCGGGCCTGGGGAAGATCTGCTCGTGCTCCTTCTGGTCGACGGAGACGATCCGGCCGTCCTTGTCGAAGACGATGCAGCGGCTGGAGGTGGTGCCCTGGTCGATGGCCGCGATGAACGGGCCGTGGCCGTGGGACGAGGTTCCCGTGGTGTGTGCGTCGGTCACGATGTGCTCCTGCTGGATACGGAGGGGATACGGCTGTACCTGTACGGCGTACGTATACGGCGTGCGTTCACGGTCAGACGAACGCGAGGTTGTAGATACCCGCGGCGAGCGCTCCGCCGGCCAGCGGACCGGCGATCGGGATCCAGGCGTAGCCCCAGTCGGAGCCGCCCTTGTTGGGCAGCGGCAGCAGGGCGTGGACGATACGGGGGCCCAGGTCACGGGCCGGGTTGATGGCGTAGCCGGTCGGGCCGCCCAGCGAGAGGCCGATGCCGACCACGACCAGGGCGGTGATCAGTCCGCCGAGGATGCTCAGGCCCTTGCCCTCGTCGTTGAGGCCCTGGGTGAGCACGGCGAGCACGAGCACCACGGTGCCCAGGATCTCGGTGGCGAGGTTCTGCCAGACGACGCGGACCTCGGGGCCGGTGGCGAAGATGCCGAGGACCGGTCCGGCCCTGTTTCCGTTGTGCGGACCCTCGATCGGCTTGTCGGCCGGGTCGCCGATGATCTCGGGATCGGTGAGATGTGACTGGAACTGGCCGTAGTACGCGACCCAGGTCAGCGCCGCGCCCAGCATCGCGCCGAGGAGCTGGCCGGCGAGGTAGACGCCGAAGTGGTCCCAGACCCCGTCCTTGATGGCGATGCCGAGGGTGACGGCCGGGTTCAGATGAGCGCCGGAGAGCGGGCCGCTGATGTAGACGGCCGTCATCACCGCGAAGCCCCACGCGAGAGTGATGGCGAGCCAGCCGGCGCCGCGCGCCTTGGAATTCTTGAGGGTGACGGCGGCGACCACGCCACCGCCGAGCAGGATCAGAACAGCTGTTCCGATGATCTCGCCGATAAAGATGTCGGAGCTGGACACCGCGACTCCTTTGTCCTTCGTCCAGGGGAAGGCGGACCCCGGGGTCACACCGGTGGTCCGCGCCCTCAGGTGAGGGCGTTGTCGGCCCTTGGCGCTTGTCACACTCTAACGGGTATCGCCGGTAGGTGTTCGACAATGCCGACCGATGAACGGCAGTTTTGTCCCTGGTTAACATGGCGTCAAGGGTCGTATGCCCCCAAAACCCGATCGTTATCGATGATGCGCCAGGGCGCCAGGAACCGCCCGGCGCGTGTTCGGCCATCGCCGGCCCGGCCCCGGCCGGAAGCCGGGGGCGGGGGAGCGGGGGCCGCCGCGGGGCGCGCCGGCCAACCGAGTCTCAGGCTTCCGGCCGGCCGGACCTCGGGGCAGGCCGGCCGTGCCTCGGAACCGGCCGGTCGTGTCTCAGAACCGGCAGGCAGCGCCTCAGATCCGGCCGCCCGTGTCTCAGGACAGGCGGGCCGCGCCTCGGAACCGGCCGGTCGTGTCTCAGAACCGGCAGGTAGCGCCTCAGGGCAGGCCGCCCGTGTCTCAGGACAGGCGGGCCGCGCCTCGGAACGGGCCGCCCGCGCCTCAGAACCGGCCGGCGCCCAGATCGCGGGAGACCGAACGGGCGCACTCGCGCACCGCCGCCACCAGCTCGGACCGCAGCTCACGGCCTTCGCACACCCGCTCCACCGCACCGGTGATGGCGACCGCGCCCACCGGCATCCGCCGCCGGTCGTGGATGGGGGCGGCGACCGCCGCCACCCCCTCCCAGGTCTCCTCCACATCGCTCGCCCACCCGCGCGCGCGGGTCAGATCGAGCAGCGACTCGAACTCGGCCGCGTCGGTCACCGTCCGCGGGGTGAACGCCTCCCGCTCGACCTCCAGGGCCTCCGTGTGCGCCACCGGGTCGTAGGCGGCCAGCACCTTCCCCAGGGCCGTGGAGTGCAGCGGCTGCATGGCCCCCACCTCCAGCACCTGGCGGCTGTCGTCGGGCCGGAAGACATGGTGGACGACGAGCACGCCGTGCTGGTGGGCCACGCCCAGATGGACGCTCTCGCCGCTGGAGCGGGCCAGGTCGTCCGTCCAGACCAGGGCGCGGGCGCGCAGCTCGTGCACGTCCAGATAGCCGGTGCCCAGCCGCAGCAGCTCCGCCCCCAGCTGATAGCGCCCGGAGGCCGGGTCCTGCTCGACGAAGCCCTCCGCCTGGAGGGTGCGCAGGATGCCGTGGGCCGTCCCCTTGGCCAGATCCAGCGAGGAGGCGATGTCCGAAAGGCCCAGCCGGCGCTCTCCGCCCGCGAGCAGTCGCAGCATCGCCGCCGCACGCTCGAGTGACTGGATGCTCTTCGCCATCGGATCGGCCCTCTCCCACTGCTGTTCGACAATGCTGAACACTATCGGTCGATGTCGACCTCGGTCAGTGTGGAGCGAGTATCTCGCGGCAGACGGGTTCACAGAAACCCCTCGGCCAACTTGCGTCCGTCCCGTGGGACACCCACGACTCGGCGCGCCCCGCCCGGCTACTCTGGCTCCGTGCGCCCTCCCGCCGGAAGGCGCAAAGCCGACAGCCGTCGCATCCCAGGGAGCTCATTCCATGGCCTCGTCGCCGACCTCTTCCGCCCCTTCCGCAGACAGCCGGACCAGGATCGCAGCCCTTCGCGAGGCCCTCGCGACGAGAGTCGTCGTCGCCGACGGTGCGATGGGCACCATGCTCCAGGCGCAGGATCCGTCCCTCGATGACTTCGAGAATCTCGAAGGCTGCAACGAGATCCTGAACGTGACCCGCCCCGACATCGTCCGCTCGGTCCACGAGGCCTACTTCGGCGTCGGCGTCGACTGCGTGGAGACCAACACGTTCGGAGCGAACTTCGCGGCGCTCGCCGAGTACGACATCCCCGAGCGGGTGCACGAGCTGTCGGAGTCGGGCGCGCGGATCGCGCGGGAGGTCGCCGACGAGTTCACGGCCGAGACCGGGCAGCAGCGCTGGGTGCTGGGATCGATGGGCCCCGGCACCAAGCTGCCGACGCTGGGCCACGCCCCCTACACGGTGCTGCGGGACGCGTTCCAGGCGAACGCGGAGGGCATGATCGCGGGCGGCGCCGACGCGCTGCTGGTCGAGACCACCCAGGACCTGCTCCAGACGAAGTCGGCGATCCTGGGAGCACGGCGCGCCCTGGACATCTCGGGACTGGATCTGCCGCTGATCTGCTCGGTCACGGTGGAGACCACCGGCACGATGCTGCTGGGCTCCGAGATCGGGGCGGCGCTGACCGCCCTGGAGCCGCTGGGCATCGACATGATCGGACTGAACTGCGCCACGGGCCCGGCCGAGATGAGCGAGCATCTGCGCTATCTCGCCCGCCACTCCCGGATCCCGCTGTCCTGCATGCCGAACGCGGGCCTGCCGGTCCTCGGGAAGGACGGCGCGCACTATCCGCTGTCCGCGCCGGAGCTGGCCGACGCGCAGGAGACCTTCGTCCGCGAGTACGGACTCTCGCTGGTCGGCGGCTGCTGCGGTACGACGCCGGAGCATCTGCGGCAGGTGGTCGAGCGGGTCCGGGGCCTGGTGCCGACGGCCCGGGAGCCGCGTCCGGAGCCCGGCGCCGCCTCGCTGTACCAGACGGTGCCGTTCCGCCAGGACACCTCGTACATGGCGATCGGCGAGCGGACGAACGCCAACGGCTCGAAGAAGTTCCGGGAGGCCATGCTGGAGGCCCGCTGGGACGACTGTGTGGAGATCGCCCGGGACCAGATCCGCGAGGGCGCGCACATGCTCGACCTGTGCGTCGACTATGTCGGCCGGGACGGTGTCGCGGACAT
The DNA here is from genome assembly GCF_043080985.1 of Streptomyces sp. NPDC014894. Lineage (NCBI taxonomy): Bacteria > Bacillati > Actinomycetota > Actinomycetes > Kitasatosporales > Streptomycetaceae > Streptomyces > Streptomyces sp. NPDC014894. Next base: position 686,273 of record NZ_JBIBWD010000001.1, read on the forward strand.
GGCGGAGCTGGCCGGCCGGTTCGCCACCGCCTCCACCCTTCCGCTGGTGCTGGACTCCACCGAGGTGGAGGTGATCCGGGCCGGTCTGGAGAAGCTGGGCGGCCGCGCGGTCATCAACTCGGTGAACTACGAGGACGGCGACGGCCCGGAGTCCCGCTTCGCGAAGGTCACCCGGCTGGCCCAGGAGCACGGGGCGGCGCTGATCGCGCTCACCATCGACGAGGAGGGCCAGGCCCGTACCGTCGAGCACAAGGTCGCCATCGCCGAGCGCCTCATCGACGATCTGACGGGGAACTGGGGGATCCATGAGTCGGACATCCTCATCGACACCCTCACCTTCACCATCTGCACCGGCCAGGAGGAGTCCCGGAAGGACGGCATCGCCACGATCGGGGCGATCCGGGAGCTGAAGCGCCGCCATCCGGATGTGCAGACCACCCTGGGCCTGTCGAACATCTCCTTCGGCCTGAACCCGGCGGCCCGGATCCTGCTGAACTCGGTGTTCCTGGACGAGTGCGTCAAGGCGGGCCTGGACTCCGCCATCGTCCACGCCTCCAAGATCCTGCCGATCGCCCGGTTCGACGACGAGCAGGTCACCACCGCGCTCGATCTGATCTACGACCGGCGCGCCGAGGGCTACGACCCGCTGCAGCGGCTGATGGCGCTCTTCGAGGGCGTCAACACCAAGTCGATGAAGGCCGGCAAGACGGAGGAGCTGCTGGCGCTGCCGCTGGACGAGCGGCTCCAGCGGCGGATCATCGACGGCGAGAAGAACGGTCTGGAGCGGGATCTGGACGAGGCGCTGGAGGAGCGACCGGCGCTCGCGATCGTCAACGACACCCTGCTGGAGGGGATGAAGGTCGTCGGCGAGCTGTTCGGATCCGGACAGATGCAGCTGCCGTTCGTGCTCCAGTCCGCCGAGGTGATGAAGAACGCGGTGGCCTATCTGGAGCCGCACATGGAGAAGTCGGACGCGGAGGGCAAGGGCACGATCGTGCTGGCCACGGTCCGCGGCGACGTCCACGACATCGGCAAGAACCTCGTCGACATCATCCTCTCCAACAACGGCTACAACGTGGTCAACCTGGGCATCAAGCAGCCGGTCTCCGCGATCCTGGAGGCGGCCGAGGAGCACCGCGCGGACGTGATCGGCATGTCCGGCCTCCTGGTGAAGTCCACCGTCATCATGAAGGAGAACCTCCAGGAGCTGAATCAGCGGAACATGGCCGCCGACTATCCGGTGATCCTCGGCGGCGCCGCGCTGACCCGCGCCTATGTGGAGCAGGACCTCCACGAGATCTACGAGGGCGAGGTCCGCTACGCCCGGGACGCGTTCGAGGGGCTGCGCCTCATGGACGCGCTCATCGCGGTCAAGCGCGGGGTGCCGGGGGCGGTGCTGCCGGAGCTGAAGCAGCGGCGGGTCGCCAAGCGGGACACCCCGCTGCTGGAGGTCGCCGAGCCCGAGATCCCGGCCCGCTCCGACATCTCGGTCGACAATCCGGTGCCGACGCCGCCGTTCTGGGGGACGCGGGTCATCAAGGGCATCCAGCTGAAGGAGTACGCGTCCTGGCTGGACGAGGGCGCGCTGTTCAAGGGGCAGTGGGGGCTCAAGCAGACCAGGGCCGGGGACGGCCCCTCCTACGAGGAGCTGGTGGAGAGCGAGGGCCGGCCGCATCTGCGGGGCTGGCTCGACAAGCTCCACACCGAGAACATGCTGGAGGCGGCCGTGGTCTACGGCTACTTCCCCTGTGTCTCCAAGGGCGACGACCTGATCCTGCTGCACGAGGACGGCTCCGAGCGCACCCGCTTCACCTTCCCCCGCCAGCGCCGGGGCCGGTATCTCTGCCTGGCGGACTTCTTCCGCCCCGAGGAGTCCGGCGAGGTCGACGTGGTGGGCCTCCAGGTCGTGACCGTGGGCTCCCGGATCGGCGAGGCCACCGCCGAGCTGTTCGCCTCCGACTCCTACCGGGACTACCTCGAACTCCACGGTCTGTCGGTCCAGCTCGCCGAGGCGCTCGCCGAGTACTGGCACGCGCGGGTCCGCGCCGAGCTGGGGTACGCGGGGGAGGACCCGGCGGACGTGGAGGACATGTTCGCGCTGAAGTACCGCGGCGCGCGCTTCTCGCTCGGATACGGGGCCTGCCCCGATCTGGAGGACCGGGCGAAGATCGCGGACCTGCTGCGGCCGGAGCGCATCGGGGTCCATCTCTCGGAGGAGTTCCAGCTCCACCCGGAGCAGTCCACCGACGCCATCGTCATCCACCACCCCGAGGCCAAGTACTTCAACGCCCGGTAGGGACCGCGTCACCGGCCGTCCCCGGGACCCGGAGAGGCCCCGGGGACGGGCCCTCCGCCCCTGGCCCCCGGGCCCGGGGCGGCCCGCCTCCGCGCCGCTCCGGGCCCGGGGACGGCCCTGCTCCGGGCCCGGAGACCGGTCCGGAGAGGGCCGGTCCGTTATTCCCGGGCGCGCGCGCCGGAGCGGACGTACACTGGTCGGTCCCAAGCAGGCCGGTCGACTCTTCTCGCGGGAAAGCCGCGGGAAGAAGGCGACCGGCCTTCTCGTCCCCACCGGAGGTGTGCCGATGACCAGCACGGTCCCCGCTTCGCTGACCAGCAGGGTCCCCGCGTCGTTGACCCGTCCGGCGGGAGGGGCCGCGCTGGAGGCGGTCTTCCTGGACATGGACGGCACCCTCGTGGACACCGAGGGCTTCTGGTGGGACGCGGAGGCCGAGGTCTTCGCGGACCTCGGGCACGAGCTGGACCCGGCCTGGCGCGATGTGGTCGTCGGCGGCCCCATGAGCCGCAGCGCGGGCTATCTCATCGAGGTGACCGGCGCCGACATCTCCCTGCCGGAGCTGACCGTGCTGCTCAACGACCGGTTCGAGGCCAGGATCGACCGGGGCGTGCCGCTGATGCCCGGCGCCGAGCGGCTGCTCGCGGAACTCGCCGCCCACCGGGTGCCCACCGCCCTGGTCTCCGCCTCGCACCGCCGCATCATCGACCGGGTGCTGGCCTCCCTCGGCCCCGAGAACTTCTCGCTCTCCGTCGCGGGCGACGAGGTGCCGCGCACCAAGCCGCACCCCGACCCCTATCTGCTGGCCGCGAGCGGGGTGGGCGCCGACCCGGCCCACTGCGCCGTCGTCGAGGACACCGCCACCGGCGTCGCCTCCGCCGAGGCGGCCGGCTGCCGGGTGGTCGCCGTCCCCTCGGTGGCCCCCATCGCGCCCGCCGAGGGCCGTGTCGTCGTCGGCTCTCTCGAAGAAGTGAACCTCAGCTTTCTCCGCGGCCTCATCACGCCTATGAACTGAGTCATGCACGGTCCGTGTTTCTTGAATGTCGAAGAAACTCGGAGAACGCCGGTCGATATTTCCCACTGGCCGGAAAAGCGTTTATGAAAGACCCTTCTGATAACTTTTCGAACGTGACGTTCGTCACCGAAAACGCCCTGGACGGATTCGTCCCGGCCGGTCACAGACCCTCCTGGCGTGCGCCAGGAGGGTCTTTGTGTCCACATTCATGGAGTGGTGTACGAAACATTCCATGGCATGGCCATTCACTCACCGACACAAGCCATCACTGAGCGAATGCGAGCCATCTGTGGGCCGGTGAACCCCCACGGCCCTCTCGGACTAATCTCTTCGCGAGCCTTCGCCGCAACACCGATGCGCCCCGGCGGTCGCGCAACCGCCGCGAACACAGGACCGATCGTCCTGATTCCACGGACCGGTCGAACCGCCCCACAGGGCGGCTGCGGCGAAGCCTCCCGTACCAGCTGTATCCCAGTGCCGGATGAGGAGAACGTCCAGGATGAACCGTAAGACTCTGGTGCTGCCGGCCGTGGTCGGCCTGCTCGCACCCGTACTCGTCGCCTGCGGCAGTACGGAGAGCGGGGCCGGTGGCGGCGACGCCATTGTCGTGGGCACTACGGATCAGCTCATCGCCAACAAGGAGGCGCGCGCCCCCCTCGACCCGGCGTTCGCCTACGACACCGGCTCCTGGAACGTGCTGCGCCAGACCGTGCAGACGCTGATGCACGCCCCTCGCGGCGGCGGTGAGCCCGTGCCCGACGCGGCGGAGTCCTGCGACTTCACCGACAACGCCTCGCAGAGCTACCGCTGCAAGCTCCGGGGCGGACTCACCTTCTCCGACGGCACCGCCATCACCGCCGAGGACGTCAAGTTCTCCATCGAGCGCCTGCTCGCCATCAACCACTCCAACGGCGCCGCCGCCCTGCTGTCGAACATCGACACCATCGAGGTGAAGGGCGAGCTGGAACTGGTCTTCCATCTCTCCATCCCGGACGCGACGTTCCCGTACAAGCTCTCCACCCCCGCCGCCGCGATCCTCAACGAGAAGGACTACGACGGCAAGAAGCTCCGCGACGGCCTCGAGGTCGACGGCTCCGGTCCTTACACGATGAAGGCCGAGGACAAGGGCGGCGAGGTCACCAAGGTCGTCTTCAGCAAGAACGACTCGTACAACGGCGATCTCGAACTCCACAACGACAAGGTCGAACTGCGGATCTTCAAGGACTCCGCGGCCATGACCAAGGCGCTGGAGAAGGGCGACATCGACATCGCCACCCGGGAGATGAACTCCAAGCAGATCACCCAGATGCTGGACAAGCCCGACAAGGACATCCAGCTCACCGAGCTGCCCGGCCTGTCCATCCAGTACCTGGCCTTCAACACCGACCACCCGTCGGTGAAGGACAAGGCCGTACGCAAGGCCATGGCCTCCCTCATCGACCGCGGCCAGATCGCCGCCGAGGTCCACAGCGCCACCGCCGAACCGCTGTACTCGCTCATCCCCGCCAGCGTCAACGGGCACAAGAACGCCTTCTACGACGAGTACGGCGACCCCAGCCGCAAGCGGGCCGAGCGGTACCTCGAAGAGGCCAACATCACCACCCCGGTCAAGACCTCCCTGCACTACGCGGCCGACCGCTACGCGGTCAAGGAGTTCGAGGTCATCCGCGACCAGCTGAACGCCTCCGGACTCTTCGACGTCACCATCAAGGGCGCCGACTGGTCCAAGTTCCGCCCCGCCGGACAGCGCGGCGACTACCCGGTCTACGGCCTCGGCTGGGTCCCCGACTTCCCGGACCCGGACAACTACATCGCGCCCTTCCTGGAGAAGGGCAACTTCCTCAACTCCCCGTATGTGAGCACCGAGGCCCGCAAGCTCATCCCGCAGTCCCGCCGCCAGGCCGACCGCGCCGCCACCGGCGACGTCTTCGCCCGGCTCCAGCAGATCGTCGCCGAGGACGTCCCCGTGCTGCCGCTCTGGCAGGGCAAGCAGTACGTCGCCGCCCGCAAGGGCGTCACCGGCGTCGAGCGGCTCCTCAACGGCAGCTCCGACCTCCAGCTCTGGGAGCTGTCCACCACCGGCAGCTGACCCGCCGGCGCTCTCGAAGGGCGTACGACGGAGAACGGCGGCGGGCATCCTGCCCGCCGCCGTTCTCCGTCTACCGCTGTGCCGCCGCTCCCGCCCGAGGGCCTACTGCGCCCCCGGCCGCACCAGACCGCTCTCGTACGCGTACACCGCCGCCTGCACCCGGTCCCGAAGGCCCAGCTTGGTCAGCACATGCCCGACATGCGTCTTCACCGTCGTCTCGCTGACGAACAGATCGGCGGCGATCTCCGCGTTCGACAGACCCCGGGAGACCAGCTTCAAGACCTCCACCTCACGGTCGGTCAGCGTGTTCAGCGTGTCCGGGAGGGGCTCCTCGCCCGACGGGAGATGGCCCGCGTACTTGTCCAGCAGCCTGCGGGTGATGCTCGGCGCCAGCATCGCCTCACCGGCCGCCACCACCCGGATCGCCTGGACCAGCTCGTCCGCCGGGGCGTCCTTCAGCAGAAAGCCGCTGGCCCCGGCCCGCAGCGCCTCCACCACATACTCGTCCAGATCGAACGTCGTCAGCACCAGAACCTTCGCCGGACCGTCCCGCCCGGGACCCGTGATCTGCCGGGTCGCTTCGACCCCGTCCATCCGGGGCATCCGGATGTCCATGAGCACCACATCGGGCTGCAGCGCCCGCACCTGGTCGAGTGCCTGGAGACCGTCCCCGGCCTCGCCCACGACCGCGACGTCCTGCTCGGCCTCCAAAATCATCCGGAAACCGGTACGCAGCAGCGGCTGGTCGTCGACCAGTAGAACGCGGATGGCCACAGGGAACTCCTCACACTCGGTCGGATCCCATTCTGCCCTGACCCTCCGCCTCCCCGGCCGCCGGGGAAACGCCCAGCGGATACACCGGGGGAGTACCCCCGAATTCCGGGCACACGGCCCGATGATCACACCAGCCGCAGAGCTTGGTGGGCCGGGGCCGCCACTCGCCCGACTCCGTCGCCGCCCTGATCGCCTCCCACAGCGCCAGCAGCTTCCGCTCCACCCGCTCCAGATCCGCGGGCACCGGGTCGTACGTCAGCACATCGCCGCTGCCCAGATAGACCAGCTGGAGCCGGCGCGGCACCACCGCCTTCAGCCGCCAGATCACCAGCGCGTAGAACTTCATCTGGAACAGCGCGCCCTCGCTGTACTCCGGGCGCGGGGCCTTGCCCGTCTTGTAGTCGACGATTCTGACCTCGCCCGACGGCGCCACATCCACCCGGTCGATCACCCCGCGCAGCCGAAGCCCCGACTCCAGCTCCGCCTCCACGAACATCTCCCGCTCCGCCGGCTCCAGCCGCGTCGGATCCTCCAGCGAGAACCAGCGCTCCACCAGCGCCTCGGCCTCGCCCAGCCAGCGCGTCAGCCGCTCGCCGCCCTCGTCCCCGTCGAACAGCTCACCCAGCTCCGGCCGGTCCGCCAGCAGCCGGTCCCACTGCCCCGGCACCAGCGACCTCGCCCGCGGAGCCGTGCGCTCCGCCGCCGGAGCGTCGAAGAGCCGCTCCAGCACCGCGTGCACCAGCGTGCCCCGGGTCGCCGCCTCGCTCGGCTTCTCCGGCAGCCGGTCGATCACCCGAAACCGGTACAGCAAGGGGCACTGCATGAAATCGCTCGCCCGCGAAGGCGACAGCGACATCGGCGGCCGGCTCCGCAACGGCTCCTCACTCGTCCTCATGACCACGACCCTACGACCCGCCACTGACAGCGAGCGCAATACCATCGACGTCAGAGGTCGGCACAGCGCATGATCGAGCGAGGGGCGCCCCGCCCCACCGAGACGAAGGGAACCCGTGAACGAGGACGACACCCGAGGCGAGCGCAAGCGGGCACGGAGCGAGGGCCAGGGGGAGAACCCCCGGGGCGTCGGCCGCAACGGCAAACCGCAGCGCCCCGACGGCCCCGGCGGCGGCATCCTCATGGGCCGCCCCTTCGGCGTGCCCGTCTATGTCGCCCCCAGCTGGTTCCTCGTCGCCGCCCTCATCACCTGGGTCTTCGGCGGCCAGCTCGACCGGGTCCTGCCCGACCTCGGCGGCGCCCGCTACCTCGTCTCCCTCTTCTTCGCCGTCGCCTTCTACGCCTCGGTGCTCGTCCACGAGCTGGCCCACACCGTCGCCGCGCTCCGCTTCAAGCTCCCCGTACGCCGTATCCAGCTCCAGTTCTTCGGCGGCGTCTCCGAGATCGAGAAGGAGACCGAGACCCCGGGCCGCGAATTCATCCTCGCCTTCGTCGGCCCGCTGCTCTCCCTCGTCCTCGCCGGAGTCTTCTACCTCGGCATGCAGACCGTCGAGGCCGGCACCGTCCCCGGCGTCCTCCTCGCCGGCCTCATGATCTCCAACCTCATCGTCGCCGCCTTCAACCTCCTCCCCGGCCTCCCCCTCGACGGCGGCCGGATGCTCCGCGCCGTCGTCTGGAAGATCACCGGCAAGCCGATGAGCGGCACCATCGCCGCCGCCTGGGTCGGCCGCGCCCTCGCCGTCGCCGTCCTCATCGGCCTCCCCCTCCTCACCCACACCGGCGCCCTCGGCAACCCCGCCCAGGACATCGGCGGCATGGAGACCATCACCGACGCGCTCCTCGCCGCCATCCTGGCCGCCATCATCTGGACCGGGGCCGGCAACAGCCTCCGCGTCGCCCGGCTGCGCGAACACCTCCCCGAGCTGGAGGCCCGCACCCTCACCCGGCGCGCCGTCCCCGTCGAGTCCGGCACCCCCCTCTCCGAGGCCCTGCGCCGCGCCAACGAGGCCGGGGCCCGCGCCCTCGTCGTCGTCGACGGCCAGGGCGAGCCCACCGGACTCGTCCGCGAGACCGCCATCGTCGGCGTGCCCGAGCACCGCCGCCCCTGGGTCGCCGTCAGCGGCCTCGCCCAGGACCTCACCGACGGCATGCGACTCCCCGCCGACCTCGCCGGCGAAGCCCTCCTCGACCGCCTCCGCACCACCCCCGCCACCGAATACCTGGTGATCGAGGAGACCGGCGAGATCTACGGAGTCCTCTCCACCGCCGACGTCGAGCGCGCCTTCGTCGCCGCCATGGCCCGCCCCCACTGACCCGCGCCCCCCGCCGGCCCACCGCCCCGCGAGACCCCGGGGCGGCCCCCCGCGAGGCCCCCGGGCCCCGCCCCGCTCTCCCAGGTGCTCAGGCCCTCCCCGGGCCCGGTACGCTGGTCACATGTCCGAACCGACCGGTGCCGCCCGCCGACGCGGGCCCTTCAAGGTCGGGGACCAGGTCCAGCTCACCGATCCCAAGGGACGCCACTACACGTTCACGCTCGAAGCCGGGAAGAACTTTCACACCCACAAAGGGTCCTTCCCGCACGACGAGCTGATCGGCGCTCCCGAGGGCAGTGTTGTCCGAACCACGGGAAACGTCGCCTACCTCGCGCTGCGCCCCCTGCTCCCCGACTATGTCCTGTCCATGCCCCGCGGCGCCGCCGTGGTCTACCCCAAGGACGCGGGGCAGATCCTGGCCTTCGCCGACATCTTCGCCGGTGCGCGCGTCGTCGAAGCGGGAGTGGGCTCCGGCTCCCTCAGCGCCTTCCTGCTGCGCGCCATCGGCGACCACGGCATGCTCCACTCCTACGAGCGCCGTCCGGACTTCGCCGAGATCGCCCAGCAGAATGTGGAGCGCTACTTCGGCGGTCCCCACCCCGCCTGGCAGCTCACCGTCGGCGATCTTCAGGACAACCTCTCCGACGCCGACGTCGACCGGGTGATCCTGGACATGCTCGCCCCCTGGGAGTGCCTGGACGCCGTGTCCAAGGCGCTCGTCCCGGGCGGCATCCTCTGCTGCTACGTCGCGACCACCACCCAGCTCGCCCGCACCGTCGAGTCCATCCGTGAGATCGGATGCTTCGCCGAGCCGCAGCCCTGGGAGTCCATGGTCCGCAACTGGCACGTCGAAGGGCTCGCCGTCCGCCCCGACCACCGGATGATCGGCCACACCGGCTTCCTCGTCACCGCGCGGCGCCTCGCCGACGGCGTCGAGCCCCCGATGCGCCGCCGCCGCCCCGCCAAGGGCGCCTACGGCGACGACTACGAGGGACCCAACAAGGGCTGAGCCCCGATCGAGGGCCCCTTCCCGGCCCTCGCCCACCACAACGCCGGACCGCCGCCGCCGAGTTCCCGTCGCGACACACTTCGCGAACGGGAACTCGACGGCGGCGGTGGCGCGTTCGGCGGCCGATCGGTTACGAAACCCTGACAAGCGGGCCCGCACCCCGCCGTTCCCCGGCCCTGTGACGTATGGCACGATGCAGACCTCCCTCCCGCCGCCGACGTGCCCCCGGCTTCGCCATCACAGGAGACTTCACGCGTGCAGACCTCCGCACTCCCGGACCTCGCGCACACCCGGACCCGCCCGGCGCACTGGCTCGCCACCGCCGCCGCGATGGCCGCCGTCGCCGCGCTCGCCGGGCTGCTCCAGCCCGAGGCCGCCACCGCCTCCCAGAGCGAGCGGCCCGCCGCCCGCTCCGCCCCCGCCGGCCCGGGAGCCGCCGCCCCGGCGCCCGACCCCGCCCGGGTGAAGCTCCCCCTGGAGTGCGCGACCGTCTCCGCCGTGGTGACGAAAAAGGCCACCGGCGACCTGGACGGCGACGGCGCGCCCGAGACGGTCGTGGCGGCACGCTGTGACGCGGGCGCCGGCACCCCGCCCAGCGGGGTCTACGTCCTCGCCGCGAGCCGGGACGGCGGCCCGCGCGTCGTCGCCACCCTGATCGCGCCCGAGCTGCGCCAGAACGTCGAGCGGCTCGCCGTGCGGAACGAGACGATCACCGCCACCCTGCTCGGCTACTCCTCGCCCGAGGTGCCCCTGTGCTGCCCCGACGAGCGGGAGAACGCCGAATGGCGGTGGGAGGGCGGCAAGTTCCTCCGTACGCCGCCGAACGAGCCACGGCCCCTGTGAGGGCCGGCTCCGGCGGTACGGGAATCGGCGTCCGAAATGCGGACGCCGATCATGGCACGCGGTGCCCGCGCGTCGACGCGGGGTAGCCGGGAGGTCACTCCGCGTCCGGGCCGTACACCTCCACGCTGTCCGAAACCCGACGTACATGGATACAGTCCCCCGGGCACTCCTTCGCGGAGTCCACGACGTCCCGGAGCAGCGGCAGCGGGACCGGAGTCGAGGCCCCCGGATCCTGCAGCAGCTCGTCGTCGGCGCTCTTCACATACGCCAGCCCGTCGATGTCCAGCTCGAAGACATCCGGGGCGTACTGGACGCAGATCCCGTCCCCGGTGCAGAGGTCCTGGTCGATCCAGACCTCCAGGGCGTCGGCGGCGCCTTCGGACGGGGCCTCGTGCTGCACGGTCATATCTCCTGCCGTTTCCTGCGTCGGGTCGAGCGTCCTGCCAAGTGATCTGAAGCAAGTCGCGCCAGCCCTGACGGGTGTTGAACACTTCGACCTTACAACCGCCCGCTTTCCGATGTTGATGGGTGGGTATTCCCCTGGCGGGAGGGAGAGCGCAAGGGTGAAGATCGGACACACCCCGACCGTCTTTGTGATCTAGGGGTTTCAATCACCACCCACCCAGGTAGGGTCAGGAAGCGTCCAGCTCCCCTTGGAGGAGGTGAGGACCGTGGCAGCCCACGACGACGACATCAACCGCGGCATCCGGCCGGGGCGGGGGTCTGAAGACCCAGCCGGCCAGGTCGCCTATCTCGAGCAGGAAATCGCCGTCCTGCGCCGCAAGCTCGCCGACTCTCCGCGTCACACGAGGATTCTCGAAGAGCGGATCGTCGAACTGCAGACCAATCTGGCCGGCGTGTCCGCACAGAACGAGCGGCTCGCCAATACGCTCCGTGAGGCCCGCGACCAGATCGTGGCCCTCAAGGAGGAGGTCGACCGGCTCGCGCAGCCGCCGGCCGGCTTCGGTGTCTTCCTGCAGGCCAATGAGGACGGCACCTGCGACATCTTCACCGGGGGCCGCAAGCTCCGGGTGAACGTCAGCCCCGGCGTCGAGCTCGACGAGCTACGGCGCGGCCAGGAAGTCATGCTCAACGAAGCGCTCAACGTGGTCGAGGCCATGGCGTACGAGCGCGCCGGCGACATCGTCACCCTCAAGGAGATCCTCGAGGACGGCGAGCGCGCCCTGGTCATCGGCCACACCGACGAGGAACGGGTGGTACGGCTCGCCGAACCGCTGCTGGACATCACCATCCGGCCCGGCGACGCCCTGCTGCTCGAACCCCGCTCCGGTTACGTCTACGAGGTGGTCCCCAAGAGCGAGGTCGAGGAGCTTGTCCTCGAAGAGGTCCCGGACGTCGACTACAACAAGATCGGCGGCCTGGGCAACCAGATCGAGCTGATCCGCGACGCGGTCGAGCTGCCCTACCTCTACCCCGACCTCTTCAAGGAGCACGAGCTTCGACCGCCGAAGGGCATCCTGCTCTACGGCCCGCCCGGCTGCGGCAAGACGCTCATCGCCAAGGCCGTCGCCAACTCCCTTGCCAAGAAGGTCGCCGAAGTCACCGGTCAGCCCGCCGGAAAGAGCTACTTCCTCAACATCAAGGGCCCCGAGCTGCTCAACAAGTACGTCGGCGAAACCGAACGGCACATCCGGCTGGTCTTCCAGCGGGCCCGGGAGAAGGCCAGCGAGGGCACCCCCGTCATCGTCTTCTTCGACGAGATGGAATCCCTCTTCCGCACCCGCGGCTCGGGCGTCAGCTCGGACGTCGAGAACACCATCGTCCCCCAGCTCCTCGCCGAGATCGACGGCGTCGAGGGCCTGGAGAACGTCATCGTCATCGGCGCCTCCAATCGCGAGGACATGATCGACCCCGCGATTCTGCGCCCCGGCCGCCTCGATGTGAAGATCAAGATCGAGCGACCGGACGCGGAGGCCGCGAAGGACATCTTCGCGAAATATCTCACCGCTTCGCTGCCGCTGCACGCCGACGACCTCTCCGAGCACAATGGATCCAAGGAAGCCGCCGCTCACGCGATGATCCAGTCCGTCGTGGAGCAGATGTACGCGGAATCCGAGGAGAACCGCTTCCTGGAGGTCACCTACGCCAATGGTGACAAGGAAGTCCTCTATTTCAAGGACTTCAACTCCGGAGCGATGATCCAGAACATTGTGGACCGGGCGAAGAAGATGGCCATCAAGGCCTTCCTCGACCACAACCAGAAGGGTCTGCGCGTCGCCCATCTCCTCCAGGCGTGCGTGGACGAATTCAAGGAGAACGAGGACCTGCCCAACACGACCAACCCGGACGACTGGGCCCGGATCTCCGGAAAGAAGGGCGAGCGGATCGTCTTCATCCGCACCCTGGTCACCGGAAAGCAGGGCGCCGACACCGGTCGCTCCATCGACACGGTGGCGAACACCGGGCAGTACCTGTAGTGGCGACCCGGCTGCGGACGCCCCCGCCGGGCGTCCGCAGCCGGCCGCTTTCCCGTCCGGACCACACCGGCCCACCCGGTCTCACCAGCCACACCGCAGCAAAGACGACATCGATCTCCCCCGCAGCGCAGAGCCGTTCTAGGCTCTTCGGTACCGCCGGGTCGCGCAGCGCGGGGACGGGCACCGCATGCGCACCGGAGCACCAGCGGTACTTGAGCGCCGCCCCCGGACGGGAGCGTCGCAGGGCAAGGAGGGCCGCATGACCGTACGGCGAGTAATGGGAATCGAGACGGAGTACGGCATCTCCGTCCCGGGCCATCCCAACGCCAATGCCATGCTCACCTCATCCCAGATCGTCAACGCCTACGCGGCGGCGATGCACCGGGCGCGCCGTGCCCGCTGGGACTTCGAGGAGGAGAACCCGCTGCGGGACGCCCGGGGCTTCGACCTGGCCCGCGAGGTCGCGGACTCCAGCCAGCTCACCGACGAGGACATCGGCCTGGCCAATGTGATCCTCACCAACGGCGCCCGGCTCTATGTGGACCACGCGCACCCCGAGTACAGCTCTCCCGAGGTCACCAACCCCCGCGACGCCGTCCTGTGGGACAAGGCCGGCGAACGGATCATGACCGAGGCGGCCGACCGCGCCGCCCAGCTGCCCGGGGCCCTGCCGATCCACCTCTACAAGAACAACACCGACAACAAGGGCGCCTCCTACGGCACCCACGAGAACTATCTGATGAAGCGCGAGACCCCGTTCTCGGACATCGTGCGCCATCTGACGCCGTTCTTCGTCTCCCGGCAGGTCGTCACGGGCGCCGGCCGGGTCGGCATCGGCCAGGACGGCCACGAGCACGGCTTCCAGATCAGTCAGCGGGCCGACTATTTCGAGGTCGAGGTGGGTCTGGAGACCACCCTCAAGCGCCCGATCATCAACACCAGGGACGAGCCGCACTCCGACGCCGAGAAGTACCGCCGGCTCCATGTGATCATCGGCGACGCCAATCTCTCGGAGATCTCGACCTATCTCAAGCTGGGCACCACGGCCCTGGTCCTCTCGATGATCGAGGACGGCTTCATCGCCGTCGACCTCGCCGTCGACCAGCCCGTACGCACTCTTCACCAGGTGTCCCACGACCCCGATCTCCGGCAGCTGGTCACGCTGCGCAGCGGCCGGACGCTCACCGCCGTACAGCTCCAGATGGAGTACTACGAGCTGGCCAGGAAGTACGTCGAGGAGCGCTTCGGGGCCGACGCCGACGAGCAGACCAAGGATGTGCTGAGCCGCTGGGAGGACACGCTCAACCGGCTGGAGAACGATCCGATGAGCCTGTCGGGCGAGCTGGACTGGATCGCGAAGAAGGAGCTGATGGAGGGATACCGCAGGCGCGACGGGCTCGGCTGGGACGCCGCCCGGCTGCATCTGGTGGACCTCCAGTACGCGGACGTACGGCCCGACAAGGGCCTCTACAACCGTCTGGCGGCCCGCGGCAGGATGAAACGGCTGCTGGACGAGCAGGACGTCGCCCGGGCCCGTACGAAGCCTCCCGAGGACACCCGCGCCTACTTCCGGGGCCGCTGTCTGGAGCAGTACGCGGACGACGTCGCCGCCGCCTCCTGGGACTCGGTGATCTTCGATCTGCCGGGCCGTGACTCGCTCCAGCGGGTCCCGACCCTGGAGCCCTTGCGCGGTACACGCAATCACGTGAAGGAGCTCCTGGACCGCTGCAGGACGGCGGAAGACCTGGTCCGGGTGCTGTCAGGAGGCTAAAAGGTCCCGGTTCGGGAATCATCACCGGGAATCGCGGGGACGGCCCCGGGGCGTTGAGGAAAGTGCGGGGCCGATGTCAGACCGGGCTTGTAGGGTCTGATCTTGACAGGATCGAACTCACGTCAGGGCAAACCGAGCGGGGTGAGGGACATGGCGACCAAGGACACCGGCGGCGGACAGCAGAAGGCCACGCGTTCCACGGAGGAGGTCGAGGAGCAGGCGCAGGACGCGCAGGTCTCCGAGGATCTCAAGGAGCGCCAGGAGAAGCTGTCGGACGACGTGGACTCCGTGCTGGACGAGATCGACGACGTCCTCGAAGAGAACGCCGAGGACTTCGTCCGGTCATTCGTACAAAAGGGCGGACAGTAGCGACCCGCCGCCCCGGGCCCCGGCCCGGGCCCCGGCCCGGGGCGGGCGCCCCCGGCCGGACCGGCGCGACCGCCGGTCGGGCGGGCCCGTCCGGGCTCCGTCCGGCGGCTTCCGCCGTACATGTGGATCACCGCCGCGGGACGGGTAGGGTCCGTGGCGTACTGTGCTTCAACTGCGATTCGGCCATCGGCGAGTTGGGAGACGATCCCGACACCGTCCGGCGGGCTGCCGCCTACGTGGAAGGAAACTCGTGGAAGCCAACACTCGTGGCACCGGGCGTCTACCAGCTGCCTTCCTGACGCCAGGCTCCTCCTCCTTCATGGACTTCCTGGGGGAGCACTCCCCGGAGCTGCTCCCCGGCAAGCGCGTGCTTCCGGTCGTGCAGGGCGCCTTCGAGGCCCCGCACGGCACGACCATCGTCGCCGCCGCGTTCCCCGGCGGCGTGGTGCTCGCCGGCGACCGGCGCGCGACCATGGGGAACATGATCGCGCAGCGCGACATCGAGAAGGTCTTCCCCGCCGACGAGTACTCCGCGGTGGGGATCGCGGGCACCGCGGGGCTGGCCACGGAGATGGTGAAGCTCTTCCAGCTGGAGCTGGAGCACTTCGAGAAGGTGGAGGGCGCACAGCTCTCCCTGGAGGGCAAGGCGAACCGGCTCTCCACCATGATCCGGGGCAATCTGGGCATGGCCATGCAGGGTCTCGCGGTCGTCCCGCTCTTCGCCGGATACGACGTGGACCGCGGCAAGGGCCGCATCTTCTCGTACGACGTGACGGGCGGCCGTTCCGAGGAGCTGGGCTTCGCGTCCACGGGATCGGGTTCGATCTTCGCGCGCGGGTCGATGAAGAAGCTCTATCACGACGATCTGACGGAGGAGCAGACCACCACGCTGGTGGTGCAGGCGCTGTACGACGCGGCGGACGACGATTCGGCGACCGGCGGCCCCGATGTGGCCCGGCGGATCTACCCGATCATCACGGTGATCACGGAGGACGGCTTCCGCAGGCTGACGGACGACGAGTCCTCGGCGATCGCCCGCGCGATCCTGGAGCGCCGCCTCGAACAGCCCGACGGTCCGCGCGCCGCGCTGCTCTGATGTTCCCCCGGCCACCGCTCGGCGGGGCTTTGACGCCACTGACAGAAAGGGACGGATAACCGGTGACGACGCCGTTCTATGTCTCCCCCGCACAGGCCATGCAGGACCGGGCGGAGTACGCCCGGAAGGGCATCGCCCGCGGTCGCAGCCTGGTCGTGATCCAGTACGCCGACGGCATCGTCTTCGTCGGCGAGAACCCGTCCCGCGCGCTGCACAAGTTCAGCGAGATCTACGACCGGATCGGCTTCGCCGCGGCCGGAAAGTACAACGAGTACGAGAACCTCAGGATCGGCGGTGTGCGCTACGCGGATCTGCGGGGCTACACCTACGACCGCGACGATGTGACCGCCCGCGGCCTGGCCAATGTCTACGCGCAGACGCTGGGCACGATCTTCTCCAGCTCGGCCGAGAAGCCGTACGAGGTGGAGCTGGTGGTCGCCGAGGTCGGCGCGACGCCCGACGGCGACCAGATCTACCGGCTGCCGCACGACGGCTCGATCGTGGACGAGCACGGCTCGGTGGCCGTCGGCGGCAACGCGGAGCAGATCAGCGCCTATCTCGACCAGCGGCACCGGGACGGGATGTCGCTCGCCGAGGCGCTGAAGCTGGCGGTGCAGGCGCTGTCGAACCAGACCAACGGCACCGAGCGGGAGATCCCCGCCGAGCGGCTGGAGGTGGCGGTGCTGGACCGTACGCGGCCGCAGAAGCGGAAGTTCAAGCGCATCGTGGGCCGGCAGCTGGCCCGGCTGCTGGAGGCCGACGGAGCCGCCTCGGTGCCGACCGACGCGCCCTCGGACACCGAGGAGAGCGACGGGGGCACGGAGGGCGGGGCGTAGTCGGCCCGAGGCGCCGAGGACGCCCCGGAGCGGCCGGACGGGCCTGCTCCGGGGCGTCCTGCCGTCCGGGGCGACGCGCGGGCGGCGGGCTGCCCGGCGGACGGCTGCCCATGGCTCGCGGGCGGCCGGGACACGGCTCCCCGGCGGTGGGTCCGGTGCGGTCGGGGCGGGTGCGGTCGGGGTGCGGTCAGGGCAGGGCCCAGTGGCGGTGGCCGTCGGCGCTCCGGGTGAGCCAGGTGCCGTCGCCGAGCGGGGTGACCCAGCCGACCGGGGCCGGATAGCGCAGCCGCCCCAGCGGCCGGAGCGTGGCGGCGTCGCAGAGCCAGTGCCGGATCACCGCCGGGCGGCCCGGGGGATAGGTCCGGCCGGTGACCAGCAGATGCCGGTCGTCCAGGAGGAAGGCCCCGTCGAACTCGTCGTTGTCGCGCCCGGCGGTGAGCCGGGTGAGGTCGTACAGCGCGGCGGGCTCCTCGGCGCCGACGTCGTGCGCGGCGAGTTCGTCGCGGTCGTCGTTGGCGGCGATCCGTTCGGCCCGCCGCAGGGTGAGCAGCCGGGGCGGCCCGTCCTTCGCGCTCCGGCGCGGGCGGGGCAGAAAGTCGATGATCTCGCGCATCGTGGTGGTGCCGCGGATGTGGAGCCCGTCCCGGCGCGGCTCGATCCACCAGCTCGTCCAGCTGTACCAGGCGGTCCAGCAGGAGAGGGCGAGCAGGGTGCCGTCCGGGTGCCAGCGCTGGGTGGCGACGGACGAGACCCCGCCGATCGGCCGCCGGGCCCGCACCTTGCCGGAGACGGCGTCGAGCAGCACCAGCGTGTCATTGCCGAAGGCCGTCCCGGGCGGTCCCTCGCGCTCCCCGGCCGGGTCCGCGCCGGCGGCCGCGAGGGTGGGCACGAGGGCGCTGACGAGGCCGCCCCCGGGGTGCGGCGCGGGCGGCCCCGGCGGTCGCGGTTCGTCGTGACAGCCGTGCCAGGGGGCGTGGGGGAGTTCCCAGAGGGTGGCTCCGTCCGGGCCGACCCGGCGGATCCGGTCGGGCTCGCAGACGACGGCCCCGTCGCCGAGCGCCGCCGCGGTGGAGTGCGGCGGCAGGGGCACGGTCCGTACGGGGGCGAGCGCACCGGAGAGGAAGGCCCCCGCGTCGTGGATCTCCAGCCGGTCGTCGCCCGTGACGGCGAGCAGTCCGCCGGCGAGCGGAGTCACCGGGCCGGGCGCGCGGACGGTGCCGAGCAGGGCCGCGTCGATCGGCGTCTCCGCCGTACTCGTCATGATCGCGATCGTTCCACGGAGGCCCGGCGGGCTCAAGGGCCGTCTCATGGCCGCGGCCGCGGGGCCGGGCCGGGTCAGATCGCGGGCGCCGGTCCGGTGGACTCGCGGACGACCAGACGCACCGGGAGGTCGTCCTGGGCGGGCGCGCGGCCGCCGAGGACCGCGAGCAGGGCGTGCATACCGCGCTCGCCGACCTGCTCGGCGGGGAGCTTCACGGTGGTCAGCTCGGGTTCGACGGCGGTGGCGAGGGCGAGGTCGTCGAAGCCGGTGATCGAGAGGTCCTCCGGGACCCGCAGACCGAGCCGGCGGGCCGCCTTGCAGGCCCCGGCGGCGAGGATGTCGCCGTCGCAGACGACGGCCGTGGGCCGGGGCCCGGGGGCGGTGAGGGCCCGGTGGGCGGCCTCGCGGGCGGCGTCGACGGAGAAGGGCGCGCGCACGGTCCGCGCGGTCGCGCCGGGCACGGCCGAGAGCGCGGACGCGAGGGCCCGGGCGCGGACGTCGAAGGTCCAGGAGTCGACGGCCGGGGCGAGGTGCAGAAAGCGGCGGTGGCCGAGGGCCAGCAGATGTTCCGCGATCTGGCGGAATCCGTCGCCGATGGCGAGATTGACGTGGGCGGCGGCGTCGGCGTCGGACGGGTCGCTGTCCAGCATCACCAGCGGCAGGCCCGAGCCGTGCAGCGCGGACAGCGCGGTGGTGGCCATCGACGAGGCGATGACGCCGTCGAGGGCCGCGCGGGCGGAGGCGAAGGGGTCCTTGGCGGGGCCGGTGCCGTCGGGGGAGGGGTAGATGACGACGCCGAAGCCGTGCTGTTCGGCGACGGCGGCCGCCCCGGTGTAGACGCGGGCGAAGAACTCGTTGGTGAGCGCGGGGACGACCAGCAGCGCGGTCCTGGTGCGGCCGAGCCGCAGATTCCGGGCGGCGAGATTGGGCCGGTAGCCGAGGGAGCGCGCGGTGTCCCGCACGAGGTCGGCGGTGCGCGGGGAGACCCGGCCGCGCCATTTGTCGCCGAGCACCAGCGAGACGGTGGCCTGCGAGACCCCGGCGGCGCGGGCCACGTCGCGGCTGGTGGGCCGGGGCGGGGCGGGGAAGCCGGAGTCGTCGGCGGGCCCGGCGAAAACGTCTGCCCGGTCCGCCCCCGCCGCCCGGTCCGTCCCGTCCCCGCGCGGTCCGCTCCCGCCGGGCGCGAGTCCGCGGTGCCCGTCTGTCATGGTGCCGTCCTCCGCTGCCGCTGCCGCCGCCGTCCGCGCCGGGCGCGGGTCCGCGGTGTGGCGGCGCTGTGGACCCGCGGACTGTCGACATGGTACGTATGAGCCCGACGTTATACGTAACACCCCGGCGGGGCCGGGGGAGAGGGGGCGGAACATGACTTCAGGGACATCGGAAACATCAGGGTCATCAGGGACTGCCGGCGGCGCCGGAGGCACAGGAGCGGCGGGAGGCGCGAGGGACACCGGAGCCGTACGGGACACGGGAGCCGCCGGGGCCGTACAGGACGCCGGGGACCTCGCCGGGGCCGTCACGGACGCCCGGGACGCCGGGGGCCCGGCCGACGCGGAGGAGACCGGGTACGGGGACATCCTCAGGGCCCCGTACGCCGCACGGCTGCTCACCGGCACCCTGGTGGGGCGGCTGCCCCATGCCACCGGACCGGTCGCCATCGTGCTGTTCACCCGCGCCGAGGGCGGCGGCTACAGCCTGGCCGGCGGGCTGGCCGCCGCGTACGGCATCGCCACCGCGATCGGCCAGCCGCTCCTCGGCCGCGCCGTCGACCTGCGCGGACAGCTCCGGGTCCAGCTCCCCGCCGCCGTGATCTCCGCGCTCGGGATGGTGCTGCTGGCCGCCGCCGGGATCGGCTCGCTGCCGCTCGCGTACGCGGGGGTCGTGATCGCCGGTCTCTTCACCCCGCCTCTCGAAGGAGGGCTGCGGGCGCTCTGGCCGAGCGTGCTGGGCCGGGAGGACCGGGTCCACCGGGCCTACGCCCTGGACGCGGTCGCCCAGGAGATCATGTTCACCGTCGGACCGCTGCTGATCACCCTCATCGTCTCCTTCTGGTCCGCCGGGGCCGCGCTGCTGGTGATCAACGCGATCGGGGTGCTCGGGGCGCTCGTCGTCGTCCTCAGCGAGCCGTCCCGCGTCTGGCGCTCCGCGCCCCGGGAGGCCCACTGGCTGGGCGCCCTGCGCTCCGGCGGACTGCTGGCCCTGCTGGGGTCCTTCTTCTTCGTCGGCCTCGCGCTCGGGTCCATCACCGTCGCCGGGGTCGCCTACGCCGACGACCACGGCCGGGACGCGGTCTACGGCTGGCTGATGGCCGCGCTGAGCTTCGGCGCGCTGGTCGGCGGGGTGTTCTACGGGGCCCGCCGCTGGACCGGGACCCCGGAGCGCCGGCTCACGGTCATCGTCGCCCTGCTCGCGCTCGGCTATCTGCCCCTGGCCCTCACCCCCGGCGTCCCCGCCATGACGGCGCTCGCCGCCCTGTCCGGGCTGTTCCTGGCCCCCGCGATCGCCTGCGCCTTCGTCGTGGTCGACCGGCACGCCCCGCGCGGCACCGTCACCGAGGCGTTCTCCTGGCTCGTGACCACCTTCGGGGTGGGGGCGGCGGCCGGCACCGCCGTCGCCGGACCCGTCGTGGAGCTGGCCTCGACCTCGTGGAGCTTCGCGGTCGCCGGGGCCGGGGGAATCGCCGCGCTGCTCGTTCTGATGAGCACTCAGCGGATCCTCGCCGGTCCCGGCCGGGGCCCGGACCCCGGCCGCCCCGTTCCGGACCCGGCCGGTCGATCAGCCGAAAATGATCGGAATGGTGCCGCCGAACCCGGTTTCAGCTCAGGCCGTGAGGCGTAATGTTCAGACATGGACCGCCGCATTTTCGGGCTGGAGAACGAGTACGGCGTCACGTGCACGTTCAGGGGACAGCGCCGACTGTCACCTGACGAAGTGGCGCGCTACCTCTTCCGCCGAGTTGTCTCATGGGGCCGCAGCAGCAATGTCTTCCTGCGGAACGGCGCCCGCCTCTACCTCGACGTGGGTTCGCATCCGGAATACGCGACACCGGAATGCGACAACGTGACCGAGCTGGTCACTCATGACAAGGCCGGAGAGCGGATTCTCGAAGGTCTGCTCGTCGACGCCGAACGCCGCCTGCACGAGGAGGGAATCGCGGGCGACGTCTATCTCTTCAAGAACAACACCGACTCGGCGGGAAACTCCTACGGCTGCCACGAGAACTATCTCGTCGCCCGCCACGGAGAGTTCTCCCGGCTCGCGGACATCCTCATCCCCTTCCTCGTCACCCGGCAGCTGATCTGCGGCGCGGGCAAGGTGCTCCAGACCCCGCGCGGCGCCGTCTACTGCGTCAGCCAGCGCGCGGAGCACATCTGGGAGGGCGTCAGCTCGGCGACCACCCGCTCGCGTCCCATCATCAACACCCGGGACGAGCCGCACGCCGACGCCGAGCGCTACCGCAGGCTCCATGTCATCGTCGGCGACTCCAACATGTCCGAGACCACGATGCTGCTCAAGGTCGGCGCGACCGATCTGGTGCTCCGCATGATCGAGGCGGGCACCGTGATGCGCGATCTGACCCTGGAGAACCCGATCCGGGCCATCCGCGAGGTCAGCCACGACATCACCGGGCAGCGCAAGGTGCGCCTCGCCAGCGGGCGAGAGGCCTCCGCCCTGGAGGTCCAGCGCGAGTACTACGAGAAGGCCGTCGACTTCGTCGAGCGGCGCGGCATCCGCACCGGCACCGTCGAGCAGGTCCTCGAACTGTGGGGCCGCACCCTCGACGCGATCGAGGCGGAGGACCTGGACCGGATCGGCACCGAGATCGACTGGGTCATGAAGTACCAGCTGATCGAGCGGTACCGGGCCAAGCACAACATGACCATGTCCCACCCCCGGGTCGCGCAGATAGACCTCGCGTACCACGACATCCACCGCCGGCGGGGGCTCTACTACCTGCTGGAGCGCAAGGGCCAGGCCGCGCGGATCTGCAACGACCTGAAGATCTTCGAGGGCAAGTCGGTGCCCCCGCAGACCACCAGGGCGCGGCTGCGCGGCGACTTCATCCGCCGCGCCCAGGAGCAGCGGCGGGACTTCACCGTCGACTGGGTGCACCTCAAGCTCAATGACCAGGCGCAGCGCACGGTGCTGTGCAAGGACCCGTTCCGCTCGGTGGACGACCGGGTGGAGAAGCTGATCGCCGGCATGTAGCCGGCCGATCCCAGGGCGGCCGGACCGATGGCCGCACAGGAGTGCCCATCGGTCGCCGGAACGTCACCCGGGCCCCGTACGTTGCTCGTGCGGGGCCCTTGGCACGCCCTAGAGTGTCCGGGACTCCAGGGGGTGGGGGGGGGGGGGGGGGGGGGGGGCCGCGGCCCCCCCCCCCCCCCCCCCCCCCCCCCCCCCCCCCACACCCCCTCCCCCACCTGACGTCTGAGATCTGAGGAAACACGTGCGCCGAATCGCCGGCCTTCTCGTCGTGCCCGCACTGCTGCTGACAGCGGCCTGCGGCAGCGAGGAAAAGGGCTCCGACTCCATCTCCTCCCAGGGCGGGCTGCCCGCCATCACCGAGGGCGCCAAGTTCGGCGAGAAGCCGACGCTGGCCAAGGGCGAGGGGACTCCGCCGAAGAAGCTGAAGGTCGAGGTCATCAGCGAGGGCAAGGGCGCCGTCCTCAAGAAGGGCGACCAGGCCCAGGTGAACTACCTCGGCCAGGAGTGGGACGAGAACAAGCCCTTCGACAACAGCTTCGACCGAGGCCAGCCCTTCGACGTGGCCATCGGCGGCCAGGGCGTCATCCAGGGCTGGCAGGAGGCCCTGAAGGGCCAGAAGGTCGGCAGCCGTCTGGAGGTCGCCATTCCGCCGGACCTCGGCTACGGCGCGCAGGGCCAGGGCGACATCAAGGCCAACGCGACGCTGGTCTTCGTCATGGACATCGTCAAGGGCACCACGATCCCGGCCTCCGCCAAGGGTGCCGAGGTCGCCCAGGACGACGCCGCGCTGCCGAAGGTCGGCGTCAACACCGACGGCAAGGCCCCCTCGGTGACGATCCCCAAGACGGACGCGCCCAAGAAGCTCGTCTCCAACTACGTGCTGGAGGGCAAGGGCCCCGAGCTGACCGACAAGGACACCGTCGTCGCGAAGTACGAGGCGTACGTCTGGAAGGACGGCAAGCAGTTCGACAGCACCTACAAGGCGGACTCGACCGTGAGCTGGCCGCTGGCCCAGGTGACGGTCGAGGGCCTCAAGGAGGGTCTGATCGGCAAGAAGGTCGGCAGCCGGGTGCTCCTGGTGATCCCCTCCGAGAAGGCGTTCGGCGACAAGGAGCAGAACGGCATCCCGAAGAACTCCACCCTGGTCTTCGCGGTGGATCTGCTGGCGAAGGCCTGATCCGACGCGGGCGGTGACGCCCCGCCGGACTCGGACCGGGGCCGGGCGGGGTGCGAGACTGTCCCGGTTGCCCGTACATCGTTATGAGGAGCAGTATCAGTGAGCATTGAGAAGCCCGAGATCGACTTCCCGGAAGGCGAGCCGCCGGCCGACCTGGAGAGCAAGGATCTCTGGGAGGGCGATGGCGCGGAGGCCAAGGCGGGTGACTTCGTCACCGTCCACTACGTGGGTGTCTCCTTCTCCACGGGCGAGGAGTTCGACGCGTCCTGGAACCGCGGCCAGACGTTCAAGTTCCAGCTCGGCGCCGGCCAGGTCATCGCCGGCTGGGACAAGGGCGTCCAGGGCATGAAGGTCGGCGGCCGCCGCCGGCTGACCATCCCCGCGCACCTCGCCTACGGCGACCGCGGCGCGGGCGGCCGGATCAAGCCGGGCGAGACGCTGATCTTCGTCGTCGACCTGATCGCCGTCTGAACCGCTCGCCGTCCGGCCCGGCCGCCGTCCGGTCCCATCGCCCAGTGATCGGGATCTGACCGGCGTCCGGCCGACGCGGGGCCGCCCTCCGGCCCGGTGCGATCCGGGCCGATCACGGCCCGCCGGGGCCCGCCCTCCTCCGGGAGCGCGGGCCTCGGCTTTTGCCCCGACACCCCGGGGCGGTACGGTCGGCGGTGCGGGTGCGACTCAAGCAGAAGAGGTGCGAAGCGTCGATGGCCATTGCCAAGGCCGAGCGGCTGATGAATCTGGCGCTGTGCCTGCTCGGGACGCGCCGCCCGCTCAGCAAGCGAGAGCTGCGCGGGTCCATCGAGGCCTATCTGGAAGCCGCCTCGGACGACGCCTTCAACCGGATGTTCGAGCGCGACAAGGACGATCTCCGCGAACTCGGTCTGGTCATCGCCACCGTGGAGAATCTCGACGGCGAGGTCGGCTATCTCGCCCGCCGCGACAGCAACCGGCTCCCCCCGATCACCCTCGACGCCGAAGAGGCCGCCGCGCTGGGCCTGGCGGCCCGGGTGTGGCAGCAGGCCAGGCTCGCGGGGGCCGCCAGCGGCGCGCTCCAGAAGCTGCGCGCGGCCGGGATGCCCGAGGCGGAGGACGCGTACGACGTCCCCTACAGCGCCCTGGAGCCTCGTATCCCCGTGCACGAGGCGGCCTTCGAGCCGCTGATGCTCGCCTGCCGCGACCGCAGGCCCGTGAACTTCGACTACCGCAAGGCGACCGCCGCCCGCCCCGAGCAGCGCCAGGTCGAGCCCTGGACGCTGGAGTGCTGGCGCGGCCACTGGTATCTGGCGGGCTGGGACCGCGACCGGGGGGCGGAGCGCGTCTTCCGGCTCTCCCGGATCACCGGCCGGGTCCGCTCCCGCGCCGGCGCCTTCACCGCGCCCGTGCCCGATGTGGTCACCGTCCGGGAGACCGTGGAGAGCTGGGCCGGCGAGACCGCCACCCGCACCGCGCGGATCCGGCTGCGCGCCGGCTGCGGCTATCCGCTGCGCGCCCGGGCCCGCTCGGTGCGCGAGCTGGACGGCGGCTGGGACGAGCTGGAGATCCCGTACGGCCACGGCCTGGACGCCTGGCTGGTGGAATTCGGCCCCGATGTGGTGGTCGTGGAGCCCGCTGATCTGCGGGCCGACGTGGTGGACCGGCTGCGTGCCGTGGCCAAGGGCTGAGGGGGAGTCGGACGACCATGGCCGCCAATGCCATTGACCAGACCCGGCGGATGCTGTCGCTGGTGACCTATCTTCGCGAGCGCCCCGGAGCCCGGGTGGGCGATGTGGCCCGGGCCTTCGGGATCACCGAGGACGAGCTGATCTCCGATCTCGATGTGCTGCCGATGTGCGGGACCAGCTTCCGCGGCGGCGATCTCCTCGACATCGACACCGACGGCGACCGGATCTGGTGGCACAACCCCGACGACGTCGCCGAGCCGCTGCGGCTCGCGGCCGACGAGGCGACCGCGCTGCTGGTCGCCGCGCGCGCGGTGGCCACCCTCCCCGGGCTCCGCGAGGGCGACCGGGAGGCGCTGCTGCGCGCCACCGCCAAGCTGGAGACGGCGGCGGGCGAGGCGGCCGGGGCCTCCGCCCGGCTCTCGGTGACCTTCGAGTCCGAGGGCGGGGTCTTCGCCGAGGTGGACCGCGCCATCTCGGAGCGGCGCCGGCTCTGGCTGCGGTACTACTCGCCCGCGCGCGACGGGCTGACCGAGCGCGAGGTCGACCCGATCCGGCTCTTCGCCGTCGGGCACACCTACATGGAGGCGTGGTGCCGGCTCTCGGAGGCGCGCCGCACCTTCCGGCTGGACCGGGTCGCCGAGATCCGGCTGCTGGACGCCCCCTCCGCGCCGCCCGAGGTCGAGCTGCGGGATCTGTCCGAGGGGCTGGTCCAGCCCGCCGCCGACGATCCCGAGGTGGTGGTCGAGGTGGGTCCGGCCGGACGCTGGGTGGCGGAGTACTACCCGCACGACAGCGCCGAGGAGCTGCCCGACGGCGGTCTGCGCATCACGCTGCGGACGCCGTCCCCGGTGCTGCTGCGGCGGCTGGCGCTGCGGCTCGGCCAGGACGGGCGGGTCGTCGCGCCCGCCGAGCTGGCGCAGAGCGCCCGGGACGCGGCGCGCCGGGCCCTCGCCGCCTACGAGGACAGCCCGGACGCCGATACGGACGGCTCGCACGCCGGTGCGGACGGCGCGGGCGGTGCCGATACGGGTACGGGTACAGGTACGGGTGTCGGCTCGGGCGGTGCCGACACGGGTACGGATATGGATACGGGTGTCGGCGCGGGCGGTCCGGACGCGGTCGCGGGCGCTCCGGAGACCGGCGCGGGGCGGGCGCTCCCCGGCGCGGGGGCGCGCGGCTGATGGCGGGGCGTACGCGGCCTCCCGCCCGGAGTGCGGGGTTCGTGCCGACCGGACAGGTTCCGCCCGCTCCGGGCGGGAAGAGGGAGAATCACGTCATATGTCGCTGATCTCGGAGATCGCCGCCACGGCCGCCTCAGCCGCCGCCACGACGGAGGCCGTGCTCTTCAAGGCCGCCTGCCCCGACTGCCGCGCCCGCTTCGAGCTGTCCGCCGAGTCGCTGCGGCTGGCGATCGGCGGCAGCAGCCGTACCACCTTCTACTCCTTCACCTGCCCCGAGTGCGGCTCCGCCGTACGCAAGCCCGCCGGAGAGCGCATCGTGGAACTGCTCACCGGCGGCGGGGTGCGCACCCTCCGTCTCACCCCCGGCCCCGGAACGGTCTAGGTTCTCCCCATGCTCTGGCCCATGCTCGCCATCGCCCTCGGCTTCCTCGGCATCGCCGTCCTCGGCGTGCTCGGCGTCCGGGTGTTCGTCGAGGCACAGCGGCTGGGGCGGGAGGTCGCCCGCACCACGGGCCGGATCAACCGCGCGGCGGAGGATCTGGAGCACGCGGCGACCCGCCTGGCCCGCAGCGGCGAGACCCTGCGGCCCTGACCCGGGGCACACCGCGAGCCCGCGGAAGCTGTTCGTCCGCTCCGGCCCCGGCCCCTTCGCGCCGGAACCCGGCCGCCCCGCCCCGCCCCCGGACATGCGTGGCGCGTACAGATGATCGCTCTCGCACCCTGCTGCGCCGTCCGGCCGACCGGTACTCTGATGTACGGCGGCACAGGTGAGTGAGGCACCGACCGCCGGCGAGCGTCCGCACGGTGATTGCCGTGCGTTCACCCGTGAGAGTTACGATCGCTCTGGCTGTGGTGTGCACCTCGTGTGCCGCGGCCCGCAGTCCAGTCCCATGCCGCCTCGGTGAGAAGGTAGACCAGAATTATGCCGAACCTCGGTCCGTTGGAGATTGTTCTCATCCTCCTCGTCGTCATCCTCCTCTTCGGGGCCAAGAAGCTCCCGGACATGGCGCGCTCCCTCGGGAAGTCGGCGCGCATCCTGAAGAGCGAGGCCCGGCAGATGAAGTCCGAGGGGACGCCCGCCGCCGCGCCCGCGGAGCCCAAGGAGCAGGAGCCGCCGGTCCAGCCGGCCCCCCGCACCATCCAGGCCGCGCCCGGCGATGTGCAGAGCGCCCGCCCCGTCGCCGAGCCCAGCACCGACTCCGCCCAGCGCTGACCACCCAGGCCGCTTCCGCCGTCAGGGCGGTCTGCCGCACGAGATGAGGACGTGGGTTGCTCAAGCCTGCCCGCTCGAAGAATTCGGCGAAGGACCCCGAGGGCCGGATGCCGCTCGCCGAGCACCTGCGTGAGCTGCGCAACCGGCTCGCCAAGGGACTGCTGGCGATCGTCGTCATGAGCATCGTCGCGGCCTTCTACAACAAGCAGCTGATGGACTTCCTCGCCGCGCCCGTGCCGGCCTGCGAGAAGGGCCAGTCCAACGCCGGCGGCCAGTGCGCCGAGATCGTCTTCAACAAGCTGCTGTCGCCCTTCACCACCACGATCAAGGTGACCCTGCTGGCCGGCGTGGTGCTGTCCTGCCCGGTCTGGCTCTACCAGCTGTGGGCGTTCGTCGCGCCCGGCCTGCACAAGAGCGAGCGGAAGTACACGTACTACTTCGTCGCCGCGGCCGTCCCGCTCTTCCTGTCCGGCGCGTATCTCGCGTACCTGGTCATGCCGATCAGCTTCGAGATGCTGCTGAAGATCACCCCGGACGCGGCGGGCAACCTGCTCGAACTCGACGACGTCCTCGACTTCTCCGTCCGTATGGTGCTCGTCTTCGGTCTCGCCTTCGAGCTGCCACTGGTCCTGATCATGCTCAATCTGGTCGGCATGGTCACCGGCCGGCGCATGATGGGCTGGTGGCGCGGTGTGGTCATGGGCGTCTTCGTCTTCGGCGCCGTCGCCACCCCCACCACGGACCCCATCGGCATGATCGCCCTCTCCGGGCCGATCGTCGTGCTCTACTTCGGCGCCGTCGGATTCTCCCTGCTCAACGACAAGCGCCGGGCGCGCCACGACCCCGACGCCGCGCTCGACGACGACGAGGCGGCCCCGCTCGACCTCGACGAGGGGATCGAGCCGGTCGGCGCCTCCCGTTCCGTGCCGGCGCAGGCGAACGGCACGGCGGACGGCGGACGTTCGCACCGCGTCAACGGCTACGACGACATCACCTGATCCACCGCGTCCCCGGCCGGGGGAGCGGAGCGCCCAGCGCCTCCGTTCCCCCGGCCGCGCCGCGCCGGTGCAGTAACGTCCCGCGGATGACCAGCCAGATCACCCTCTTCGTCAATCCCACCGCCGGACGCGGCCGGGGCGCCCGGGCCGCGGCGCCCGCCGCGCGGGCGCTGCGCGACGCCGGATTCTCCGTACGGACCGTCCTCGGCGAGGACGCCGCCGACGCGCTGCGCCGGGCCCGGGAGGCTGTCGGGGCCGGCGCCGGAGCGCTGGTGGCCGTCGGCGGCGACGGGCTCGTGTCGCTGGCGCTCCAGGCGGTCGCCGGGACCGCCACCCCGCTCGGGGTGATCGCGGTCGGCACCGGCAACGACTTCGCCCGCTCACTGGGACTGCCGATACGGGACCCCGCGCGGGCCGGCCGGCTGGCCGCCGAGGCGCTCACGGCCGGAACGGTACGGGAGACAGACCTGGGGCGGGTGGGGGCGAAGTGGTTCGGCACGATACTGGCCTCCGGTTTCGACTCGCGAGTGAACGACCGGGGCAACCGGATGCGGCTGCCCGGCGGCCGGTTCCGCTACGACCTGGCGATGCTCGCCGAGCTGGCGGCGCTGCGGCCGATCCCGTACCGGATCTCCTTCGACGGCGGACCGGTCCGGGAGATCGAGGCGACGCTGGTGGCCGTCGGCAACGGACCCTCCTACGGCGGCGGCATGCGGATGTGCGCCGGGGCCGAGATGGACGACGGCCTCTTCGATGTCACGGTGGTGGCCGCCTGTGACCGGACGACTCTGCTCCGGGTCTTTCCGCGGGTCTACCGGGGCACGCACCTCGGCCATCCGCGCGTCAGCGTGCACCGGGCCCGCTCCGTCACGCTCCACGCGTCCGGGACCACGGGCTACGCGGACGGGGAGCCGCTCGGCGCGCTGCCCCTGACCGCCGAGTGCGTCCCCGGCGCGATACGGGTGCTGGCCCCGGCGGCCGCCGGGGCGCGGTGACGGGCCGGTCCCGCGCGGGCGGCGGGTTCGCGGGGCCCGGGGGGCGTGCGCCCCGTGGCGAGACGTACGGGCCCGGGGGCGGGGCGCCGCGCGCCCCGGCGGGCCCCTTCCCCCGGACGTCTCCGCTGTTCCGGGCGGATAACTCCGCGCTGACTGTCGTACCTCTTGGGTAGGCTCGTGAGCAAGATGACCGAAGATCTCTCCCCCGCCGAGCGCTATGCCGCCGCCCGCATCCGCGCCGCAGAGGAGGCCACCGCGCTGGCCCCCTTCCGCGAGATGTACGAATTCGACCTGGACCCGTTCCAGATCGAAGCCTGTCAGGCCCTGGAAGCGGGCAGGGGCGTGCTCGTCGCCGCGCCCACCGGCTCCGGCAAGACCATCGTCGGCGAGTTCGCCGTCCACCTGGCCCTCCAGCAGGGCCGCAAATGCTTCTACACCACCCCCATCAAGGCGCTCTCCAACCAGAAGTACACCGATCTCGCCAAGCGCTACGGCGCGGACAAGGTCGGCCTGCTCACCGGGGACAACAGCGTCAATTCCGAGGCGCCGGTGGTCGTGATGACCACCGAGGTCCTGCGGAACATGCTGTACGCGGGGTCGCAGTCGCTGCGCGGCCTCGGATACGTGGTCATGGACGAGGTGCACTATCTCTCCGACCGCTTCCGGGGCGCGGTCTGGGAGGAAGTGATCATCCACCTCCCCGAGTCCGTGACCCTGGTGTCGCTCTCGGCGACCGTCTCCAACGCGGAGGAGTTCGGCGACTGGTTGGACACCGTCCGGGGCGACACCGAGGTGATCGTCTCCGAGCACCGGCCCGTGCCGCTCTGGCAGCACGTCATGGCCGGCCGCCGGATGTACGACCTCTTCGAGGAGGAGAGCGACCACGGCGGCCGCGGCACCTCCCGGCGCGAGGTCAATCCCGATCTCGTCCGGCTCGCCCGGATGGAGAATCAGCGCGGTTACAACCCCCGGGACCGGCGGCGCGGCAAGATGGTCCGCGAGGCCGACCGGGAGCGCGAGCGCCGTCAGCGCGGCCGGATCTGGACCCCGGCGCGGCCCGAGGTCATCGACCGGCTCGACGCGGAGGGCCTGCTCCCCGCGATCACCTTCATCTTCAGCCGGGCCGGCTGCGAGGCCGCCGTGCAGCAGTGTCTCCACGCCGGGCTGCGGCTCAACGGCGACGAGGCGCGGCTGCGGGTCCGCGAGATCGTGGAGGAGCGCACCTCCGCCATCCCCACCGAGGATCTGCACGTCCTCGGCTACTACGAGTGGCTGGAGGGCCTGGAGCGCGGGATCGCCGCGCACCACGCCGGAATGCTGCCGACCTTCAAGGAGGTCGTGGAGGAGCTGTTCGTCCGCGGCCTGGTCAAGGCCGTCTTCGCCACCGAGACCCTCGCCCTCGGCATCAACATGCCGGCGCGTTCGGTGGTGCTGGAGAAGCTCGTCAAGTGGAACGGCGAGCAGCACGCGGACATCACCCCCGGCGAGTACACCCAGCTCACCGGGCGGGCCGGGCGGCGCGGCATCGACGTCGAGGGCCACGCGGTCGTGCTGTGGCAGCGGGCGATGGACCCGACGGCCCTCGCGGGACTGGCCGGGACCCGGACGTATCCGCTGCGCTCCAGCTTCCGCCCGTCGTACAACATGGCCGTCAATCTCGTGCACCAGTTCGGCCGGCATCGCTCGCGCGAGCTGCTGGAGACGTCGTTCGCGCAGTTCCAGGCGGACCGGTCGGTCGTCGGCATCTCCCGCCAGGTGCAGAAGAACGAGGCGGGTCTGGAGGGGTACCGGGAGGGCATGACCTGCCACCTCGGCGACTTCGAGGAGTACGCGCGGCTCCGCCGCGACCTCAAGGACCGGGAGACGGAGCTGGCCAAGCAGGGCGCGGCGCAGCGGCGGGCCGCCGCCGCGGACTCGCTGGAGAAGCTCAAGCCCGGCGATGTCATCCACGTCCCCACCGGCAAGTTCGCCGGGCTCGCGCTCGTGCTCGACCCGGGGGTGCCGGCCGGGCGGACCGGCGGCCATCGCGGCTTCGAGTATCACGACGGCCCCCGGCCGCTGGTGCTCACCGCCGAGCGGCAGGTCAAGCGGCTGGCGTCGATCGACTTCCCGGTGCCGGTGGAGGTGCTGGAGCGGATGCGGATCCCGAAGTCGTTCAATCCGCGGGCGCCGCAGTCACGGCGCGATCTGGCCTCGGCGCTCCGGACCAAGGCCGGGCACATCGTGCCCGACCGGCACCGCAAGTCCCGGTCCGCCGCCGCCGACGACCGGGAGATCACCCGGCTGCGGGCGGAGCTGCGCGCGCACCCCTGTCACGGCTGCGACGAGCGCGAGGACCATGCCCGCTGGGCCGAGCGGTATCACCGCCTCCAGCGAGACACCCGGCAGCTGGAGCGCCGGATCGAGGGGCGGACGAACACCATCGCCCGCACCTTCGACCGGATCGTCGCCCTGCTGACGGAGATGGACTATCTCCGCGCCGACGAGGTCACCGAGCACGGCAGAAGGCTGGCCCGGCTCTACGGCGAGCTGGATCTGCTGGCCAGCGAGTGTCTGCGCGAGGGCGTGTGGGAGGGGCTGAGCCCGGCGGAGCTGGCGGCCTGCGCCTCGGCCCTGGTGTACGAGGCGCGTCAGTCGGACGACGCGGTGGCCCCCAAGGTCCCCGGCGGCAAGGCCAAGACCGCGCTCGGCGACATGGTCCGCATCTGGGGCCGGCTGGACGCGCTGGAGGAGGACTTCAAGATCAACCAGGCGGAGGGCGTGGGCCAGCGCGAGCCGGACCTCGGCTTCGCCTGGGCCGCGTACCAATGGGCGTCGGACAAGAGCCTGGACGAGGTGCTCCGCGAGGCGGAGATGCCCGCCGGTGACTTCGTGCGCTGGACGAAGCAGGTGATCGACGTCCTCGGCCAGATCGCCGCCGCCGCCCCGTCCGACGGCTCCACCGTGGCGAAGAACGCCCGCCGCGCGGTGGACGCGCTGCTGCGCGGCGTGGTGGCGTACAGCTCGGTCGGCTGACCGGCTCTCGGTCCCGTGCCGTGCCCCGGCGCTTTCCGGGGCACGGCACGGGACCGCCCCTCGCGCCGGGCCGAGCGCCGGGCGGACCGGCCGGTCAGAACGCCGGCCGCTCCGCGAGAAGCGCCGGGTCGCCCGAGCGCGGAGTCCGGCCCCCGAAGCCGGGCCGCGGCACGCGCGGCGCCTCCCGCCACCGCCCCGGCACGGCCGAGACCCCGGGGACGGCCCCCGCGAGCATCCCCGTCACCGCCGCCGCCGTCTCGGTGTCACCGCCCGGATCGATCGCCGCCGCGCGTCTCGCCCGGCCCGGCGCCGAACTCTTCCGCGCATACGCCCGGTTCGCGGAATGCGAAGGGTGCGCCCAGTGCGTCGCCGACGGCCGAGCCGATGACCGTGCCCATGACCCGTTCCGCGCGGTGGCTGTCTCTCATCGGCTCGGGGCGGACAGCGTCTCGGCCGGGTCGGCTCCCTCGATACGGCTCGGTCAGGGCGCGGGCTCGCGGTCGGGGAGCGGTTCTGGGGCCGGCGTCGGGGAAGGAGCCCGGGTCCGGGCGGGGGAGGGGCGCAGGGAGAGGCGGGCGGCGACGGCGGTGGTGAGGAGGATCGCGGCCAGGGCGGTGAGGGTGGCGGCGTCCGGGCGGTGGAGCGGCTGGCCGCGCAGGGCCTGCCAGGTGAGCAGGGCGAGCAGCCCGCTGTATCCGCCCGCCGCCGTGAGGATCAGACGCAGCCGCACGCCCTCGTCGCGCAGTCGCGGCAGTCGTGGCGCGAGCAGCAGCAGGGCGAGGAGCAGCAGCGGCAGCAGCTGGAGCGCGTGCATGCCGAAGAAGTGAGGTATGCGCAGGTCCCCGCCGGTGGTCGACCAGCCGGTCAGCGGCATCGAGGGCCCGTCGTCGGGCACGCCGACGGAGTGCGCGCCGAGGGTGTCGACCCGTTCCCCGCGCTTCTCGGCCGCGAGCTGGTCCGAGGTGGGCATGGTCATCAGGAAGCCGAGCGCGGCCCCGATCAGCGCGAGCGCCGCGCCGAGCCGCAGTGCCCAGGCGGAGGCGCGGTCGGCCAGTTCGGAGCGGAAGAGGAGGACGGCGATGAGGAGGGAGCTGACCCACAGGACGACGATGGTGTTGCCCATGACGCTGAAGAGCGTCTCGTCGAGTTCGGTCTCCAGGTTGAAGTGACTGCGTCTGCCGCGGATCACCTGGGCGATGAGGATCACCATCTCGATCACCGAGGCCACGGCGACGACGGTCCCCGCCCACCAGCCGGTCCGGCGGGCCCGGGTGCTCAGCGAGAGCATCCAGGCCAGTGACAGGCCGTAGATCATCAGGGAGACCGCGAACTTGAACGGCTTCAGCCATATGGGTGAACCGACGAGCGTCCGTCCGTCGAGGACGACGCCGGCGGCGGAGACCACCGCCGCGCCCGCCATCAGGGCGGCGAGGACGAGTAACGGCCGATGCCATGAACGCCAGGAAGAAGGCATGAAGGTTCCCCGTTAGTTATAGATAGTGGAGCTGTCTGCTATCTGCTAGCGCCACTATCTATGATGAGCGTGGACGGGGCAAGGGCGGAGAGGATGAACGAGCCGTGCGCATGGGCGAGTTGAGTCGGAGGACTGGGGTTCCGGTACCAACGATCAAGTACTACGTACGTGAGGGGCTGCTCCCGGCCGGGGAGCTGACCAGCCCCAACCAGGCGAGTTACGGCGACTCCCACGAGCAGCGGCTACGGCTGATCCGGGCGCTGCTCGACGTCGGCGGACTGAAGGTGGCGGCCATCTCGGAGGTCCTGGCGGCGGTGGACGACTCCGGCCGCTCCGTGC
Organism: Streptomyces sp. NPDC014894; assembly: GCF_043080985.1. Taxonomy (NCBI): domain Bacteria; kingdom Bacillati; phylum Actinomycetota; class Actinomycetes; order Kitasatosporales; family Streptomycetaceae; genus Streptomyces; species Streptomyces sp. NPDC014894. The sequence goes on from NZ_JBIBWD010000001.1 coordinate 720,596, forward strand.
ACACGGTGCTGGGCGCCGCCACGGATCTCCTGGTGCCGCGCTATGCCGAGGGCGAGCCGGACGTCGCGCTGCTCGACGCGCGCGAGCGGGTCGCCGGGCTGGTGGAGCGGCGCGGCTGGCAGGTCGACGCCGACTGCCCGGGGCGGGAGGCGCTCGCCGCGGCGCTGGCCGCGCTGGAGCGGATCGGGCACAAGGGGTTCGCCCAGACGCTGGAGACCTACGCGGACGCCGCCGAGCTGGTCGCCCAGGTCGACCTCGCGTATGTCGCGGGCACCGCCGGGGTCGAAGGAGTGGTCGAACGCGCGGTCGTCGGGACCGTGCTGGGCGAGGCCCTCTTCGAGGCCCTGCGCCACCTGGCCCAGGTCGATCTCTCGTCCCGGCGGTACGGGGGCGGGGCGGGGGAGTAGGGGGCGCGGCGCGGGGGAGTGGGGGGGCGCGGTGCGGCGCGCGGGCTCCGTTTCGCGCGGGCCGCCCCTGGTCACGGCTCGCCGGGGCGCCCGGACCTCTGGCCGGGCGGCCGCGCGAGTCTCCTGCGGCGGGCCCCGCCGGGCCGAGGGCCCCGGAGCACCACGCCGAAGGCCCCGGAGCACGAGGAAGCCCCCGGCCGGCGTGCGGGCGGGGGCTCTTCGGAGGCGGGAGAGGGCGCGGGTCAGGCGGCCTGCTCCTGTTCGCGCTCGACCTGGTCGTTCCACGCGCGCTTGACCTCGCGCCAGGCCTCGTCGGTCTTGCCGAGTCGCCAGTACCCCGAGATCGAGAGCTGATCGCGCGGGATCTGCCGCTCCAGCCGCAGATGACGGCGCAGCTCCTTCACGAAACCGGCCTCGCCGTGGACGAAGGCGCACACCCGGCCCTCGGGGAACTCCAGTCCGGTCACCGCCGCCACCAGCGCCTCGCCGACCGGGCGGCCCGCGCGGTGCAGCCAGGTGATCCCGACGCCGTCCGGAGTGACGATCTTCTGCTCGTCGGCGGCGTCCTCGATCTCGACGAAGGCGTGCACCAGCGCGCCCTCCGGCATGTTCTCCAGCGCGGCGGCGATCGCGGGAAGCGCGCTCTCGTCGCCCGCCACCAGATGCCAGTCGGCCGCCGGGTCCGGCGCGTACCCCCCGCTCGGGCCGAGGATCCACACGGTGTCACCCGGCCGGGCGCGCCCGGCCCAGGGGCCGGCCAGCCCCTCGTCGCCGTGGACCACGAAGTCGATCGCCAGCTCGCCGCGGACCGGGTCCCAGCTCCGTACGGTGTAGGTGCGGTTCGCGGGCCACTGCTCGCGCGGGAACTCCGCCCGGACGCGGTCCACGTCGAAGGGCGCCGGATAGCTCACGCCCTCCTGCCCGAACAGCAGCTTCACATAGCTGTCGGTGAAGCCCTCGACGGCGAACCCGTCCAGCCCCTCACCGCCCAGCACCACCCGCACCATGTGCGGGGTGAGCCGCTCGGTGTGGACCACCCGGCCCTCGAAGGACGTCGGTGTCGTGCGAGCCGGTCGTTCTGCCACGGCGGTCTCCCTGGATTCGTGTCTCGCTTAGGCTTACCTAAGTTAGCACCACCTGAGTTCAACCTCTGCTCAGGGAAACCAGCCAACTCATCCGCGCAGGGTCGTCAGCAGCCGCTGGAGCGCGCCTCCCAGCCCCCAGCGCGCGGCCAGCTCCTCCAGCGCCGCCGGATCGCGCGGCCCCTTCGGGAGCGCCGGATCGAACGCCGGCAGCGCCACGTCGGACGCCACCCGTACCACCGTCGGCGCGACCGCCACATACTCCCGGGACTCGTCCAGCCGCCGCCGCTGCGAGGGTGTCAGCCGCGAGGCCGGATCGTCCACCGCCGCCATGATCCCGGCGAGATCGCCGAACGCGTCCAGCAGCTTCGCCGCCGTCTTCTCGCCGATGCCCGGAACGCCCGGCAGCCCGTCGCTCGGATCGCCCCGCAGCAGCGCGAGATCCACATAGCCCGGCCCGTCCACCCCGTACCGCTCGCGCAGCCACGCCTCGTCCGTCGTCTGGAGCGTGCCCACCCCCTTCAGGGGATAGAGCACCCGCCGGCCGCGCGCGTCGTCCACCAGCTGGAACAGATCGCGGTCGCCGGTGACGATGTCCACCGGCCCGTCGGCCCGGGCGGTGAGCGTGCCGATCACATCGTCCGCCTCATAGCCGTCGGCCCCGACCCGGGCCACGCCGATCGCGTCCAGCACGGCCGCGATCACCGGGACCTGGGGCGCGAGGGTGTCCGGGGTCTCCTCCTCGTCCGGACCCGTCTCCGTCTCGGCCGCGACCCGGTGCGCCTTGTACGAGGGGATCAGATCGACCCGCCACTGCGGACGCCAGTCGTTGTCCCAGCAGGCCACCAGATCGTCCGGATGGTGGTCCTGGACCAGCCGCGTGATGAATTCGAGCAGCCCGCGGACCGCGTTGACCGGGGTGCCGTCCGGGGCGCGCACCGAGTCGGGGACCCCGAAATAGGCGCGGAAGTACAGGGAGGCGGTGTCGAGGAGCATCAGGCGTCGGGTCACCCTCCGATCATGCCGCACCCCTCGGACAGTCACCCCGGCGCACACCCCGCCGGAGTGAGGTGGATCACTGTTGTGTTTGACCTGTGAAGGCGGGGGCAGGCGCGGATCCGGAGCGAACCCCGTTCTCTTTTCAACGACTTTTCGGGGTGTGCGGGCGGAACCCGCCGGGCTCCGCGGTCCGCCGGCAGGGGGAGAGGCGGACCGTTCTCGTTTCTACGCGTGAGGTGTATGTGTCCAGGCTCCAGGCCGAGCACTTGTACAAAGTGTTCGGAAGACGACCCGAGGAAGCGATCCAGCGGCTGGAAGGGGGCGCCGACCGCGACGAACTGCGCGCCGACGGCACGACCGCGGCCGTGATCGACGCCTCGTTCACCGTCGAGCCAGGACAGATCTTCGTCGTCATGGGCCTCTCCGGCTCCGGCAAGTCCACCTTGCTGCGCATGCTCAACGGACTCCTCGACCCCACCGCGGGCCGGGTCCTCTTCGACGGACAGGACCTGACCGCCCTGACCGCCGGCGAGCTGCGCGCCGTACGCTCCCGCAAGATCAGCATGGTCTTCCAGCACTTCGCGCTCTTCCCCCACCGCAGCGTGCTGGAGAACGCCGGCTACGGCCTGGAGGTGCAGGGCGTCCCGCGCGCCGAGCGCGAGCACCGCGCCACCGAGGCGCTCGCCCTGGCCGGTCTCGCCGGCTGGGAGAACTCCTGGCCCGACGAGCTGTCCGGCGGCATGCAGCAGCGCGTCGGCCTCGCCCGCGCGCTCGCCACCGACGCCGACCTGCTGCTCATGGACGAGTCCTTCAGCGCGCTCGACCCGCTGATCCGCCGTGACATGCAGGACCAGCTCCTCCAGCTCCAGAAGACCCTGAAGAAGACCATCGTCTTCATCACCCACGACCTCAACGAGGCCATGCGCCTCGGCGACCGGATCGCCGTCATGCGGGACGGCCGGATCGTCCAGATGGGCACCGCAGAGGACATCCTCGTCACCCCCGCCAACGACTACGTCGCCTCCTTCACCCAGGACGTCGACCGCTCCCGGGTGCTCACAGCGGGCGCGATCATGGCCGACGCCGCTCCCGACGCCGCTCCCGGCACCGCCCCCGGCGGCTCCTCCGGCGAGGGCCCGGACGGCGCGAGCGCGCGGGACGTCCTCGCCGCCGCGCCCGCCGTCGTACCCGCCGACACCCCGATCATCGAACTCTTCACCCCGTGCTCCACCAGCGAGTCACCCGTCGCCGTCGTCGACGACCGGGGCTCGCTCATCGGCGTCGTACCCCGCTCGCGGCTGCTCGCCGTCCTCGGGGAGCCGATGACCCCGTCGGCGGCCCCCGCAGCGGCGAGGACCGCCCGTACCACCGACGCCGACGCCGACGATCAGGGCGTCGCCAAGGCGGTGGCCCGTGCCTAGGATCAACCTCGGCGACTGGGTCGACACCGCCGTCGACTGGCTCCGCCTCCACCTCGCGTGGCTGTTCGACGCCATCTCCTCCGTCGTCACCGGGATGTACGACGGCATCGACGCCGCCCTCTCCGCGCCCGAACCCCTGCTCTTCGCCGGTGTCCTGGCCGTCGGGGCCTGGTGGCTGCGCGGACTCCTCGCCGGCGTCCTCGCCTTCGCCGGCTTCGCGCTCATCGACTCCATCGAACTCTGGGACGACGCCATGTCGACCCTCTCGCTGGTCCTCGTCGCCACCGTCGTCACCCTGGCGATCGCCGTCCCGCTCGGCATCTGGGCCGCGCGCTCCAAGACCGTCAGCGCGATCGTCCGGCCCGTGCTGGACTTCATGCAGACCATGCCCGCCATGGTCTATCTCATCCCCGGCATCATCTTCTTCGGCGTCGGCGTGGTCCCCGGCATCATCGCCACCATCGTCTTCGCCCTGCCGCCCGGCGTGCGCATGACCGAACTGGGCATCCGCCAGGTCGACGAGGAACTCGTCGAGGCCGCCGAAGCCTTCGGCACCACCCCGCGCGACACCCTGACGCGCGTACAGCTCCCGCTCGCCCTGCCCACCATCATGGCCGGGGTCAACCAGGTCATCATGCTCGGCCTGTCCATGGTCGTCATCGCCGGAATGGTCGGCGGCGGCGGACTCGGCGGCGCGGTCTACCGGGCCATCGGCAATGTCGACATCGGCCTCGGCTTCGAGGCCGGCGTCTCCATCGTCATCCTCGCCATGTACCTCGACCGCATCACCGGCGAACTCGGCCGCCAGGTCTCCCCGCTCGGCCGCCGCGCCGCCGCCCGCGCCAAGGCGCTCGCCGGACGGCCCAGGATCAGGGACCACCGCCCCCAGCCGGCCGTCGCGCTCGCCGGAGCCCTCGTCCTCGCGCTCGTCGCCGGCGGCATGGGAGTCTTCGGCGCCGAGAAGTCCGAGCGCCCCGCGGGCGCCGCCGACATCGGCAAGGGCCGCGAGGTCACCATCGGCTACATCCCCTGGGACGAGGGCATCGCCTCCACCTTCCTCTGGAAGGAAGTGCTGGAACGGCGCGGCTTCCAGGTCGAGACCAAGCAGCTGGAGGCCGGAGCGCTCTACACCGGCCTCGCCGGCGGGCAGATCGACTTCCAGACCGACGGCTGGCTGCCCGTCACCCACGCCCAGTACTGGAAGAAGTACGGCGACCGGCTCGAAGACCTCGGCTCCTGGTACGGACCCACCTCCCTGGAGCTGTCCGTGCCCTCCTACGTCGACGGCATCGACTCCCTGGACGACCTCAAGGGCCAGTCCGACCGCTTCAAGGGCCGCATCATCGGCATCGAGCCCAGCGCCGGAATGATGGGCCTGCTCAACGACAAGGTCCTCGACGCCTACGGCCTCAAGGGCGAGTACAAGGTCGTCGACGGCTCCACGCCCGGTATGCTCGCCGAGCTGAAGCGGGCGTACCAGAAGAAGGAGCCCGTCCTCACCACCCTCTGGTCGCCGCACTGGGCCTACAGCACCTACGACCTGAAGAAGCTCAAGGACCCCCAGGACGCCTGGGGCAAGGGCGACGGGGTCCACACCATCGCCCGCAAGGGCTTCACCGCCGACCACCCCGAGATCGGCCGCTGGCTCGGCGACTTCAAGATGACCGAAAAGCAGCTGACCGGCCTGGAGGCGCAGATCCAGCGGACCGGAACCGGCAAGGAGCAGGACGCCGTCCGCACCTGGCTCAAGGAGAACCCCGAGGTCGAGGCCCAGATGGCCCCGGAGTGACCCCACGGCTCCCGTACCCGCCTCCGTGACGGGGCGGCCCCCGCCGCCGGCGGGGGCCGCCCCGTCCTGCTTCGCGCCCCCGGGCCCCGGGACCGGTCGGCCGTATGCGCGCGGCCGGACCCGGAAGCTGCGTATGGTGAGACAGGACCAGGAAGGGGAGCCCGGCTGATGGACGAGAAGGACGGCAAGGACCCGAAGGAGACCGAGCGTCTCCGGGTGGGCGCCGCCGTGCGCAGACGCCGCCGCGCGCTCGATCTGACGCTCGCGGCCGTCGCCGAGCGCAGCGGCCTCTCCGTGCCCTTCCTCAGCCAGGTGGAGAACGAGCGGGCCCGCCCCAGCACCCGGTCCCTCCAGCGGGTCGCCGACGCCCTGGAGACCACCGTCGGACGGCTCGTCGAAGCCTCCGACGCCGCCCGCACCATCGCCGTCGTCCGCGCCCCCGCCGACACCGAGACCGATCCCGGCTCCGGCACCGGCCGGCCGTCCCGCACGGACACGGACACGGACCGCGACCAGCCGTACGCGCGGCGCACCCGGCGGCTCGTCCGGGGCCGCCACCAGCTCGAAGCCCTCGAATTCACCGGCGAGTACGACACCGAGGGCGAGTTCCAGCACCGCAACGACGAGATGATGTACGTCGCCGACGGCGCGGTCGAGGTCGAGGCCGAAGGCCGCGCCCACCGCCTCGGCCGCGGTGACACCCTGTTCCTCTCCGGCGGCGTACGGCACCGGTGGCGCGCCACCGTCCCCGAGACCCGCGTCATCGTCGTCACCGTCGCCGACCACATCGAGACCCCGGCCGGAAGTTAGCGCCGTGCGGGTCGTCTCGCTCGTGCCCTCCCTCACCGAGGCCGTCGCCGTCAGCGCCCCCGGGCTGCTCGTCGGAGCCACCGACTGGTGCGACCGCCCGGCCTCTCTCGACGTCGTACGCGTCAAAGGCACCAAGAACCCCGACATCCCCGCCGTCCTCGCCCTCCGCCCCGATCTGGTGATCGCCAACGAGGAGGAGAACCGGGAGCCCGACCTCGCCGCCCTGCGCGCCGCCGGAGCGAACGTCCTCGTCACCGAGGTGCGCGACCTGGACCAGGCCTTCCGCGAACTCGAACGCGTGCTCGTCGACGGCTGCGGTCTCGCCCGACCGCGCTGGCTGGACGACGCCCGGCGGGCCTGGGACGCCGTCCGGCCCCTCGAAACCGCGCCCGCCGCCGTCGTACCGATCTGGCGGCGGCCCTGGATGGTCCTCGGCCGCGACACCTTCGCCGGGGACCTGCTCGCCCGGCTCGGCGTCCGCAACCTCTACGCGGACCACCCCGAGCGCTACCCCCGCATCCCCCTCGGCGAACTCCGCTCCCGCGGCGCGCGACTCGTGATCCTCCCCGACGAGCCCTACCGCTTCACCGCGGACGACGGGCCCGAGGCCTTCCCCGGCCTGCCCCCGGCGCTGCTCAGCGGCCGGCATCTCACCTGGTACGGGCCCTCCCTCGGCCGGGCCCCCGACGTCATCGGCGCGGCGCTGCGAACAGCGCTCCGCCGGCCGCCCCCCGCACCGTCCGCCACCCCGCCACCGCCCACGCCGTGACCAGCAGCCCGTACAGCGCCGCCGCCGGCACGGAGAAGGCCGCCAGCCCCGTACGGTCCGCCAGGCCCGCCAGCCCCGTCACACAGGTGCCCACCGGGAACGTGAACGCCCACCACCCCAGCGAGAACGGCATGCCGAGCCGCAGCGCCCGCACCGTCATCGCGCCCGCCAGCGCCAGCCACAGCAGGGCGAACCCCATCACCGGCACCCCGTAACCCACCGACAGGACCGTCAGCGCCGAACCGTACGGAGCGTCCGACGAGACCGCCGCCGCGTTGCTCAGCGCCGTCGTCGACTGGCCCAGCGGGCCCAGCACCAGAAACAGCGCCGGAGTCGTCGCGAGCGGCAGCGGGCCCTCATGCACCAGCCGGGCGAAGAACAGCGGCAGCATCAGCAGCGTCGCCAGCAGACTCATGCCGAACAGCGCCCCGCACAGCAGCAGCAACGCCTCCCGGCCCGGCCCCGCCGGCAGATACGGCGCCAGCGGCGGCCCCGACGCCGCCGCCACCATCGGCGCGACCACCGGCAGCAGCCACACCGGCGACGCCGAACCCGGCGCGATCCGATGGCGTACGACCATCAGATACGGCACGCCCACCGCCACCGTGACCGCGCCCGCCGTGCCCGCCGTGAAGAGCGCGAACGCCAGCGCCACCGCCGCCGGCTCCCCGATCAGCTCCCGGCCCGCGCCGAGCCCCGCCGTGCCCACCGCCAGCAGCGCCATCGGCAGACAGCCGTAGAACGGGGCCACCGCCGGATCCAGCAGATGCGCCCGCGCCTGATCGCGATGGCGCAGCCAGTGCGCCGCGCGAGCCGCCGCCACCAGCACCAGCAGAACCGCGGCCGCCGCCCATACCGCCGCCAGGGCCGGACCCGCGCCCGGGACGGGCAGGGCCGCGCCCGCCGTAGCCACCACGGCGGTGCCCATGACGGTCGAGTACCAGTTCGGAGCCAGATGGCGCAGCGCCGGACTTCGTACGGAATCCGCCCGGGGGCGGCCTGGGCCGGTGCGTACGACGGTGCTCATGCCCCCACTCTCGGCTCCCGCGCCGTCACCGCGCCAGGAGCCCCCGGGCTATGGGGTCATAGGCTGCGCTTATGAGCGAGCATCGCGAGGCGACGGGTACGGGAAGGGTGCCGCTCGGGCACCGGGTGCCCGAGCTGGGAGCCCTGGAGCTGCTGCTCGCCGTCGCCCGTCACGGCAGCCTCGGCCGGGCCGCCCGCGAGCTGGGCATCAGCCAGCCCGCCGCCAGCGGACGGATCCGCTCCATGGAACGCCAGCTCGGCGTCGCCCTCCTCGACCGCTCGCCGCGCGGCTCCCGGCTCACCGAGGCCGGGGCGCTCGTCACCGAATGGGCGAGGCGGGTCGTGGAGGCGGCCGAGGCGTTCGACGCGGGGACACAGGCGCTCCGGGGGCGGCGCGACTCACGGCTGCGGGTCGCCGCGTCCATGACCATCGCCGAGTATCTGCTCCCCGGCTGGCTCGTCGCGCTGAGCGCCGCCCGGCCCGGCACCGCGGTCTCGCTGCACGCCGGGAACTCCGCCGCGGTCGCGGAGCGGCTGCTCTCCGGCGAGGCGGACCTCGGCTTCGTCGAAGGGCTCGCCGTCCCCGAGGGGCTGGACGGGGCCGTCATCGGGCACGACCGGCTGGTGGTCGTCGCCGCGCCCGGGCACCCCTGGGCGCGGCGGGGATCGCCGCTGACGGCGGCCGAGCTGGCCGGGGCGCCCCTCATCCTCCGGGAGCGGGGATCGGGGACCCGCCAGGTGCTGGACGCGGCGCTGGCGGGGTGCGGGGGGCCCGCCGAACCTCTTCTGGAGCTGGCCTCGACGACGGCGGTCAAGGCCGCGGTGATGAGCGGCGCGGGGCCCGCCGTCCTCAGCGAACTCGCCGTCACCGAAGAACTCGCCGCCCGCCGCCTCAGCGAGGTCCGCCTCCACGGCATCCCCCTCCACCGCGCCCTCCGCGCCGTCTGGCGCCGCTCCCAACTCCCCACCGGTCCGGCCCGCGACCTCCTCTCCCTCACCTCCACCCACAACCCCGACTAGGCCGTTTCTTCGGGATCAACGCCTTGCCCAAGATGCGGGTGCCGCCGTGACCGATGAGTCCTGCTCCTGCGTGGAGTCGATCTCGATGGTGCAAGCACACGGATGGGAGCAGCGCATGGGTGAGCTGGTCGTGGTCAACTTCGTCTCGTTGGACGGTGTCGTGCAGTCGGTTCTCTCGGCCGACGAGGACCGGGAGGGTGGGTTCGATCAGGGCGGCTGGGTGCTGCCTTATGTCGACGAAGTGGTGGAGCGGTTCATGAGCGAGGCCACGGCTGGTGCCGGGGCCCTGCTCCTGGGCCGCAGGACGTACGAGATCTTCGCCGCCACGTGGCCGTACGCCGACATGAACGACCCTGCGGTGGCCGCGATGAACGCGATGCCCAAGTACGTGGTCTCCCGCACGCTCAGGGATCCAGGCTGGGCGAACAGCACTGTGCTCGGCGCGGATCTGGCGGCGGAGGTCGGCCGTATCAAGGCCGCGTCCGAGAGCGAGACGGTGGTGCTGGGCAGCGGGGGGCTGCTCGGGGCTCTGATCGAGTACGACCTCGTTGACGAGTACCGGCTGCTGGTCTTTCCTCTCGTCCTGGGTAGCGGGAAGCAGCTCTTCGCCGACGGCAAGAGCCCTCGCCGCCTGACGCTTACCGCCACGCGGCCGACACCGTCCGGCGTATTGATCAACACCTACCGGCGCCGTGCGGAAGGTTGAGGTCTCGGATCACCTCGCCGACCAGATGTGGATGGCGGCGAGGTAGATGGTGGCGGTCTTGTCGTAGCGGGTGGGTGCGCCACGAGGCGCTATGGAATCGAGTGAGGTGAGAGACCTTCACCGCCGGGTTGTCGCAGCAACCTGGTTGAAATTGGGGGGCAGTTCGGCTCGGGGGATGCCGAGCCGGGCGGTAAGCAGCCCCGACAACGTCGGGACGGGCTGGCACTGCCAGACGGTCCGGGTCCGGCTAGTGAGACGGGAAGGTGCACGCGAGGAATCAGTGCTTGACGCCCCGTAATTACGACACCGGCTCCAACCTGGCGGATGCGGGCCGGATGCAGTGCACGGTTGCCGATGGTCGGCGGCCGACTCCGAAGCCGGATCTACCTACCGGTGGGGAGGCCACGCCGAAAGCCTGCGGCGTAAGCGTGGCGATGCTGCCGGGGTAGAGCTGGGCACCTCACCCGTCAATCGATTCCGTGGTGAACGTGGGAACTGCCCGCGGTCGCCCGATGCCGGATCTCCAGTCCGGTGGAGGGCAGGCCCATCGCCGGCTGATGGCCGTCGGGCAGGACGGAGGCTCCGTAGTACTCCGAGGCCGGGAAAGCCGGCCACATGGGGAAGGGGGCCAGCAAGTCGGCAGTAAGGATGCTGGAATGCCAGGAGGTGGTCGCCGGTGAATTCCGACGAGCTGGAATGGGCCTTGATGAAGGCCGAACGCCGGGTACTGGAGATCCAGACCAAGCTGCACCGTTGGGCTGCTGATGATTCTCATCGCAGGTTCGACGATCTGTTCAACCTCGTGGCCGATCCCGCCTTCCTGTTGGTGGCGTGGGACCGTGTCCGGGGAAACAAGGGTGCCCGCACGGCCGGAGTGGACGGGAAGACCGCCCGCTCCATCGAGGCCGGGCAGGGAGTCGAGATGTTTCTCGGCAGGCTGCGAGTTCAGATCAGAGACCGTAGCTTCCGGCCGGTTCCCGTGCGTGAGCGGATGATTCCCAAGGCGAATGGCAAACTCCGTCGCCTTGGAATACCGACCGTGGCGGACCGAGTGGTCCAGGCGTCCTTGAAACTGGTGCTGGAGCCGGTGTTCGAAGCGGATTTCCTCCCGTGTTCCTACGGGTTCCGACCGAATCGCCGGGCTCATGACGCGATCGCCGAGACCCGCTACCTCGCCAGCCACGGATACGAGTGGGTGGTGGAGGGCGACATCACGGCGTGCTTCGATGAGATCTCGCACCCGGCTCTCATGGAGCGGGTGAGGAATCGAATCGGAGACAAGCGGGTGCTGTCCTTGGTGAAGGCGTTCTTGAAGTCCGGGATCCTGTCCCGGGACGGAGCCTTCACGGACACACGCACCGGGACCCCGCAGGGTGGGATCCTGTCGCCGCTGCTGGCGAACATCGCGCTCTCGGTCCTGGACGAGAACATCGCCCAGGGGCTTGGAGGGCCAGATAGCACCTCCGAGGATCGGCGCAGGAGACGGCGCCGGGGATTGCCCAACTATCGGCTGGTCCGGTATGCGGATGATTTCCTCGTGCTTGTCTTCGGGCGTCGTGAGCATGCCGAGGAATTACGCGACGAGGTCGCGGGGGCGTTGAAGCCGATGGGCCTTCGCCTGTCGGTGGAGAAGACAAAGATCACGCACATTGACGAGGGCCTTGATTTTCTCGGATGGCGCATCCAGCGCCACCGGAAACTGGGCACTGACCGGCAGTACATCTACACCTATCCGGCACGGAAGTCAGTGCGTTCCGCAACTGGCAAGGTGAAGGAACTGACCGGACGGCAGAACGTCGGCTTGTCGCTGGATTCCTTGCTCCACCGGCTGAACTTGGTGTTGCGGGGATGGTGTGCGTACTTCCGTCCCGGAGTGTCGAATGTCGCTTTCTGTTACCTCAGCCACTACGCGTGGATGAGGGTGACGCGATGGATCCGGCGCAAGCATCCCGGGATCACTTGGAAGCAGCTCCGTCGACGCTATTACGGCGGTGGCTGGTGGCCTGCCACGGAGGAAGCGGAACTGTTCAACCCGGCAAAGGTGAGCACGACCAGATACCGATACCGGGGAACACTCATCCCGACCCCGTGGCCCACTGCGGCATGAGGAACTGAGCATCTCGAAACGGGATTTGTGGAGAGCCCGGTGCCCGGAGACGGGCACGCCGGGTTCGGGAGGCGGCTCGGGGAAACCCGCTGGTGGAGACATCGGCAGGGCGCCCCGAGTCGACCTCACCCAGGCCGCGCCATTGCTTGATCTTGTTGATGGCCCGTTCGACCGTGTTCCGCTGTTTGTAGGCTTGGCGGTCGAACGTCGGCGGGCGGCCGCCTCGGCTGCCGAGCCGTTTGCGGTTGGCGGCCTGGTCGGCGGGCTGCGGGATCACCGCCCGGATCCCGCGACGGCGCAGGTGCGATCGGATGGCGCGGGACGAGTACGCCTTGTCCCCAAGGATCGTGTCCGGTCTCGTGCGTGGGCGCCCGATGGGCTGTGGCACCCGGATCCGTGCCATGACGTGCTCGAATGCGGGTGCGTCTCCGGCCTGGCCGGGCGTGACGACGAAAGCGAGCGGTCCGCAGCGGCCGTCGGCGGCGAGGTGGATCTTGGTGGTCAGTCCCCCGCGGGAGCGTCCGAGGGCATGGTCGTCCGGCTCGCCGGCCGGGGCCCCCTTTGACGGGCCCCGGCGGCGTGCTGATGCGCCCGAACGATCGTGGAGTCGACCGCGACCATCCAGTCGAGGTCGCCCTCGGCGTCGGCCCGGGCCAACAGGGCGGTGAAGACCTTCTCCCAGGTGCCGTCGGCAGCCCACTTGCGCAGCCTGTTGTGGGCGCCCTTCCACGAGCCGAAGTGTTCGGGCAGGTCCATCCACGGCGTCCCGGTGCGGTACTTGAACGCGATCGCGCCGATCACCTCCCGGTGATCACGCCACCGACCACCCCGCCTCGGCGACCGGTCCGGCAGCAGCGGCTCGATACGCGCCCACTGCGCGTCAGTCAACGACACACATCAACCAACGATCAGATGATCCGAAAGAAACGGCCTAGCGCCCGCCGTCAGTCCGAGCCCCGCTCAGGGGCCCGCGCCCTTCGCGTGCCCGCGCCCGCGCCCCCCTCGCGCCGCCTCCACCAACGCACCCATCACCGCGAGATCCCCGCCCATCTCCGGATGCCACTGCACCCCCACCGCCCACCCGGACTCCGTCTCCACCGCCTCCACCGTCCCGTCCTCCGCGTACGCGCAGGCCGTCAGCCCCGGGGCCAGTCGGTCCACCGCCTGGTGGTGGTAGGAGGGCACCTCCGCCGCGTGGGGGACGATCGAGGCGTAACGGGTGCCCGGTACGGGTTTGACCGTGTGGGAGGTGAAGACGCCCTCGCCCCCGGTGTGCCCGTCCAGATGCTGGACCAGCGTCCCGCCGAGCGCCACGTTCAGCAGCTGCATCCCCCGGCAGATCCCCAGCAGCGGCACCCCCGCCGCCAGCGCCGCGTGGATCAGGGCCAGTTCCCAGGCGTCCCGGTCCCGGGTCGCCGGGCCGGTGCGGGGATCGCGCTCGGCCCCGTACCGTACGGGCTCCACATCCGCCCCGCCCGCGACGACCAGCCCGTCCATCCGGGCGACCACGGCCGGCGCGGAGCCGGGTCCGGCGTCGGGCGGAAGCATCGCGGCCAGCCCGCCCGCCCGCTGTACGAGGGCGGGATACCGCGCCGGGAGCAGCGCGGCGGGCATGCTCCACAGCCCCCAGGCGGCCGGGCTGAGATAGGTCGTGACCCCGATGAGCGGCTTGGTCACCATGGCTCCGTTCAGGTGCGCTTGAGTTCCGACTCGGCCGCCGCGAGCGCCGCGAACTCCTCCTCCGGAGCCCTGGCCACCAGATGCCGTCGACTGTAGATCGCGAAGTAGGCGAGTGCGACGGCGTACAGCCCCAGCGCGATGAGCGCCGCCCCGGTGTCCACCAGAAAGGTCGCCACCAGCGCGGAGAGGGCGAGGACGAACGCCGTGGACGAGGTGAGCACGCCCCCGGGGGTGCGGTAGGGCCGGGGGAGTTCCGGTTCGCGGCGGCGCAGCACGATGTGGGAGAGGGACATCAGGGCGTAGCTGATCGTCGCGCCGAAGACGGCGATGTTCAGCATGCGGGCCCCGTCGCCGCTGGACGCGGCCAGGGTGAAGCCGATCGCGCCGGGCACCAGCAGCCCGAGGTAGGGCGATCTGCGGCGGCTGGTGAGGGAGAGGAAGCGGGGCAGATAGCCGGCCCGGGAGAGGGCGAAGAGCTGGCGGGAGCCCGCGTAGATGAGGGAGAAGAAGGACGCCACCAGCCCGGCGAGCCCCGCGTAGTTGACGAAGCGGCTCAGGGCCGTCGCCCGGTCCCCGTCCTGGACCGCGACCACCAGCGGGTTCCCGGCCTCCTGGAGGGCCGCCGAGCCGCGTGCGCCGGTGGCGGCGAGGAAGGTGAGGGCGGCGAGGAGCACCAGGACGCCCAGCGAGAGGGCGAGCGCCCGGGGCATCGAGCGCACCGGGTCCTTGGCCTCCTCGGCCGCGAGCGGGACGCCCTCGACGCCGAGGAAGAACCACATGCCGAAGGGGAACGCCGCCCAGATCCCCAGCAGTCCGAACGGCAGCCAGGAGTTCGCGCCGAACGCCTCCGGATCCACCGGGATGTCGTCGAGCCGGTCCGCGCTGAACTCGGTGAACGCGCCGACGGCGAAGATCAGCAGCGCGGCGACGGCGATCGCGGTCACGATCAGACTGAACCTCAGCGCCTCGCCGACGCCCCAGAGATGGATCCCGATGAAGATCGCGAAACACGCGAGCAGCACCGGCCATCCCGAGGTCAGACCGAAGAGCCCGAGGGATTCGACATAGTCGCCGATGAAGAGGGAGATCGCGGCGGGCGCGAGAATGTACTCGATCAGAATCGCCGTACCGGTCAGGAATCCGCCCCAGACGCCGAGCGCCCGGCGGGCGAAGCCGTATCCGCCGCCCGCCGTGGGCAGGATCGCCGACAGCTCGGCGAGCGCGAAGACGAGACAGGCGTACATCACGCCCATCAGCACAGTGGCGATCGCCAGCCCGCCGAAACCGCCCTTCGCGAGGCCGATGTTCCATCCCGAGAAGTCCCCGGAGACGACATAGGCCACCCCGAGCCCGGTGAGCAGCAGCCACCCCGCGCTGCCCCGGCGCAGGGCGCGCCGGCTGAGATACGGATCGTGGGGCGAGGCGTCGGCGGGGGAGAGGACGCGGTCGGTGGTGCCTTCGGCCATGGAAGCTCCTGGCGTTCAAAGGTTTGTAGGAACACCTTTGCGATCGGTGCCGGGTCGCGCAAGCCCCCGCGCGGGCGCCGCCGGGAATCGGTCAGGGCAGAAAGCCGCGCAGCAGCGCCGCCGTTCCCTCGCAGTGCTCCCGCATCACCTCGCGCGCGCCCTCCGGATCCGCGTCGAGCACCGCCTCGACCAGCGCCGTGTGCTGGTGCTGGGAGTGCTCCAGATTCCGCACCAGCAGCGGAATGCAGTCCAGCAGGTCGTTGAGGGTCGCGCGGACGGCCGCGTACTGGGCGGTGAGGCTCGGGGAGCCCGCCAGCTCCGCCAGCGTCAGATGGAGCAGGGTGTCCCGCCTGCGGTACTCGGCCAGCGGCGCGTCATGGGTGGCCGCGAGCGCCGCGCGCAGCCGCCGGGCGTCCGCCTCGCCGGGCGGCCGGGCCGCGCACAGCCCCGCGGCCCCGACCTCCAGCACCTCGCGGAAGCGCAGGGTGTCCTCCACGTCCACCCCCGCCAGCCGCCGCCGCAGCTCCGCCTCGCCCGCGTCGGGCCGGTCCCGTACGAACGTGCCGCCGTACCGGCCCCGCCTGCTCTCCACCAGCCCCTGATCGGCGAGGACCTTGAGCACCTCGCGCAGGGTGACCCGGCTGATCCCCAGCCGCTCGGCCAGCTCGCGCTCGGCCGGCAGCCGCCGCCCCGCGGGCACCAGCCCGAGCCGCAGCAGCTGGAGGATCTGCTCCAGCGCCTCCTCGAAGCCGTTGCCCGCGCGCACCGGACGCAGTACGGGTTCCAGCCGATTCGGGTCATCAGTGGTGGCCACGCCGACGTTTCCTCTTCCGTATCAATGGTCTCCGGCAATACCTTATGGCTTCCGGCTGATCCAAGGAGGCGTACGTCCCGTGGCAGACCGCACACCCCCGCTCGGCGTCGAGGAGCTGCGCGCCCTCGTCGCGAGCGGTGAGATCGACACCGTGGTGCTCGCCTTCCCCGATATGCAGGGGCGGCTCCAGGGCAAGCGGTTCGCCGCGCCGTTCTTCCTCGACGAGGTGCTGGAGCACGGCTCCGAGGGCTGTGACTACCTCCTCGCCGTCGATGTGGAGATGAACACCGTCGACGGTTACGAGATGTCGTCCTGGGACCGGGGCTACGGCGACCTCGCCATGCGCCCCGACCTCGCCACCCTGCGCCGCGTCCCCTGGAACGAGGGCACCGCCCTGCTCGTCGCGGACCTCGCCCGGAGCGACGGATCCCCCGTGCCGGCCGCCCCCCGCCAGATCCTCCGCCGCCAGCTGGACCGGCTCGCCGCCCTCGGCCTCACCGCCCAGGTCGGCACCGAGCTGGAGTTCATCGTCTTCAAGGACACCTACGAGGAGGCCTGGGACCGCGCCTACCGGGGCCTCACCCCGGTGAACCAGTACAACACCGACTACTCCGTCCTCGGCACCGGCCGCGTCGAACCCCTGCTGCGCCGGATCCGCCGGGAGATGGCCGCCGCCGGGCTGACCGTCGAATCCGCCAAGGGCGAGTGCAGCCCCGGCCAGCAGGAGATCGTCTTCCGCTACGACGAAGCCCTCGTCACCTGCGACCAGCACACCGTCTACAAGACCGGCGCGAAGGAGATCGCCGCCCAGGAGGGCTACGCGCTCACCTTCATGGCCAAGTACGACGAGCACGAGGGCAACTCCTGCCACATCCATCTCTCCCTCACCGACGCCCAGGGCGAGAACGCCATGGCGGACGACGGGCCCGGCGGAATGTCGCCGCTGATGCGCAGCTTCCTCGCCGGGCAGCTCGCCGCGCTGCGGGACTTCTCCCTGCTGTACGCGCCCAACATCAACTCCTACAAGCGGTTCCAGCCCGGCTCCTTCGCCCCCACCGCCGTCGCCTGGGGCCACGACAACCGCACCTGCGCCCTGCGCGTCGTCGGACACGGCCGCTCCACCCGCTTCGAGAACCGGCTGCCGGGCGGCGACGTCAACCCCCACCTCGCCGTCGCCGGCCTCGTCGCGGCGGGACTCCACGGCGTCGAACAGGGACTGGAACTGCCCGACGAGTGCACCGGCAACGCCTATACGGGGGAGTACGCCCATGTCCCCGCCACCCTCCGCGAAGCCGCCGAACTCTGGGAGAACAGCCCCGTCGCCAAGGCCGCCTTCGGCGACGAGGTCGTCGCGCACTACAGCAACATGGCGCGCGTCGAACTCACCGCCTTCGACGCCGCCGTGACCGACTGGGAGCTGCGCCGCTCCTTCGAACGACTCTGAGGGCGGGCGAGGGATGACCGCGCCGACCGCGCCGACCGCGCCGACCGCGCCGACCGCGACGGCCCGACCGTGACGACTGCGAGGAAGACCGTGCACCCCACCCACCACCGAGTCCTCAACCCCGCCACCGGCGAGACCGTCGCCACCGTCCCCGCCACCACCGCCCCCGAGGTCGACGCCGCCGTCGCGCGGGCCGCCGCCGCCCAGCGGCACTGGGCCGCGGCCGCCCCCGCCGACCGCGCCCGGCTGCTGCGCCGCTTCGCCGTCGTCGTCGACGGACACATCGAGGAACTCGCCCGCCTGGAGGTCCGCCAGGCCGGACACACCATCGGCAACGCCCGCTGGGAGGCCGGCAACGTCCGCGATCTGCTGGACTACTCCGCCGGCGGGGTCGAACGCCTCACCGGCCGGCAGATCCCCGTCGCGGGCGGCCTCGACATCACCCTCCTCGAACCGCTCGGCGTCGTCGGCGTGATCGCCCCCTGGAACTTCCCCCTCCCCATCGCCGCCTGGGGCTCCGCCCCCGCACTCGCGGCCGGGAACGCCGTACTCCTCAAACCCGCCGAGACCACCCCGCTGACCGCGCTGCGCCTCGCCGAACTCGCCCTGGAGGCCGGTCTGCCCGAACACCTCTTCCAGGTGCTCCCCGGCGCGGGCGACACCGCCGGACGGGCCCTGGTGGACCACCACGGCGTCGCCAAGATCGTCTTCACCGGCTCCACCCGCGTGGGCAGGTCCGTCGCCGCCCGCTGCGCCGAACAGATGAAACCGGCCACCCTCGAACTCGGCGGCAAGAGCCCCAATGTGATCTTCGCCGACGCCGATCTCGACGCCGCGGCCGCCGCCGCCCCCATGTCCTTCCTCGACAACAGCGGCCAGGACTGCTGCGCCCGCAGCCGCATCCTGGTGCAGCGCACCGTGTACGACCGCTTCCTGGAGCTGCTCGCCCCCGCGATCGAGGCCGTCGTCGTCGGAGACCCCGCCGACGAGAAGACCCAGATGGGCCCGCTGATCTCCCGACATCAGCTCGACCGCGTCCGCGGCCATGTCCCCGACGACCTCACCGGAATCCGGGGCGCCGCCCCCGAAGGACCCGGCTTCTGGTTCCCCCCGACCGTCCTCACCGGGGTCGCGCCCGATGCCCCCGTCGCCCGCGAGGAGGTGTTCGGACCGGTCGCCGTCGTCCTCCCCTTCGAGGACGAGGCCGACGCCGTCCGGCTCGCCAACGCCACCGACTACGGACTCTCCGGCTCCCTCTGGACCCGCGACCTCGGCCGCGCCGTCCGCGTCTCCCGCGCGATCCAGGCCGGCAACCTCTCCGTCAACTCCCACAGCAGCGTCCGCTACGGGACGCCGTTCGGCGGCTTCAAACAGTCCGGCCTCGGCCGCGAACTCGGCCCCGACGCCCTCACCGCCTTCACCGAGACCAAGAACGTGTTCTTCAGTACGGAGGCCTGAACACCCATGACCGAGACACCCGTCTGCCGCCGCCTCGTCGGCCGCACCGCAGTCATCACCGGAGCCGGCAGCGGCATCGGCCTCGCCACCGCCCACCGGCTCTCCTCCGAGGGCGCGAACGTCGTCTGCGCCGACATCGACGAGACGGCCGGCAAGGCCGCGGCCGAAGCCGTCGACGGACTCTTCGTCCAGACCGACGTCACCGACGCCGACCAGGTCGAAGCGCTCTTCAGGACGGCGTACGACGCCTACGGCTCCGTCGACGTCGCCTTCAACAACGCCGGAATCTCCCCTCCCGAGGACGACTCCATCCTCACCACCGGCCTGGAGGCCTGGCAGCGCGTCCAGGACGTCAACCTCACCTCCGTCTACCTCTGCTGCAAGGCGGCCCTCCCCTATATGCGCCGCCAGGGCCGCGGCTCGATCATCAACACGGCCTCCTTCGTCGCCCGCATGGGCGCCGCGACCTCGCAGATCTCCTACACCGCCTCCAAGGGCGGCGTCCTCGCCATGTCCCGCGAACTCGGCGTCCAGTTCGCCCGCGAGGGCATCCGCGTCAACGCGCTCTGCCCGGGCCCCGTCGACACCCCGCTGCTCCGGGAGCTGTTCGCCAAGGACCCCGAGCGCGCCGCGCGCCGCCTCGTGCACATCCCCGTCGGCCGCTTCGCCCACGCCGAGGAGATCGCGGCGGCCGTCGCCTTCCTCGCGAGCGACGACGCCTCCTTCGTCAACGCCACCGACTTCCTGGTGGACGGAGGGCTCTCCGGGGCGTACGTCACCCCCCTGTAGAGCACCGCCGGACTCCCCGGCCCGCGGTGATATCACGGGAACACCGTTACGGGGGAGGGGAGTTGAGCGGGGTATGACACAGAAGCCGGGGCCGCGCGCCCTCTCCGACGACACCCTCTCCGAACTGCTGGCAGGCCAGCAGTTCGGAGTCCTCGCCACCCTCGGAAAGGGCGGCCACCCCCATCTGACCACCATGGTCTACGGCTGGGACCCCGACGCCCGCGTCGTCCGCTTCTCCACCACCGCCGACCGCGTCAAAGTGAGACAGCTGCGCCGCGACCCCCGTGCCGCGCTCCATGTGCGCGGCGACGACGTGTGGTCCTTCGCCGTCGCCGAGGGAGAGGCCGAGCTGTCCGAGATCGCCGCCGAGCCCGGCGACGCCGTCGGCCGCGAACTGCTCGCGCTGCTCCCCGAGGCCGCCCGCCCCGCCGACGAACAGGGCTTCCTGGAGCAGATGGTGGCCGAGCGCCGAGTGGTGGTGCGGCTGAGAGTGAACCGGCTGTACGGGGCGGTGATCGACGTCAGCGACTGAGGCTCCCGGGACCCGTCCGGCCGGCCCCGGGCGGCCGCTCGCCCCGCTCTCCCGAGGAGGCCGGGGCCGGGCGGGCCCGCCCGTACGGCTCACAGGAAGGCGCGGGCCTCGCCCCGGTAGGTCGGGGCTCCGTCGGTCACCCGGTCGCCCTCGATCAGCCACAGCGTCTCGAAGCGCTCGCACATCTCCCCGGCCTTCGCGTGCCGGAACCAGACCCGGTCCCCGATCAGCAGATCGTCGGCGGGCGGCCCCAGCAGCGGGGTCTGCACCTCGCCCGCGCCCTCCCTCGGGTCGTACCGCAGCCCCTCGGGGAGATACGGGACCGGGAGCCGGTCCCGGCCCGCCGGGCCGGACGCCGGATAGCCGCCGCCGAGCACCGTCACCGCGCCCACCCCCGGACGGCGCACCACCGGCTGCGCGAACAGCGCCGCCGGCCGCCCCGAGAACGAGCTGTAGTGATCGAACAGCCTCGGCATGAACAGCCCCGAACCAGCCGCGACCTCGGTCACCGCCGCCTCGGCCGCCGTCTGCGCCACGCTCCCGGTGCCGCCGCCGTTGACGAACTCCAGCTCGGGGGCGACCGCCCGCACCGCGCGCACCGCCTCCGCCCGCCGCCGGACGAGATCGGCCCGCGCCACCCGCTGCATCAGCCGTACGGCGCGCGAGGTCAGCGGAGCGCCGTCCCAGGAGTCCCCGACGCCCGCGATATGCCCCTCGTACGCCATCACCCCCACCAGCCGGAACCCGGGCCGCCGGGCGACCGACCGGGCCAGGGCGGCCAGTTGGTCCGGCTCGCTCAGCGGGGAGCGGCGCGCCCCGATCCGTATCCGGCCGCCCAGCAGCCGCAGCGCGGTGTCCAGCTCCAGACAGACCCGGATCTCCTCCCGGCCGCCCGCCCGCGCCCGGTCGGCGAAGTCCAGCTGCGCCGGGTCGTCGATCATCACGGTCACCGCGGCGGCGAGCTTGGGATCGCCCGCCAACTCGGCGAAACCCGCCCTGTTCACGGAGGGATAAGCCAGCAGGACGTCGTCGAACCCCGACCGCGCCAGCCACAGCGACTCGGCGAGCGTGAACGACATCACCCCGGAGAACCCCTCCCGGGCGAGCACCCGCTCCAGAAGCGCCCGGCAGCGGACGGACTTGCTCGCCACCCGGACGGGTTTGCCGCCCGCCCGGCGCACCAGATCGTCCGCGTTGGCGTCGAAGGCGTCGAGGTCGACCACCGCGAACGGCGCGTCGAGATGGGCGGTGGCCCGGTCGTAGCGGGCCCGGTCGGCGGCGCGTGACGTCATGGGCCGAGCCTGCCAGACCGGATTACCGCTGGGTAGGGGGACGTTTTGGGCAGATCCCCACGAGGCCGGGGTCACGGTCCCGTGGGACGCGCGCCAACCCGTAGAGTGACGCAGACGCGGTGATGGACGGGGTGCCCGCTGAAAGGGGAACCGCCGTTCACGGGGACGAGATACGGGGGGCGGAATGAGCACGGAGGCAGAACGCCCTCCCCTCCCAGGCTCCCCGGCCCCCGACGACGAACCTCTGCCACCTCCCTCCCGTGCCTCGGAAGCGCTGCTTCCCCCCAAACCCCCGACGGAACCGCCGCGTTCGGGCCTCGCTGACCTCGTACGCGCCGAACAGCGCGACCCGGCCCCGCCCGCCCCGCGCCGGGACCCCGCGGACGACCGCCCCGGGGACACCGACACCCGGTCGCTGCGACGGGAGCCCGCGCCCCGCGCCCAGGACCCCAGGGCCGCCTGGCCCGGGCCCTCCGCCGCCGCCGAGGAGCGCCCCGCCCCGCCCCTGCCCCCGCGCCCGCCCGCCCCGCCCCGCCAGAACCCGGCCGCCCGCCCCGCCGACCTCCCGCGCCCCCGCCTCTCCCAGGACCCCGTCCGCGCCTCGGACCCCGTCTGCGCCTCGGGTCCCGTCCCTGCCTCGGAGTCCGTCCGCGCCTCGGGTCCCGTCCGCGCCTCGGACCCCGTCCCTGCCTCGGGTCCCATCCGCGCCTCGGAGTCCGTCCGCCCTTCGGGAAGTCCCGCCGTGCCGCCGTCGCGGCCGCCGGGAGACCCCGCCGTCCCGTCGCCGCGCCCCGATACCGCGCCCGGCCGTACGGCGCGTCCCGCGCGGGACGCGGGCGGCGCGGGGCCCTCCGGCCCTCCGGCCGCCCCCGCCCGCCCGGCCGAGCCCTCGGCCGGCCCGGGCGCCGCGTCCGACCGCGCCGCGAAGCCCGCGCAGGGCCCGGACACCCCGACCGCCGCCGCCCCGCCCCGCCCGGCGGGGAGTCCCCTCTTGCCCCCGGCCCGCTCCGACAGCGCCGCGCGACCCGCGCCGGACTCGGCCGCCCCGCCCCGCCCCGACTCCGCCGGCCGGCCCGTCCGGGACTCGGCCGCGCCGGCCCGTCCGGCCGGGAACGCCCCCGTACCCCCGCCCCGCCCCGGCTCCGCGCCCGGTCGTGTCGCGCGGCCCGCGCAGGGCGAGGGCGCGCCGGAGCGGGCCGGTGAGCGGTATCGGCGCGATCTTCCCGGCACCGCACCCGGCCGCCCCGCGCCGCCCCGCCAGGGCCCGGGCGCACCGGCCGCGCCCGCCGAGGCCCCGGCCGGGCGGCCCCCGCGAACGACCGCGCCGGACCGGGTCCCGCCCGCGCCCGCCGGCGGCCCGGCGCGCGCGGACGCCCGCGCCCGTACCGAAGCGGACTCCCGCCGGCCCGGCGAAGCGCCCCGCGAGGGCGCGCCGTCGTCGCCGCTCGCGGGCCGGCCCGCGACACCCGTCCGGCGGGACCACCCCGGCGCTCGGAGCGGCCAGGACCTCCCCGGCGCACCCGGCCGCCCCGCGCCGCCCCGTCAGGGCCCGGGCCCGACCCCGGGCGTGCCCGCCCGTCCCGCCGTGCCCCCGCCGGGCCCCGTGCCCCGGCAGGGGACCGACGCGGGGGAGCGGCCGCCCCGGCGGCCGGCGGCGTACGAGACGCCCATCGACATCACCGCGCGGCTGCGCCCCGTCGGCGAACTCCCCGGCCCCCGCCCCGCCGACGCCTGGCCGCCGCCCGAGCACCCCGCCGAGACCACCGCCCGGCTGCGCCCCGTCCGCGCCCGCCACCCCATACGCACCGCCGCCGCCCTCACCTGCGCGGTGCTCGGCCTCGGGCTCATCGGCGGCGCGGCCACCGGGAGCTGGCTGACCGGGGACTCCAGCGCCGACGCCGCCGCCCACACCGCGTACTCCGAGGGCCGCACCCTCTGGCACAGCCTCCCCGTCGACACGTTCTTCCCCCGCACCCTCGACGGCGAGGGAGCGGGCCCCGGCGGGGCCGACCGGGTCTGGACCCGGATCGTCGTCGCGCCCGACGGCGACTGCGCCACCAGCCTCGACCCGCTCCTCACCCGGGCGCTGGAGCCGGTCGGCTGCGCCCGGGTGCTGCGCGCCACCTACACCGACGCCACCTCCAGCCATGTCACCACCGTCGGACTGGTCTTCACCAAGGGCGACGCCCAGGCCATGCGGGCGCTCGACACCCGCTTCCGGGCCGAGGGCCTCGACAAGCGCCGCGATCTGATGCCGCGCGCCCTCCGGGGCCCCGGCACCGTCGCCGCCCGCTTCGGCGACCGCCAGCGCGCCAGCTGGCGCGTCAGCGTCCTCACCGACGCGCCGGTCGTCGTCTTCTCCGTCTCCGGCTTCGCCGACGGCCGGGCCGTCGCCGACCCCAGGCCCGCCGCCGAGGCCCAGGCCAAGGGGGCCACCTCCGCCCCCGCGCAGTCGGGCCTCGGCCATGAGGCCGAGGGGATCGCCGACGGCGTCGAACGGGGACTGCGCAGAAGTCTCAGCACGGCGATGGAGCCCGGGACATGACCAGAGCACGCGGCCGCGTCCGTATCGCCGCCACCCTCGCGGCCACCGCCTTCGCCCTGCTGCCCGCGTTCCCGGCGCACGCGGACGGGATAAGGCCGCAGCAGTGGGGGCTCGACGCCCTCAACACCGAGGAGGCGTGGCGCACCACCAAGGGCGAGGGCGTCACCGTCGCCGTGCTCGACACGGGCGTGGACGACCAGCACGCCGATCTGATGGGCAATGTGCTGCCCGGCAAGGACCTCATCGGCTTCGGCGCGACCCGGGGCGACCGGGCCTGGGCCCGCCACGGCACCGCCATGGCGGGCATCATCGCCGCCCACGGCCACGGCCCGGGCGGCGAGGACGGGGTCATGGGCATCGCGCCCGGGGCCAAGATCCTGCCCGTCCGCGTCATCCTCGAAAGCGGCGACGCGGCCCGGGACAAGGCCCGCAACTCGCGGGGCACCGCCCTCGCCGAGGGCATCCGCTGGGCCGCCGACCAGGGCGCGGACATCATCAACCTCTCCCTCGGCGACGACAGCGAGTCCGCCCACGCGGAGGCCGGCGAGGACGCCGCCGTGCAGTACGCGCTCGCCAAGGGCTCCGTGGTCGTCGCCTCGGCGGGCAACGGGGGGGAGAAGGGCGACCGGGTCTCCTACCCCGCCGCCTACCCCGGAGTGATCGCCGTGACCGCCGTCGACCGCTTCGGCACCCACGCCGCCTTCTCCACCCAGCGCTGGTACGCCACCGTCAACGCGCCCGGCGTCGACGTGGTCATCCCGGACCCGGACCGCAAGTACTACCAGGGCTGGGGCACCAGCGCGGCCGCCGCCTTCGTCTCCGGCGCGGTCGCCCTCGTACGCTCCGCGCACCCGGAGCTGACCCCGGCCCAGATCAAGAAGCTCCTCACGGACACCGCCCGGAACAGCCCCGCGAACGGCCGCGACGACGCCAAGGGGTACGGAATGGTCGACCCGGCCGCCGCGATCAAGGCGGCGTCGGAGCTGCGGCCCGCCGACCCGAAGGCGGCGACGGCGGGGTACGGCCGGCAGTACTTCGGCCCCGGACCCCAGCGGGTGGAGGCCGCCGAGGAGCCCGCGGACTGGCTCGCCCCGGTGGCGGGCGGCGCCGGCGCGCTGGTGCTGGCCGGCGCGATGGTGCTCTGGAGGGGTACGCGGGGGACCGCGCGCTCCTGAGCCCCGCCCCCGCGCCCCGGGCGGCCCCCGAAGCCCCGCGCCGACCAGGCCCGGGCCCAGCCCCACGCCCCCCGGCCGCCCGCCCCGCGCGCCGGGCCCGCCACGCGACGAACTACGCTCGTCGCGTGGCGCTCAAGAACATTCCCGACCCCGGTTTCTCCGACGACGACGGCACCGCCGACCCGCGGCTCGCCGCGGCCCTCGCGGCCTGGTCCCGCGACCGCGCCGCCGAGGGGCCGGTGCTCGAAGCGCTCCTCGGAGCCCGGCTGCTGGTCCCCGTGGTCGCCGTCCTCGGCGAGGTGGAGACCGACGAGAACGGGCTCCGCCGGGAGAAGACCAGCGACATGGCCGTGCCCACCCTCACCGCGGGCGACCGCCGGGCCCTGCCCGCCTTCACCTCGATCGACTCCCTCGCCCGCTGGGACCCCGCGGCCCGCCCGGTCGCCGTCCCCCTCCACCAGGCCCTCCGGGCCGCCGCCCACGAGCGGGCCGACACCCTCGTACTGGATCTCGCCGGGCCCGTGACGTACCAGCTCAGCGGCCCCGCGCTGCTCGCCCTCGCCGAGGGCCGCACCCGGACGGACCCGCTGGGCGACCCCGCCGTCACCGGAGCGGTACGGGACGTGGTCGCCGCCGAGTCCGCCGTGGTCCGCGCCCATCTGGGGCCGGGCAGCGCGGACGGCACGCTCGCCCTGGTGCTCGCCGCCGGCACGGACCCGGGACCGGCCGTCCGCCGGCTCGCCGAGGCCCTGGCGGGCCACGACGTACTGAGGGCCCGCCTGGTGCGGGGCCTCGACCTGGCACTGCTGCCGGCCGAGGCCACCCCTCCGGGCGAGCCCCTCTTCGTACGGTAGGCGGACGGCCGTCAGCCGTCAGCCGTAGACCGGGCCGGTGTACTTCTCGCCCGGGCCCTTGCCCGTCTCGTCCGGCACCAGCGACGCCTCGCGGAAGGCCAGCTGGAGCGACTTCAGCCCGTCGCGCAGCGGCGCGGCGTGGAAGGAGCTGATCTCGGTGGTGCTCGCGTCCAGCAGACCCGCCAGCGCGTGCACCAGCTTCCGCGCCTCGTCCAGGTCCTTGTGCTCGTCGCCCTCCTCGGTCAGACCGAGCTTGACCGCGGCGGCGCTCATCAGATTCACCGCGACGGTGACGATCACCTCGACGGCGGGCACCTCCGCGATGTCGCGGGCCATCGAGTCGAAGTCGGGCGATCCGGGGGCGCCGGTCGTGTCGGTCGGGCCGGCCGTGCCGGCGGAAGGGGAGGTGTCGCTCATGACGCACACGATATGCCCCGCCGCCGGCGACCCGGCCGGGGCCACCGGTTAGCGGCCGGGGCGCGGAACTGCTAACCTTGTGTGACGACCGGCTGGACATATCTGTGTCCGGCCCACAAGTGGAGGCTCCGATCTCCCACCTGACCGTCCTCCGGGACGGCGGGTCACCGGTCAGGTGATGCCCATCGTTCCGTACGGACGATGGAAATCGCCCGATGTGCGCCCTGCGGCTGGCCGCGGCGGTGCTCCGGTTTTGGAGCTCCCGCCTGTGTCCCGTCCGGGGCATTTTTCATGTTCCGGCGCGGTTGGTCTTACCAAACAGACGTTGCGCGGCTGTCTGCCAGTCGGCCGCGCAGTGCTACCGAGGAGGATCCATCAGCGCCGAGCCCCGCATCAACGACCGGATTCGCGTTCCGGAAGTGCGGCTTGTCGGTCCCAGCGGCGAGCAGGTCGGGATCGTCCCGCTTGCCAAGGCCCTCGAGCTCGCTCAGGAGTACGACCTCGATCTGGTCGAGGTCGCGGCGACCGCGAGGCCGCCCGTGTGCAAGCTCATGGACTACGGGAAGTTCAAGTACGAGTCGGCCATGAAGGCCCGTGAGGCGCGCAAGAACCAGGCGCACACGGTCATCAAGGAGATGAAGCTCCGCCCGAAGATCGACCCGCACGACTACGACACCAAAAAGGGTCACGTCGTCCGGTTCCTCAAGCAGGGTGACAAGGTCAAGATCACGATCATGTTCCGCGGTCGTGAGCAGTCCCGGCCCGAGCTCGGCTACCGCCTGCTCCAGCGTCTCGCTTCCGACGTCGAGGACCTCGGGTTCATCGAGTCGAACCCGAAGCAGGACGGCCGGAACATGATCATGGTCCTCGGCCCGCACAAGAAGAAGACCGAGGCCATGGCCGAGGCACGCGAGGCCCAGGCCGCCCGCAAGGCCGACCGTGAGGTCGCGAAGGCCCAGGCCGACGCGCCCGCGGCGGAGACGCCTTCCGAGGGGTGACCCGAGGGGCTGCCGCGAGGCGCCCCCGGTCCCGCCCGGATCCACAACCAAGATCTGACGCTCCCGCACGCATGCCGGTACCCCGTGTGCCGGGGGAGCGCCACTGACGAGGAGATAACGGCGCTATGCCGAAGAACAAGACGCACAGCGGTTCCAAGAAGCGCTTCAAGATCACCGGCTCCGGCAAGGTGCTCCGTGAGCGCGCCGGCAAGCGCCACCTGCTCGAGCACAAGCCGTCCACGCTGACGCGTCGCCTCTCGGGCAACGCGGAGATGGCTCCGGGCGACGCCAAGAAGATCAAGAAGCTTCTCGGCAAGTGACGTCCGCTCTGTCTTCGCCCCCGGTGACGGGGACGGGGGCGGAACGACGTCGGGACCGGGACCTCATCGAATTCGGGCCGTGTGGGTATCACCGCGGCCCCGCTACAAGGAGTTAACAAGTGGCACGCGTCAAGCGGGCAGTCAACGCCCACAAGAAGCGCCGGGCGATCCTCGAAGCCGCCAAGGGCTACCGCGGTCAGCGTTCGCGTCTGTACCGCAAGGCCAAGGAGCAGGTCACCCACTCCCTGGTCTACAACTACAACGACCGCAAGAAGCGCAAGGGCGACTTCCGTCAGCTGTGGATCCAGCGCATCAACGCCGCTGCCCGCGAGAACGGCATGACGTACAACCGCCTCATCCAGGGTCTGAAGGCCGCCAACATCGAGGTGGACCGCAAGATCCTGGCCGAGCTGGCCGTCAACGACGCCAACGCGTTCGCCGCGCTGGTCGAGGTCGCGCAGAAGGCTCTGCCGGCCGACGTCAACGCGCCGAAGGCCGCCGCCTGAGCCTCGCGCCCAGATGTGTGCTTTCCGGACCCGCAGGCCCCTGGCCTGCGGGTCCGCGTGCGTCTGCCGGTCCGGTGACCTCGTCCCGGCCGAGCCCCCGAAGAACCCCGTGCAGCGAAAGTGAGTTCATGGCCGCCCCCGAGTTGATCTCCCCGCGCTCCTCCCGTGTCGCCGCGGCCCGCCGGCTCGCGAAGCGGAACTTCCGCGGCAAGGAGCGGCTGTTCCTCGCCGAAGGGCCCCAGGCCGTACGGGAGGCCGCCCGGCACCGGACCGGAGGCGAGGCGACCCTGGTGGAGCTGTTCACCACTCTGGAGGCCGCCGAGCGGTACGCGGACATCATCGGCGCGGCGCGCGACGCCGGGGCGCAGATCCATCTCGCCGACGAGACGGTGATCGCCGACATCTCGACCACCGTCACCCCCCAGGGCCTCGTCGGCGTCTGCCGCTTCCTGGACTCGCCCTTCGAGGCCGTCGTGGCGGCACGGCCGAAACTCGTCGCCGTCCTCGCCAACGTGCGCGACCCCGGGAACGCCGGCACCGTCCTCAGGTGCGCCGACGCGGCCGGGGCCGACGCCGTGGTGCTCACCGACGCCTCCGTCGACCTCTACAACCCCAAGGCCGTCCGCGCCTCCGTCGGCTCCCACTTCCATCTGCCGGTCGCCGTCGGCGTACCCGTCGAGCTGGCCGTACGCGCCCTCAAGGACGCGGGCGTCCGCGTCGTCGCCGCCGACGGCGCGGGCGAGGACGACCTCGACGACGAACTGGACGCGGGCGCCATGGGCGGTCCCACCGCCTGGATCTTCGGCAACGAGGCCTGGGGACTGCCCGAGGAGACCCGGGCCCTCGCCGACGCCGTCGTCCGGGTGCCGATCCACGGAAAGGCCGAAAGTCTGAACCTGGCGACCGCCGCGGCCGTATGCCTCTATGCCTCAGCGCGCGCCCAGCGCGCCGGGGGCGCGCGCTGAAGCGACGCGGGCCCTCGGCGAGCGGCGGGGCTCACTGGGGGAGCGCACTCGCTCAGGGGCTCCGCACTGTCACATTCAGCTAGTAGGGTGACGGGCTCGGGGGCCCACTGAGCGCCGGCCGAGAGGTGGGGATTACGGGGATGGCAGTCGGGACGAGCAGGTCCATGGAGACGACACACGTACTGCTGTGCCCGGTCGGCGATCCCGGCGCGCTCGGGGTCGATCCCGACGACCTCCCCGACGGACTCGTCGTCGCCGACGAGCGGGGCCGGATCGTCTGCTTCAACGCCGCCGCCGCCCGGATCACCGCCGTCGACCGCGACGAGGCCCTCGGACTGCCCCTGGAGCGGGCGCTGCCCCTGGAAGACCTGAAGGGCCGCCGCTGGTGGACCCTGACCGACCCCTACGGCGGCCTCTCCACCCGGGTGGGCCAGCCCGAGCGCAATCTCCTGCTGCCCGGCGGCCGCGAGGTCCTCGTCTCCGCGCGCTATGTGCGCGAGCGCCCCACCGGCCCGATACGCCGGCTCGTCATCAGCCTCCGCGGCACCGAGGCCCGCCGCCGCAACGAGCGCAGCCACGCCGAGCTGATCGCCACCGTCGCCCACGAGCTGCGCTCCCCGCTCACCTCCGTCAAGGGCTTCACCGCCACCCTGCTCGCCAAGTGGGAACGGTTCACCGACGACCAGAAGCGGCTGATGCTGGAGACCGTCGACGCCGACGCCAACCGCGTCACCCGGCTCATCGCCGAGCTGCTCGACATCTCCCGTATCGACTCCGGACGGCTGGAGGTGCGCCGCCAGCCCGTCGACATCGCCGCCGCCGTCGGCCGCCACGTCCAGGCCCACATGGCCGCGGGCCAGAGCCCCGACCGCTTCTTCGTCCGCGTCCGCCGCGAGCTGCCCGCCCTGTGGGCCGATCCCGACAAAATCGACCAGGTCCTCGGCAACCTGCTGGAAAACGCGGTGCGCCACGGCGCGGGAACCGTCACCATCGAGGTGGCGCCGGCAGCGGCGAAGGACGACGAGAGAGGCACGGCCGTCACCGTGAGCGACGAGGGCCCCGGCATTCCCGAGGAGTCGATGAGCCGCGTCTTCACCCGCTTCTGGCGCGGGAGCAAGCGCGGCGGCACCGGCCTGGGCCTCTACATCGTCAAGGGCATCGTCGAGGCCCACGGCGGCGCCATCACCGTCGGCCGCGGCCCCGGGGGCGGCGCCGAGTTCCGATTTATCCTGCCCGTGGGCGCCCCGGCCTATCTGGCCTGAGCCCCCCACGGGCTTCCCGCACCCGCCGTGACACCGCCCCGGCGGGGTGCGCGGGGACCGTCCCACGGACCGGTGTACCCCGCACGCCCTTTAGACTCGGCCCTTGGCACCTTCGTGCCCGCGGACGTCGAGCCGGGCACCAAGGTCCGGGGGTGTCCCCCGGTACACGCAGCATTCAGCGCAGCATCAGCCAATCGGAAGCACGGGAAGAGATGTCGGCACCGAACAAGTCGTACGACCCTGTCGAGGTCGAGGCACTGAAACCGGAAGAGATCGAGCGCATGCGGGACGAGGCGCTCGCCGCCTTCGCCGCCGCGGGCGACCTCGACGCGCTCGCCCACGAGAAGGTCGCGCACACCGGCGGAACCTCGCCGCTGGCGCTCGCCAACCGTGAGATCGGCGCGCTGCCGCCGCAGGCGAAGGCCGAGGCCGGAAAGCGCGTGGGCCAGGCCCGCGGCGCGGTCAGCAAGGCGCTCGCCGCCCGCCAGACCGAGCTGGAGGCCGAGCGCGACGCCCGGGTGCTGGTCGAGGAGGCGGTGGACGTCACCCTGCCGTACGACCGGGTCCCGGCGGGCGCCCGCCACCCGCTCACCACCCTCTCGGAGCGCATCGAGGACGTCTTCGTCGCCATGGGCTACGAGGTCGCCGAAGGCCCCGAGGCCGAGGCCGAGTGGTTCAACTTCGACGCGCTGAACATCGGCCCCGACCACCCCGCGCGCG
Organism: Streptomyces sp. NPDC014894; assembly: GCF_043080985.1. Lineage (NCBI taxonomy): Bacteria > Bacillati > Actinomycetota > Actinomycetes > Kitasatosporales > Streptomycetaceae > Streptomyces > Streptomyces sp. NPDC014894. The sequence continues at coordinate 751,969 of NZ_JBIBWD010000001.1, forward strand.
GCGAGGCCGACACCTTCTTCGTGGCCGGCCCCGATGGCGCCGCGGACTCCGGGGTCGTCCTGCGCACCCACACCTCCCCGGTGCAGATCCGCTCGCTGCTGGACCGCGAGCCGCCGGTGTACGTCATCTGCCCCGGCCGCGTGTACCGCACCGACGAGCTGGACGCCACCCACACCCCCGTCTTCCACCAGGTCGAGCTGCTCGCCGTGGACGAGGGCCTGACCATGGCCGACCTCAAGGGCACCCTGGACCACATGGTGCAGGCCCTCTTCGGCGAAGGCGTGACGACCCGGCTGCGGCCGAACTTCTTCCCCTTCACCGAGCCGTCCGCCGAGATGGACATGGTCTGCTACGTCTGCCGCGGCGCGTCCGTCGGCAATCCGGACCGGCCCTGCCGCACCTGCTCCAGCGAGGGCTGGATCGAGCTGGGCGGCTGCGGCATGGTCAACCCCAAGGTGCTGGTCGCCTGCGGGGTGGACCCCAACAAGTACAGCGGATTCGCCTTCGGGTTCGGCATCGAACGGATGCTGATGTTCCGCCACAACGTCGAGGACATGCGAGACATGGTCGAGGGCGACGTCCGGTTCACCCGGCCGTTCGGGATGGAGATCTGATGCGGGTCCCGCTTTCATGGCTGCGGGAGTACGTCGACCTGCCGGCGACGGAGACCGGCCGTGACGTACAGACCAGGCTCGTCGCCGCCGGCCTCGAGGTCGAGGCCGTCGAGGAACTGGGCGCCGGGCTCAAGGGCCCGCTGGTGGTCGGACAGGTCCGCGCCATCGAGGAGCTGACCGAGTTCAAGAAGCCCATCCGGCACTGCCTGGTGGACGTGGGCCGGGCCGGAGGAGGCCCCGACCACCCGCAGGAGATCATCTGCGGCGCCCGGAACTTCGCCGTCGGCGACAAGGTCGTCGTGGCCCTGCCCGGCGCGGTGCTGCCCGGCGACTTCCAGATCGCCGAGCGCAAGACGTACGGCCGGATGTCCCGCGGCATGATCTGCTCCGGCGACGAGCTGGGCATGGGCGACGACGGCAGCGACGGCATCATCGTCCTGCCGCCCGAGACCGAGATCGGCGCCGACGCCACCGTGCTCCTGGAGCTGTACGACGAGGTCCTCGACATCGCCGTCACCCCCGACCGCGGGTACTGCCTCTCCCTGCGCGGCGTCGCCCGCGAGGCCGCCACCTCCTACGGGATCCCGCTGCGCGACCCCGCGCTGCTGGACGTGCCGGGGCCGAACGCGCACGGCTACCCCGTCAAGGTCGCCGACCCGATCGGCTGCGACCGCTTCACCGCGCGCACCGTCACCGGGCTCGACCCCGAGGCGCGCTCCCCGATCTGGCTCCGCCGCCGCCTCCAGAAGGCCGGCATGCGCCCGATCTCGCTCGCCGTCGACATCACCAACTACGTGATGCTCGAACTCGGCCAGCCGCTGCACGCCTACGACCGCACCCTCGTCGAGGGGACCATCGGCGTCCGCCGGGCCGAGGCCGGGGAGAAGCTCACCACCCTCGACGGCGTCACCCGCACCCTGGACGCCGGGGACCTCGTCATCACCGACGACCGCGGGCCGATCGGCCTCGCGGGCGTCATGGGCGGCGCCGACACCGAGATCGCCGACGCCGCCCCCGACCCGGAGACCGGCGCCGTCCGGGGCACCACCGAGGTCGTCATCGAGGCCGCGCACTTCGACGCGGTCTCCATCGCCCGCACCGCGCGCCGCCACAAGCTCTCCTCCGAGGCCTCCAAGCGCTTCGAGCGCGGAGTGGACCCGCTGGCCGGGGCCGCCGCCGCGCAGCGCACCGTCGATCTGCTGGTGCTGCTCGCCGGCGGGACCGCCGAGGCCGGGGTCACCCACGTCATCTCGCCGTCCGCGCCGCGCACGGTGTCGATGGCCGCCGCCCACCCCGACCGGGTCGCGGGCGTCGAGTACGGCCGGGAGACCGTCGTACGCCGCCTCCAGGAGGTCGGCTGCGACGTCTACGGCCAGGACGAGCTGGTCGTCACCGTCCCCTCGTGGCGTCCCGACCTCACCGAGCCCAACGACCTCGCCGAAGAGGTCATCCGGCTGGAGGGGTACGAGAACCTGCCCTCCACGCTGCCCCGGCCGCCGGCCGGACGCGGGCTCACCGAGGGACAGCGGCTGCACCGCAGGGTCGGCCGCGCGCTCGCCGGGGCCGGCTACGTCGAGGCGCTGAACTACCCCTTCATCGGCGCGAAGGTCCTCGACCAGCTCGACCTCCCGGCGGACGACCCCGCCCGCCGGCTGGTCACACTCGTCAACCCGATCTCCGACGAGGAGCCCGCGCTCCGCAGCACGCTGCTCCCCGGACTGCTCGGCGCGCTGCGCCGCAACGCCGGGCGCGGCAGCCACGACCTCGCGCTCTTCGAGACCGGGCTGGTCTTCCACCCGGCCGCCGGGGAGAGCCGGCCGCTGTCGCTGCCGGTGGACCGCAGGCCCACCGACGAGGAGATCGCCGTCCTCGACGCCGCGCTGCCCGTACAGCCGCGGCACGCCGCCGTCGTCCTCACCGGAGCCCGTGAGCGGGCCGGCTGGTGGGGTGCCGGGCACCCGGCGGACTGGGCCGACGCGATCGAGGCCGCCCGGATCGTCGCCCGCGAGTCGGGGGCCGCGCTCACCTCCGAGCAGGCGCAGTACGGTCCGTGGCACCCCGGCCGCTGCGCCGCGCTCTCCGTCTCCGTCGACGGGGTGAAGACGCTCGTCGGACACGCCGGAGAGCTGCACCCGCGCGTGGTCAAGGCGCTGGGGCTGCCCGAGCGCACCTGCGCCATGGAGCTGGATCTGGACCTGGTCGAGAAGGCGGGCGACAGCACGCTCGCCGCGCCGCGGATCTCCACGTTCCCGGTGGCCACCCAGGACGTGGCGCTCGTCGTGGACGCCGGGGTGCCGGCCGCCGAGGTGGAGAGCGCGCTGACGGACGGGGCGGGGGAGCTGCTGGAGTCGATCCGGCTGTTCGACATCTTCACCGGGGAGCAGCAGCTCGGTGAGGGGAAGAAGTCGCTGGCGTACGCGCTGAGGTTCCGGGCGGGGGATCGGACGCTGACCGTGGAGGAGGCTTCGGCCGCGCGGGACGCGGCGGTGGAGGTCGCCGCGCGGCGGACCGGGGCGGTGCTCCGGGGGGCCTGATCCCCGACACCCCTCGGCGCAGGGGCGCACCCGATTCCCGGGTGCGCCCCTGCGCCTGTTTCGCGCGCCCGCGGGGTGTGGTGCGGGCTGTCGTCGGGGGCGCTGCCCCCGGGCCCCTGCGCCTCAATCGCCGGCGGGGCTGGGTGTGGTGCGGGCCGTTGTCGGGGGCGCTGCCCCCAAGCCCCCGCGCCTCAATCGCCGGCGGGGCTTGGGTCGGCCGATGCCCGCCGGCGGGGCTTGGTTTTGCTGATGCCGGCGGCGGGGCTTGGGTCGGCCGATGCCTGCCGGCGGGGCTGGGTGTGGTGCGGGCCGTTGTCGGGGGCGCTGCCCCCGAGCCCCGGCGCCTCAATCGCCGGCGGGGCTTGGGTCGGCCGATGCCCGCCGGCGGGGCTTGGTTTTGCTGGTGTCGTCGGTGGGGCTTGGGTCGGCGGATGCCCGCCGGCGGGGCTTGGTTTTGCTGGTGTCGTCGGTGGGGCTTGAGTCGGCCGGATGCCTGCCGGCGGGGCTTGATTCCGGGTTTGGTGGGTGGGATCAGGAGGCGCAGGGGTCCCTCGGATCACTCTTTCGGGTGAGAACAGTAAGCGTTTGCGGTCCGTCGGCCGTTCGGTCGAAAGAATCGAACCGGCTGCCTGGGCGGCCCGAGACGCCGGAGAGGGCCTACGAGGGGACCACGGCATGATGCGCATCAGGGCGATACGCCCGCTCCCGGCCGTGAACAGCGCGGCCGCCCGGCGGGGCGCCCCGCGAGGGGGCTCGCTGCGGCGGATTCGGGAGCGGTGGCGGAAGCCGGTGCGCGGGCGGAGGGTGCGCGGGATGCTGCCGCTGGGGCTGCCGGTGGCCTGTGGGGCCGCGGCGCTGACGTGGCGGGTCGGGCTGCCGGACGAGCACCCCGAGAGCCTGGGCGAGCGGATCGTCGCCGGTGTCGTGCTGCTCGCTCTCGGCAGCGGACTGGTCATGGGCGCGCGGAGCCGCCTCCGCCGCGAACTGCGCCGGGTCCGCGCCGTCGCGGACGCGGCCCAGCGGGCGCTGCTGCGCCCGCTGCCCCCGCGCCTCGGCGGCCTCAGCCTCGCCGCGAGCCCGCTCTCCGTCGGCGGCGATCTCTACGCGGCGGTGGCCACCCCGCACGGCGTCCGTGTGCTCATCGGCGACGTCCGGGGCCATGGACTGCCCGCCCTCGCCACCGTCGCCACGGTCCTCGGAAGCTTCCGGGAGGCCGCCCACGACGAACCGGGCCTCGGCGGCGTACTGCGTCGGCTGGACCGCTCCGTACAGCGGCATCTGCGGGAGCCCGAGCGCCGGCCCGCCGACGACGGCGAGGAGTTCGTGACCGTACTGCTGCTCCAGATCGGCGCGGACGGCTGCCTGCTCGCCCTCAACTGCGGCCACCCCTGGCCGTACCGGCTCGGCGGCGACGGCGGCGTCCGGGCGCTGGCGAGCGCCGAACCGCTGCCGCCGCTCGGGCTCTTCCCGCTCCCCGCCGAGCTGTCCGTGCGCCGCTGCGCGCGGCTGCGGCCCGGGGAGACGCTCTTTCTGCACACCGACGGCGCGGCCGACGCCCGGGACGCGGCCGGGCGGTTCTTTCCGCTGGAGGCCGTGCTCGCCGAGGCGGTCACCGGCCCCTGCCCCGCCCCCGCCGGTCTGATCGAGTCCGTCGGCTCCCAGCTGCTGCGTCACACCGGCGGACGGCTCGCCGACGATGTGGCCCTGCTCGTGGTGCGCGACGACCGGGCTCGGGCCCCGGCGCGGTGTGGGGAAACACCGCGCCGGACCCGACGGCAGCCCTCCACCCGCTAGCAGCGTGGGTCGTGCGCCCTTTGTGGCGGGCGGAGGACTGCCCTGCGGCCGACGGCGCCCGCCCTGCCGCGGAGTGTCGGGCAGATTCGGCAGGACGGACGACGCTCACGGCGACCACCGCACTGAACGAGGGGGAGCCCGGTGGTCCGGCCGCCTCTGTGAGAGGCATTTCAGTCAACACGCGGGCCCGTACCGGGGGCAGAGCGCGCGCGGCCCGGATCGGGGCACTCGCTTCACACCCCGTGCGAACGCCCTTCCACTACGCTGAACGGACAGAGTCCCGGAGGGGCCATGCAGCCCAACACCCTGCTCGACGCCTTGCTCGACGAGGCCGGTTTCTCCCACGCGGGCCTCGCCGCCCGGGTCAATCAGGCGGGCCGCTCCCGAGGACTGACGCTGCGGTACGAGCACACCGCCGTGGCCCGCTGGCTGAAGGGCCAGCGCCCGCGCGGACAAGTGCCCGACCTGATATGCGAGGTGCTCGCCGCCCGGCTGCGACGGGCCCTGACGCTCGGCGACATCGGCCTCGGGGTCAACCGGGACACGGTCGGCGAGCCCGGCTCCCCGCTCTCCGGTTTCGTGGAGCGGGCCGCCGCGCTCTGGCGCTCCGACGAGCAGCAGCGACGCCACATCATCGACGCCCCCGCCGTCACCGGAACCCCCGCCGTGATGCCCGTCTGGGAATGGGAGAACCCGCCCGAGGACGCCGATGTCTCCCGCACCGGCCGGACCAGCGTCTCCATGGCCGACATCGGCATGCTGCGGGCCGCCAGGGCGCACTACGAGCTGATGTACCGGCGGGCCGGCGGCATGGTCACCCGCACCCGGATCGTCGGATTCCTGAACACCGAGACCGCGCCCCTGCTCCGCGGCTCCTACGACGACGCGCTCGGCCGCCAGCTGCACCGGGCGACCGGCGGGCTGGTCGCCGTCGCCGGGATCTGCGCGTACGACTCCGACGCCCACGGCCTCGCCCAGCGCTACTTCCACCAGGCGCTGCGCCTGGCGAAGGCGAGCGGCGACCGGGGTCTGGGCGCCTATGTGATCGCGCTGCTGGTGAACCAGTCGCTGTACATGGCCGAGTACCGGCAGGCGGTGGCGTTCGCGGAGGCGGCGCTGCGGGCCTCGGGCGGCCGGATCACCCCGGCGCTCGCCTCCGATCTGCACGCCATGCAGGCCAAGGCGTACGCCCATCTCGGCGACGGGGCCGCCGCCCTGGGCTGTATCCGGCGCGCCGAGCAGGAGGCCGAGCGCATCCAGCGCGGATACGAGCCGGACGAGACCGGCTATGTCCAGCCGGGGCTGGTCAATGTGCAGGTCGCCGAGGCGCTGCTCAGCCTGGGGGATCTGACCGCCGCCCATGAGCACGCGGCGGCCGCAGTCGGCTCCCCCGCGCACGACCGGGGCCGGGTCCACCGGCTCGCGATGCTCTGTCAGATCGAGCTGCGCCAGGGCGAGGCCGACCGGGCCGCCGACCGGGCCGCCGAGATGGCCGTCCAGGTCCGGGGCATGGAGTCGCAGCGGCTGCGGGACCGGCTGCGCGCGGTGCGCGAACATCTGGTGGCCAGCGGCTCGTCCCGGGCCAAGGACGCCACCGAACTCATCGACGGGGCCCTGCGCGTGCCCCTGTGAGGCCGTGACGCGTTTCCGATGCCCGGCCGACGCCTTTTCCGCCCTACCGGGCACTGCTGCGATGTTGCCACCTACTGGTCGAAAGGTGGCACCAAACGTGCAGTGGACGAACTTAGACGAACAGAATGTGTATGAGAACCGCTGGTTCAGCGTCAATCTCGCCGATGTCGTTCTGCCGGACGGACGGCATCTGGACCACTATGTGATCCGGATGCGCCCGGTCGCGGTCGCGACCGCGGTCAACGAGGCCAATGAGGTGCTGCTCCTGTGGCGGCACCGCTTCATCACCGACAGCTGGGGCTGGGAGCTGGCCGCGGGCGTGGTCGAGGACGGCGAGGACATCGCGTCGGCGGCCGCCCGGGAGATGGAGGAGGAGACCGGCTGGCGCCCGGGCCCCCTCCAGCCGCTGCTGAGCGTCGAGCCCTCCAACGGCCTCACCGACGCCCGCCACCACCTCTACTGGTCCGAGAGCGCCACCTACACCGGCCACCCCGAGGACGACTTCGAGTCCTCGCGGCGGGAGTGGATCCCGCTGAAGCTGGTGCCCGATCTGATAGCCCGAGGTGAGGTCCCGGCCGCCAATATGGCGGCCGGGCTGCTGATGCTGCACCACCTCAGGCTGGGTTAGAGCCCGCTCCGCGCCGGGGCGCCCCGGCGGCTCAGGAGTACGGGTAGAAGCCCGAGCCCGTCTTGCGGCCGAGGCGTCCCGCGTCCACCATCCGCTGGAGCAGCGGGGGCGCGGCGTACAGCGGCTCCTTGTACTCGTCGTACATCGAGTCCGCCACCGAGGCGACCGTGTCCAGTCCGATCAGATCAGCGAGCTTCAGCGGGCCCATCGGATGGGCGCAGCCCAGCTCCATGCCGTTGTCGATGTCCTCACGGCTGGCGATGCCGGACTCGAACATCCGGACGGCCGAGAGCAGATACGGGATGAGCAGCGCGTTCACCACGAAGCCGGAGCGGTCCTGGGCCCGGATGGCGTGCTTGCCGAGCACCTTCTCGACCATGGCCTCGGAGCGCAGAATCGTCTCCTCGGAGGTGGTCAGCGCCGGGATCAGCTCCACCAGCTTCTGCACCGGGGCGGGGTTGAAGAAGTGGATGCCGACCACCTGGTCGGGGCGCGAGGTCGCGACCGCCAGCTTCACCAGCGGGATGGAGGAGGTGTTCGAGGCGAGGATGGCGTCCTGGCGGGTCACCACCTGGTCGAGCACCTGGAAGATCTCGGTCTTGACCTGCTCGTTCTCCACGACGGCCTCGATGACGAGATCGCGGTCGGCGAACTCCCCGAGGTCGGTGGTGAAGCTGAGGCGCTCCAGCGTGGCGTCCCGCTCCTCGGCGGTGATCTTGCCTCGCTCGGCGGCCTTGCCGAGCGAGTTGTACAGCCGGGTCCGGCCGATCTCCAGGGCCTCGCCCGTGGTCTCGGCGACCGTCACCTCCAGGCCGCTGCGGGCGCACACCTCCGCGATGCCCGCGCCCATCTGGCCACAGCCCACCACTCCGACGCGTGCAATGTCGGCCATTGAGTCCGTCACCTCGTGCCTTTCGCTGATCCAGTGCTGGTCCGGTGCCGGGCGGCCGCCACCGGGGAGGGGCCGCCGCCGCGACCCTCTGACGTTACTCCGCACAGGGGTGTGGCCGACGGCCAGGGGCGGGCATGCTGGTCGCACACACCGAGAGACGCGAGGTGGCACATGGGCCGGATCGGGAGACGGGGATTCGTGGCGACGGCGGCCGGGGCGCTGGCCGGGCTGGGGGTGGCCGGGGACGCGGCGGCCATGCCGGGTGCGGCGCGGGAGGCGCGGCACACCTCGCACCGGGCGTTCCGCGCGATGTGGCTGGCGACCGTCACCCAGCGGGACTGGCCCTCGAAGGCGGGGCTCACCGCGGAGCAGCAGCGCCGGGAGCTGCTCGCCCATCTCGACACGGCGGTCGCCCGCCGGCTGAACACGGTGGTGCTCCAGGTCAGACCGGCGGCGGACGCGCTGTGGCCGTCGCCGTACGAGCCGTGGTCGCAGTATCTGACCGGCGTCCAGGGCCGGGATCCGGGCTGGGACCCGCTGGGCACGGCCGTGGCCGAGGCCCATCGCCGGGGGCTGGAGCTGCACGCCTGGTTCAACCCGTACCGGGTCGCGCTGCACACCGATCCGTCCCGGCTGGTCGCGGCCCACCCGGCGCGACAGCACCCGGAGTGGGTCCTTCCGTACGGCGGGAAGCTCTACTACAACCCCGGGATCCCCGAGGTCAGGGCCTTCGTCCAGGACGCGATGATCGACGCGGTGCGGCGCTACGAGATCGACGCCGTCCACTTCGACGACTACTTCTACCCGTATCCGGTGGCGGGCCAGACCTTCGACGACGACGAGACCTTCGAGACGTACGGCGGGGGCTTCGCCGACAAGGCGGCGTGGCGGCGCGACAACATCGACCGGCTGGTGCGGGAGATGTCCGTGCGGATCCCGGCGGCGCGGCGGGGCGTCCGTTTCGGAATCAGCCCCTTCGCGGTCTGGCGCAACGCCGCCACCGACCCGAGCGGCTCGGACACCCGGGCGGGGGTGCAGACGTACGACGATCTGCACGCCGACACCCGAACCTGGGTCCGGCGGGGCTGGATCGACCATGTCGTCCCGCAGGTGTACTGGCACATCGGCTTCGCGGCGGCGGACTACGCCAAGCTCCTGCCGTGGTGGAACGAGACGGTACGGGGCACGGGCGTCCAGCTCTGCATCGGCGAGGCGCTCTACAAGGCGGGCGACCCGGCGCAGCCGGCGGCCTGGCAGGATCCGGCCGAGCTGTCCCGGCATCTCACGCTCGCGGCCGGGTACGGCGAGGTGCGCGGGCACTTCTTCTTCTCGGCCAAGGAGGTCGGCGCGGACCGCAACGGCGCGATGGCGCGGGTGGTGGCGGACCACTATCCGGGCCGGGTGCCGCCGCCCCGCTGACGCCGTGACCGCGCACGGGCCCGGCCGGCTCGTGCCCCCGGGCGGTCTCCGAACCCCGGCGCCGCGGATTCGCGGCGGCGGGGTCGTCGGGCCGTCCGGGCAAGGCGGCCGCCCGTCCGGAGTCGCTCCGGCCGGGCGGCCCGGCGGACGGGCCGGTCAGACGCGCTCGTGCGGCACGACCACGCAGTCCGGCCCCGGGGACACCAGGGTCTCGTGCCCGTCCTCGAAGCGGACGCGGTACGGGGGCTCGCCCCGCCGCCCCAGTACGTCGACGACTTCGGCGACCTTGTCGTGCAGGCCCACGGTCCTGCCGTGCACCAGCAGCTTGTCGCCCACATCTGCATGCATCGCGGTGACCTCCTCGCGGCGGTTCGTGTGCGGCGGTGGTCCGTGGTGTCGAGTCTACGGCCGGGGCGCGGACCGCACCCGCGACCGGCGGGAGCCCCGCCCCCGGCGGGGGAGCCGCGGCTTCCGGCAGCCGGGCGGTCCGGTCAGCTCCTGGCCCGCTGGGTGACCGCGATGCACACCAGCACCCCGGCCGCCGCGAGCGGCGCGGCGGGGGAGAGCCGTTCGCCCAGCAGCGCCACCGACCACACCAGCGTCAGCAGCGGCTGCGCCAGCTGGAGCTGGCTCGCCCGGGGGATCCCGATCTCGGCCATCCCGCGATACCAGACGTACAGCCCGAAGAAGGTCGAACCGGCCGCGACCCAGACCAGGCCGGTCACCCCCCGGGCGGTCAGCTCGACCGGCTCCACGCTCAGCGCCGCCGCCGTGCCCGCGAGCGCGAGGGGCAGACAGAGCAGCAGCGCCCAGCCGATCACCTGCCAGCCCGGCATCTCCCGGGCCAGCCGGCCCCCCTCGGTGTATCCGGCGGCGCACACCAGCAGCGCGCCGAGGAGATAGAGATCGCCGCGCCGCAGCGAGCCGCCGCTCTCCGCGACGGTGAAGACGATCACCACGGCTGCCCCGGCCACCGCCGCCAGCCAGAAGGCGCGCGAGGGCCTGCGGCCGGTCCGCAGGGCGGCGAGGACGGCGGTGGTCAGCGGCAGCAGCCCCACGACCACCGCCGCGTGCGCGCTGGTGGAGGTCTCCAGGGCGAGCGTGGTGAGCAGCGGAAAGCCCACGACCACGCCCGCGCCGACCACCGCGAGGGAGGCCCAGTGGCGGCGCTCGGGGAGCCGGACCCGCAGCGCCAGCAGAAAGCCGCCCGCGATCAGCGCGGCGAGGGTGCTCCGGAGCGAGACCAGCGACCAGACGCCGAAGGACTCCAGCCCCCAGACCGTGGACGGGAAGGTGAGGGAGAAGGCCGCCACGCCGAGCGCCGCGAGCAGGACCCCGCGGCGCGGCGCCAGAGCGGCGATCGCTATCGATCGCTGGGCGATAGCGCTATTCTGTACTGTCATGCACAAGCGTAGCAGCGTTGCTGAACTGGCCATGATCCTGCGAGAAGAGTTCAACCGCTACTCTTCGGGTGAGAAACTGCCATCGAGCCGGGCGCTGGTGGAACACCATCGGGTCTCCCCGGTGACCGTCTCCCGCGCCCTCGCCCGGCTCACCGCCGAAGGGCTGGTCGTCACCCGCCCCGGCTCCGGGGCCTTCCGCGCCGAACCCCGGCCCGAGGCGGCGGCCTTGGGCGACACCTCCTGGCAGGAGGTCGCCCTCAGCGCGGACGCCTCGGCCGACGCCGTACCGCGCACCGTCGACGCCTCCGGGGTGCTGGTCACCCTCGCCGCGCCGCCGCCGGGCGTGATCGAGTTCAACGGCGGCTATCTCCACCCCTCGCTCCAGCCGGAACGCGCCATGGCCGCCGCCCTCGCCCGCGCCGGACGCCGCCCCGGGGCCTGGGGCCGGCCGCCCTCGGAAGGACTGCCCGAACTCCGCGCCTGGTTCGCCCAGGGCATCGGCCCCGCCGTCGCCGCCGCCGATGTGCTGATCACCGCCGGGGGCCAGTCCGCCCTGACCACCGCGCTGCGCGCGCTCGCCCCGCCCGGCGCGCCCGTCCTGGTCGAATCGCCCACCTACCCCGGCATGCTGGCCATCGCCCGCGCGGCCGGCCTGCGGCCCGTACCCGTACCGCTGGACGCCGACGGAGTCCGCCCCGGACTCCTCGCCGACGCCTTCCGCGCCACCGGGGCCCGGGTCTTCGTCTGTCAGCCGCTCTTCCAGAACCCGACCGGCGCGGTGCTGTCGCCCGCCCGCCGCCCGGAGGTGCTGCGCATCGCCCGCGAGGCCGGGGCCTTCGTGATCGAGGACGACTTCGCCCGCCGGCTGGTCCACGCCGGCGCGGACGCGCCCCCCGCGCCGCTCGCCGCCGACGACCGCGACGGGGTGGTCGTCCACGTCGGCTCACTGACCAAGGTCGCCTCGCCCAGTCTCCGAGTGGGCGTGCTGGCGGCGCGCGGGCCGGTGCTGGAGCGGCTGCGCGCCATCCATGTCGTGGACAACTTCTTCGTCCCCCGCCCCCTCCAGGAAGCCGCCCTGGAGCTGGTCGGCTCGCCCGCCTGGGGCCGCCATCTGCGGACGGTGGCCGCCGAGCTGGGAGCCCGGCGCGACATCCTCGCCGCCGACCTCCGCCGCCGGCTGCCGGAACTCGCCCTCCCGTACATCCCCTCCGGCGGCTACCACCTGTGGCTGCGCCTGCCCGACGGCGCGGACGAGGCCCTGCTCGTCGCCGCGGCGCTGCGCGCGGGCGTCGCGGTGGCTCCGGGCCGCCCCTACTTCTCCGCCGAGCCCCCGGCCGGCCGTCTGCGACTCAGCTTCGCCGGGGTGGCGGGCGCCCCGGAGATCGCCGAGGGGGTGCGGAGGCTGCGCACGGCGGCGGACGAGGTGCTCGGCCGGGGCTGATCTGCCGTGGCGACGGCCGGAATTGACCTGTCGGGGCGACGACCGGGATCGGCCTGTCGGGACGACGACGGGGTCCGGCCTGTCGGGGCGGTGGAGGGTGTCCGTCCGGCGAATTTCCGGCGAACCTCTGGCCGCCCGTACCGGAGTGGACCGTTCTGTCCCTTGACGCTCCGGCCCCACAGGCACACCATCTGGCCATGAGTGTCCGGATCACGATGGTGGCTGCCGCTCGCAGCTCCTCCCTGCTCGCGGAGCGCTTCGACGACGACCGGCCGCTCGACGGGACCGGCTGGCACGAGGTGCGGCTCGCCGCGCCCGCCCTCGTCCCGCTCAACGCCGCCGAGCTGCGCTACTGCTCGCCGAGCCCGCGCAGCCGCGACACCGCCCGGGCGCTCGGCTTCGCGCCCATGGCCCAGCCCGCGCTCCGCGACTGCGACATGGGGCGCTGGCGCGGCCGGACCCTTGTCGAGGTGAGCGCGGTGGAGCCGGGCGCGGTCGACGCCTGGCTCTCCGATCCGCGCTCCGCGCCCCACGGCGGCGAGTCGCTGCTCGCCTTCATCCGGCGGGTCGGGAGCTGGCTGGACACCCGGCCGGCGGGGGACGGCTCCTCCGTCGTCGCCGTCGCCGAGCCCTCCGTCGTACGGGCCGCGCTGGTGTACGCGCTCAAGGCCCCGCCGTACGCCTACTGGGGCGTGGAGGCGCGCCCGCTCTCCACCCTGGTCCTCAACGGCCGGGCGGGGTGCTGGAGCCTCTGCCTCCAGGCCGTGGCCTGACCGGTCAGTCGACCTGGAAGCCGATCGCGCGCCGGGGCGTGATCCGCAGGACGACGCGGAGGGCCTGGGGCGGCAGGTTCAGATACTCGTCGCCCGCGCCGGGTCCCTCGTACTTCTCCGCCAGCAGCACGGCCGTCCGGCGGCCGGTGTCCTCCTCGATCGACGCCGTGCCGCGCAGCTCGACATAGCGGCCCGGGTCGTTCCGGTCGTACACGGTCAGACTGACCCGGGGGTCGGCCGCGATGTTGGTGACCTTCCGGCGGCCCTGCTGGGAGGAGATGACCACTTCGTCCCCGTCGAGACCGAGCCAGACGACCGAGGTCTGCGGGCTGCCGTCGGGGAGCAGGGTCGCGAGGACGCCGAAGTTCGGGGCGTCGAGAATCTGTCGCTTGGCGTCGCTGAGCGGGGAAGACATACCGGCGAGCCTAACCGCCGTCCCCCAACTGCCGCGAGCCGGAAGGATTTTGGGGAGCGTGATCGCGTGGTGATGGTCCGCCGGGGCTCTTCGCCCGCCGGTGGGCCGCCACCCGCTCACGGGTCGCGCACCGGCGTGAGCAGTAGCGCCGCTCCGGCCCGCTGCCCTGGGTGAGGAAGACGTTCCGGCAGCCGTCCGAGGCGCACACCCCGCCGGGCGGGCGCTGGCGGTCCCACACGAGCACGGTCAGCGCCAGGGAGGAGGAGGCGAGCAGCCATTCGCCCCAGGGGGCGTCGTCGTGGCTGTCGAGATGCGGATGCCAGGGCGAGGAGCCGCCGTGCGAGGTGAGCCGCAGCGTCCCGGTGCTCAGCGGCAGCAGCCGGTTGAGCCGCTCGGCGGCCTCGTCCGTCCCGGTCGCCGCGAAGACCTCGCGCAGCATCAGGGCCGCCGTCCGCATCCCGGCGACCTCGCGCTCCGGCAGTTCGAGGCCCGGTCCGCCGCCCGACCCGCCGGACCCGCCGGATTCGCCGGATTCGCCGTGTGCGCGCAGCACCGCGGCGACGGCCGCGGCCGAGGGGGCCTCCTCGCCGGTCAGCACATTGACCAGGGCCGCCGTGCGCCGGGCGACGGCGTCCACGGAGTGCCGGGCGGACCAGGAGCCGTCAGAGGTGACCATCCATCGAATGTAACGCATCTGGCGCGTCTTTGAGTTACCTGCGTAACGTGATCCAGATGAGAAAGCGTTACCGCCAACGCGGCCTTCCGGCGGGGTACGCGGCCGGGGCCGCCGCCGCCCGTACCGGCGACGAGATGTCCGGGCCCGCCCTGCTCCTGGCGGGCCCCGCGATCACCGGCTCGGCCGCCTCGGGCTCGGCCCTGCTGGCCGGGATCACCGCCGCGACGGCGCTCGGCGGCCCGCTCCTCGGGGCCCTGCTCGACCGCTCGCCCGCGCCGGGCCGGCTGCTCGCCGCGGCGCTCGCCGGGCACGCCCTCGCCCTCACCGCCGTCCTCGTCAGCCTCGGCCGGATCCCGCTCGGCTGGACCCTGCTGATCGCCGTCGCCGTGGGCCTCCTCGCCCCCGCCCTGGCCGGCGGCTGGTCCGCCCAGCTCCCCGCCGTGACACCCGCCAGGGAACTGCCCCGCGCGACCGCGCTCGACGCCATGACCTTCAACGCCGCCGCACTGGCCGGACCCGCGCTGGCCGGCGCGACCGCCCAGCTCGCCGGCGCGCACACCGCCGTGGCCGTCGCCGCCGTGCTGATCTCCCTGGCGCTCCCCGCCGCCCTGCGGCTGCCGCGCCGGAGCGAGAGGCCCGGCGCGGAGCCGGTACGGGGAGCGGGAGCGCCCCGGTGGTCCCGGCCCGCCGCCTGGCTTCGCACCGGCCTCCGCACCGATCCGGCCGCCGGGCTCCGTGCCGACCCGGCCGCCGGGCTTCGCACCGACCCGGCCGCCGGGCTTCGCACCGACCCGGTCCCCGGGCTCCGTGCCCAACTGGCCGCCGGGCCGCGTGCCATCGTCCGCAACGGGCCGCTCGCCCGGGCCACCGCCGCCACCACCGTCTCCTGCGCGGGCGAGGGCCTGTTCGTCGTCTGCGCCCCGGCGCTCGGCGAGCGGGACCTCGGCGGCCCCGGCCACGGCGCGCTGCTGCTCGCCGCCGTCGCCGCCGCGGCGCTCGCCGCGGGAGCCCTGTTCGCCCGCGCCCCCGTCCGGCCGCGCCCCGAGGCGGTGATCGCGGGCAGCGCCGTCCTGTCGGCCGCCGCGATGGCCCTGGCCGCCCCGGGCGGCCCCGTACTCCTCGCCGTCGCGGTCGTCCTCGCCGGGCTGGGCCAGGGTCCGCAGCTCGCCGCCGTCTTCGCGATACGCCACCGGGAAGCGCCCGAGCGGCTGCGCGGCCAGATCTTCACCACCGGAGCGAGCCTGAAACTCACCGGCTTCGCCGTCGGCGCGGGGATCGGCGGGCCCCTCGTCCTCCAGTCGCCGCCCGGCGCCCTCCTGGCGGCCGCGGCCGTCCAGCTCCTCGCCGCCCTGTGCTGCGCGGCCCGCCGTCGCGGACGGCCCGCGCGGATCGGCCCGGCGCGGTCCGCGGCCGACGTCCCGACTACCAGGTCGGGCCCGCCACCTGCCGGGTGGTGACATTGATCCGGTTGAAGAGATTGGTCAGCCCGACCGTGAGGACGATCGACGCGAGCTGCTTCTCGTCGAAGTGGTCGGCCGCCTCGTCCCAGATCCTGTCCGGCACCGGGTCCGAGGAGTCGCTCAGCCGGGTCATCGCCTCGGTCAGGGCCAGCGCGGCCCGCTCCGCGTCGGTGAAGTACGGCGCGTCCCGCCAGACGGCCACCGCGTGCAGCCGCTCGTCGCTCTCGCCGTCCTTCTTCGCCCCGGCCACCCCGCCCACCACACAGAAACCGCACCCGTTGATCTGACTGGCGCGCTGGTGGACGAGATGGAGCACGGCCGGCTCCACCCCGCCCTGCCGGGCCGCCTCGGCCACTTTCATCAGGGCGGGGTACGCGGCGGGGATGACCTCGGCCGGGTTCTTCATACGCGCGTGCATGACGGGCTCCTTCGTGATCCGTATCGGCTGTCCTGCTCACTTCACTGACGGATCGCGGCCCGCGAATGTGACACGCTGCGCGCGGGAGGGTGATGTGCACGATCGTGACGACCAGGGAACGGGCCGGGGCGGGGGCGTCGGCGGGTTCACCGCCGAGGATGTCGTCCGCGCGCGGTATGTGCTCGTGCACGCCGCTGACCAGGAGATATCGCTGAGCTTCGATGTCGGCGAGCCGACCGCGGAGACGATCGGCGCGCTGCTGCCGCACGCCCGCGCGGTGCTGGCCGCGTTCGGAGGACTCCGCGACGAGGCCGTCGCCTTCCTCTGGGAGTGGGGGGCCGACGGTACGGAACCGGCCGCCGAACGGGCCCGGTTCCTCGCCGAGAACGCCCCCACCAGCCTGGTGGTCGACGCCTCGGGAGAGTTCGCGCTCCACTACGAGGAGATCGGCGAGGGGCACTTCCTCGACGGCTACTGGCCCGCCGTGCGCTTCACCGCCGACCTCACCCCGCTCGAGGTCACCGTGGAGGCGTGACCGCCCGCCGTCCACCCGGTGACCCTCCGCCCCCCGCCCGGTGACCGCCCGCCGTCCGCCCGTGGCCGCCGCGCCGCGCGGTCCGTGCCCGTGAAGACCCCGCCGTCCGTCGGCGTCGTCGCCACACCGGCACCGCGTCCCTCGCGGACACGGCGACATCGCGCGGCGGACGTCCCGGGGCCCGCTGGACGCCGTCCGGGAGACCGGCGTCCAGCCCCCTCCGGGCCTGCGCCGGGGACGGCGGGACCCGCGCGCCGAGCGTCGCCTTCGCGCGGCTCCGGGGCGTCGCCCCGGGCGGGCGCCGCGCCGCCGCCGATCCGGGAGGAGGGCCCTTTCGAGAGGGCGGCACGGACGGGATATCTTGATGTCGAGCAATGTTGCAGACGTGGAGCGGAGCACCCGGTGACTGACTCGACCATCATCTATACGCACACCGACGAGGCCCCAGCCCTGGCCACGCACTCGCTCCTCCCCGTGGTCGAGGCCTACGCCTCGACGGCCGGGGTCAGGGTCGAGAGCCGTGACATCTCCCTGGCGGGCCGGATCATCGCGAGCTTCCCCGAGCGTCTGGAGGAGAGCCGGCGCATCGACGACGCACTCGCCGAGCTGGGCGAACTGGCCAAGACTCCCGGCGCCAACATCATCAAGCTGCCCAACATCTCGGCCTCGATCCCGCAGCTGAAGGCCGCGATCGCCGAGCTTCAGGAGCAGGGCTACGCGCTTCCGGACTACCCGGACGACCCGAAGACGGACGAGGACCGCGACGTCCGCGCCCGTTACGACAAGGTCAAGGGCAGCGCCGTCAACCCGGTCCTGCGCGAGGGCAACTCGGACCGCCGCGCCCCCGCGTCGGTCAAGAACTACGCCAAGACCCACCCGCACCGCATGGGCGCGTGGACCGCGGACTCCAAGACCAACGTCGCCCACATGGACGCCGACGACTTCCGCTCCACCGAGAAGTCCGCGGTCGTCGCCGAGGCGGACACCCTCCGCATCGAGCTGTCCGGCGACGACGGCAGCACCACCGTGCTGCGCGAGTCGGTGCCGGTCCTCGCGGGCGAGGTCGTGGACGCCGCCGTGCTGCGGGTCGGACCGCTGCGCGAGTTCCTGGCCGCCCAGGTGGCCCGCGCCAAGGCCGAGGGCGTGCTCTTCTCCGTCCACCTCAAGGCCACCATGATGAAGGTCTCCGACCCGATCATCTTCGGCCATGTGGTGCGCGTCTTCTTCCCGAAGACGTTCGCCGAGCACGGCGAGGCGCTCGCCGCCGCCGGACTGAGCCCCAACGACGGGCTCGGCGGCATCCTCAAGGGCCTGGAGGGCCTGCCCGACGGCGCCGCGATCAAGGCGTCCTTCGAGGCCGAGCTGGCCGACGGCCCCGCGCTCGCGATGGTCGACTCGGACCGCGGCATCACCAACCTGCATGTGCCGAGCGATGTCATCGTGGACGCCTCCATGCCCGCCATGATCCGCACCTCGGGTCATATGTGGGGCCCCGACGGCCAGGAGGCCGACACCCTCGCGGTCATCCCCGACAGCAGCTACGCGGGCATCTACCAGGCCGCCATCGACGACTGCCGGGCCAACGGCGCGTACGACCCGGCCACCATGGGCTCGGTGCCCAACGTCGGTCTGATGGCGCAGAAGGCCGAGGAGTACGGCAGCCACGACAAGACCTTCGAGATCCCGGTCACCGGCACCGTGCGCGTGCTGAACGGCGCGGGCGAGGCCGTGCTGGAGCACGCGGTCGGCGCCGGTGACATCTGGCGCATGTGCCAGACCAAGGACGCCCCGATCAAGGACTGGGTCAAGCTCGCCGTCACCCGCGCCCGCGCGACCGGCAACCCGGCGATCTTCTGGCTGGACGAGACCCGCGCCCACGACGCCAGCCTCATCGGCAAGGTCCGGGCCTATCTGCCCGAGCACGACACCGACGGCCTCCAGATCGAGATCAAGGCCCCCGTCGACGCGATCAACTTCTCCCTGGAGCGGATCCGCCGGGGCGAGGACACCATCTCGGTGACCGGCAACGTCCTGCGCGACTACCTGACGGACCTGTTCCCGATCCTGGAGCTGGGCACCAGCGCCAAGATGCTCTCGGTGGTGCCCCTGATGAACGGCGGCGGCCTCTTCGAGACCGGCGCCGGCGGCTCCGCGCCCAAGCACGTCCAGCAGCTGGTCAAGGAGAACTACCTGCGCTGGGACAGCCTGGGCGAGTTCCTCGCGCTCGCGGTCAGCTTCGAGCACCTCGCCCAGACGACGGGCAACGCCCGCGCCCAGGTGCTCGCGGACACCCTCGACCGCGCGACGGCGACCTTCCTCAACGAGGACAAGTCGCCCAGCCGTCGCCTCGGCGGCATCGACAACCGCGGCAGCCACTTCTACCTGGCGCTCTACTGGGCCCAGGAGCTGGCCGCGCAGACCGACGACGTCCAGCTCGCCGAGGCGTTCTCGGCGCTCGCCAAGACGCTCTCCGAGCAGGAGGAGACCATCGTGGCCGAGCTGGTCGCGGTCCAGGGCTCCCCGGTCGACATCGGCGGCTACTACCAGCCCGACCCGGTCAAGGCCGCGGCCGTGATGCGTCCGTCGGCGGCCTTCAACCAGGCCATCGCCTCGCTCGGCTGACAGCCGGGGCCCGGGATCCGCACCCGGGCGAGCTGAGAACGGGCGCGCCCCGGCCGGTGACATCCCACCGGCCGGGGCGCGCCCGCGTCGTCGCCGGGCCCCGGGCCCCCGGGAGGCCGAGCCCCGGTCCGCTCAGGCTCCCGGTCCGCTCGGGCCGGTGCCGTCCGGTCAGGCCGGTGCCGTCCGGCCTCGTCCGCTCAGCCCCGGGCGCCGCGGCCCGCGCCGGCGACCACGGCGAACTCCTCCTCCGTCAGCGGCGGTGCGCCGAGCGGCTCCTGCCGTGGCCCGAGCGCGGCCGCCAGCAGCACCCGGGGCTTCACCAGGGTCCGCAGCGGGGCTTCGAGCGAGGTGACGTCGGTGAACTCCTTCGTCATCACGAAACTGCCGGTGGACGTCTTGATCAGACGGTCCACATACCGGGCGGCGACCCGGTCGGTCCGGCTCGGGGAGCCGCCCCGTACACCGGGGTAGAAGACGTCCTGCCCGACCGCCAGGTCCCAGGCCGCCGACACCCGCCGGGCCACCGCGCCCTGGACGCGCCGGGCCAGCCGGGGGGCCGTGACCCCGCCGTCCGCCGCGTGCTCGCGCAGGGCGAGAGCGCTCTGCGCGGCGACCGACATCCCGTGCCCGTAGACCGGGTTGAACGTCGCCGCCGCGTCGCCGATCACCACGAACCGCTCGGGCCAGTCCCGGACCCGCTCGAAGAACCGCCGCCGGTTGAGGGTGCTGCGGTTGATCGTCACCCCGCCGAGCGGCTCCAGGTGCGAGATCAGCTCCCCGACCACCGGATGGCGCAGGCCCCGGTTGAAGTCCTCGAAGTCCTCGGCCCGCTCGGTGGGCTCGCCGCCCCGGGTCCCGGAGGCCGTCACCAGCCACCGGCCCCCCTCGACGGGCAGGATCACCGCGCTCCGCCCGGGGCGCGAGGCCCGCGCGTCGGCCTGCACGCTCACCACGGGGAACGTGTCCGCCCCGGCGGGCGCGCGGAAGAGCCGGCTCGCGTACACCAGCCCCGGGTCCACCGTCCGCCCGTCGGCCGGGGCCACCCCCAGCTCCTCCAGGAACCGCGGGGTCCGGGAGCCGCGCCCGCTCGCGTCCACCACGAAGTCGGCTTCGATCACCCGTACCGCGCCGTCCTCGCCCCGCACCCGGACGCCGGTGACACGTGTAGCCGTGCCGACGAGACCCTCCGCCCGGGTGCGCTCCACCACCCGCACCGCCCGGTCCTCCAGGACCTGTTCGCGGACCACCGCGTCCAGCAGATCGCGGCTGCACGCGATCAGGAAGTGCGTCTCGCGCCGCCAGCGCCGGAACCAGCCCTGCGGGCTCAGCCCCACCATCCCCGTCGGGATCGGCACCCGGCGCGCGCCCGCCGCCAGCCACCGGCGGGTCACCCCGGGCAGCAGCGACTCCGCCGCCCGCACCCCGCCGCTCCACAGCAGATGCACATGGCCCGCCTGCGGAAGCCCCTTGCGGGGGAGGGGGCCGTCCGGCAGGGCGTCGCTCTCGATCACGCGTATGTCGTCCGCCAGACCGCGCAGCGCGGCCGCCGCCAGCATGCCCGCCAGCCCTCCGCCGATGACGACGGCCCGGCGCCCACGCGCGTCCGCACTGACTCTCTTGGGGTCGGTCATGATGCCTGCTCTCTACCGGGCCGCCCGGGGGCGGGCTTCTTCGACGACAGGAGGGGAGGCCGCCCGCGCGGCAGAGAAAGCGGCGGCGGCCACGGGGCCAACAGGGGTGCCGACAGCGGAACCTGAGGGTTCATCATGATGCATCCGTCCATGATCGCTCAGCCCCTCGCCGGACGTCCGGCCCGTCCGGCCCCGGCCCGGTCCGCGCGTGCGGTACGGGACGGGCGGCCGCGCCCCCGCCGAGCCGTACGCCGTCCCCGGCCGGCCGGGCGGGCGGATCGGCCCAGGGGCGCGCGCCCGTCCCACAGCGCCCGGCGCCGGCCATGACCGGCCCCGCTCCCTTCGGCCCCCCCGCCCGCCTCCGTCCACCGTCCCCCCGCTCGCCGCCCCGCCGACGCACCGGCAGACGCCCGCTCCGCCGCGCCGCCACCGGAACCCTAGTGCCCCTACGGCCCACGGGTCAGCGATCCGGCGAGCCTGCCGGTGTCCGTCAACTGCCTTGCGTACGAAGGGAGTCCACGACCCGACCGGCAGGATCGACGGCGAATCCGTCCCGTCCCCGTGGAGCCCCGGCACCACCCGGCCCTCGGCCGACCGCCCGGGGCCGGGCCGCCCGCCCGTCCGGCGCGTGGTCCGGATACGGCGGTCGCTTCGCCCGCTTCGCCCGGCAGGCTTCTCCGCGGGAGCACGCGATGTCCGCGCGCGGCCGCCCGACCGCCCTCGCGACGGCTGGAGACGGCGCCCCGACCCGGGACCGTCACCCCGAAGCCGGCCCCCGGCGGGCCCGCCGCCCCGTCGCCCGCCCCGCCCCGTCGCCCGCCCGGGCGCGAAGCCCCCGCCCCAGGCGGCGGCCCCCCTACCCCTCATACCCCGGAGCCACCCCCGGATGGGCTCCCCAGCGGGACGCGGACCAGGCGGGCCGGTTCATAACTTCGGGTCCGTCACCGGCGAGAGCCGCTCCGGCATGGAAGGACCACTCATGGCGTCCCGTACCCGTCCCCGTCTCGCCCGTTCGCGGCGGGCTCTGATCGCGGCGCTGCTGGCGGCGTCGGTGGCCGTGCCGGTGTCGGGGGCGGCGCGGCCGGGTGCCGTGCCGGCTCCCGTGCCGCCCGTGCTCGCGCCGCTGACGGCGGCGACCCCCGAGGCGCTGCGCGAGCGGTACGCGGTCAACCGGGCCGCCGTCCGCGCCGCCGAGCGGACGGCCGCCGGACACGGCGACCACCGCCGGGCCGCCGCGCTGCGCGCGCTGGCCGCACCGGAGCGCAGGCTGCTCTCGTTCGACGGACGCGACGGCGGCCGCAGCGCCGAGGTCTTCGGCGAACCGGCGGCCGCCGACCGGATCGCGGTCCTGGTCCCCGGGGCCGACACCAGCCTCGACGACTACTGGCGGCTCCGGGCCGACGCCCTCGCCCTCAGCCGTGAGCTGGGGGACCGCGCCGCCGTCGTCGCCTGGCTCGGCTACCGGACCCCGGCCACGGTCGGCCCCGAAGCGCTCACCACCGGCCGCGCCGACGCCGCCGCCCCGGAACTGCGCCGGTTCGTAAGGGAGCTGGTCACCGCCCTGCCCGCCGCCCGCACCGCGCTGCTCTGCCACTCGTACGGCTCGGTGGTCTGCGCCCGGGCCGCCCCCGGCCTGCCCGTCGACGACATCGTGCTCTACGGCAGCCCCGGCACCGGCGGCGACGGCGACCGCGCCGCCCGGCTGGGCGGCGGGGCCGCCGTCTGGGCCGGCCGGTCCACCGGCGACTGGGTGGCCGAGGTGCCCGACCTCCGGCTGCGTCTGCCGTTCGTCACCGTCGGATTCGGGACCGACCCGGTGTCCGAGGAGTTCGGGGCCCGGATCTTCGACGCGGGCTCCGGCGGCCACGGCGACTATCTGCGACCCGGCTCCGTGCCCCTGCGGAGCATCGCCCGGATCGTCGCCCGCCCCCTCCCCTCCGGCCGGGCCGGCCATGTCTGACCGAGCCCTGCCCGGATTCGTCCGCCGGATCGAGGCCGCTGCCCCGCCCGGCCGGGACCGCGCCCTCGACGCCCTGCGCGCGTTCGCCGTCCTCGGCGTGGTCCTCGGCCACTGGCTGGTCACCGCACTGGTCGCCGACAGCGGCGCCGTCCGCACCGCCAGCCCGCTGGCCGCGCTCCCCGAACTGGCCCCGGTCTCCTGGGCGCTCCAGACCCTCGCCGTGTTCTTCCTGGTCGCCGGGGTGCTGAGCGCCCGCGGCCTGAACCGCGCCCGCGCCCGGGGCACGCCGTACCGGAAGTGGCTCGCGAACCGGCTGAAGCGGCTGTTCCGCCCGCTGCTCGCCGTCCTCGCGGTATGGGTCGCGGCGGCGGCCGCGATGCTCGCGTCCGGAACGGCCCACGAGACCGTGTACGCCCTGGTCCGGCTGGTCCTGGCCCCGCTCTGGTTCCTGCTGGTCCTCGCCGCGCTCACCGTGCTCACCCCGCTCGCCGCCCGGACGCCCGCGGGGTGGCCGCTGACGGCCGTCGTCCTCGTGGACCTCCTCCGGTACGGACTCGACGGGCCCGCCGAGTCCGGCTGGATCAATCTCGTGGCCGCCTGGCTGACGCCGTACTGCCTGGGCGCGCGGTGGGCGCGCCGCGGAACGCCCGGACGCGCGACCGGCTGGGCCCTGCTGACCGGCGGCGCGCTCGCCGCCTCGGCCCTGGTGCTCCTCGCCGGATACCCGGCCGCCATGGTCGGGGTGCCCGGGGCCGGCGCCTCCAATCTGAGCCCGCCCACCCTCGCCGCCGTCGCCTTCGGCCTCGCCCAGTGCGGCGCGGCCCTGCTGCTGCTCGGCCCGCTGCGACGGGCGCTGAACGGTCCGCGCCTCTGGGCGGCGGTCGCGCTGGTGAACCTCTCCGCGATGACGGTGTTCCTCTGGCACCAGACCGCCATGATCGCCGTCACCGCCCTCGGCCTCCTCGCGGGCGTCCCTCTCCCCGGCCTGCACACCCCGCCCGACACCGCCGGCTGGGTCCTCGCCCGCCTCGCCTGGCTCCCCGTGTTCGCGCTGGCCCTGGCGGTCTGCTGGGCGGCGTTCCGCGGCTGCGAGAAAGGCCCGCTCCGCCCGCCGGGCCCGCCTCGGTGAGGCCGATCCCGGGGCCGCCGGGCCCGCCCCGGTGAGGCCCGGCGCCCCCTCTCGGAGCCCGGTGTCACCCCGGCCGGACCGATATCGATCATCCCTCCGTGATCTCCCGGAACGGCGCGGCGGCGCGGTCTAGGCTGGCGCGCATGACGATGCCCCTGAGCGGTACAGGACTGTGGAGTACGGGATTTCGGTTCGCGGAGACGGACGCGGCCACGGCGGCGGCGGTACGGGCGGAGGAGCTGGGCTACACCGCGCTCTGGCTCCCCGACACGGACGGGAAGGGCCTTTTCGACCGGCTGGAGGCGCTGCTCGCCGCCACCGGAAGGATCACCGTGGCGACCGGGATCCTCAACCTCTGGATGCATGAGCCGAAGACGGTCGCGGAGCGGTACGCCCGGCTGACGGAGCAGTACGGCGGGCGGCTGCTGCTCGGCATCGGCGTCAGCCACGCCCCGCTCGTGGCGAGCGCCGGAGCCGGCGTCTACGCCAAGCCGGTGGCGAGGATGGGGGAGTTCCTCGACGCCCTCGACGCCGCCTCCCCGCCGGCGCCCCGGGAGGGCCGGGTGCTCGCCGCCCTCGGGCCCCGGATGCTGGGCCTGGCCAAGGACCGCGCCGCGGGGGCCCACCCGTACCTCGTGACGCCGGAGCACACCCGGATCGCGCGCGAGGCGCTCGGCCCGGACCGGCTGCTGGCGCCCGAGGTGACGGTGGTGCCCCAGAGCGATCCGGCCAGGGCCCGGGAGATCGCCCGCGCCGGGCTGGCCGTCTATCTCACGCTGCCCAACTACGTGAACAACTGGCTGCGTTCCGGATTCACCGAGGACGACGTCGCCGACGGCGGCAGCGACCGGCTGGTGGACGCACTCGTCGCCTGGGGCGAAGACGACGCGATCGCCGCCCGGCTGCGCGCCTTCCGCGACGCGGGCGCCGACCATCTCGCCCTCCAGATCTGGGACGGCGAGTCCGCCGAGGCGTTCGGCGCCGGGCGGATGCCCACGAACTTCCCGGTGGAGGACTGGCGGCGGCTGGCCGAGCTTCTGAACGGCTGACCGCGCTCTCCGGGCCGCGCCCCCGAACGGCCGGAGCGCTCCCGGGCCGCGCTCCCGACAGCCGACCGCGCCCCCGGGCCGCGTTCCCGAACGACCGAGCGCACCCCCGGCCGCGCTCCTCAGCGGCTGAGCGCACCCCCGGGCGGCGGGCCGACCGGTCCGCCGCCCGGCACGGCGCACTCCGTCTCGTCCGTCCACTCCACGGGCGGCGTCGCCGTGATGACGGTGTCCAGCGCCGCCCGCGCGGCCAGCAGATCGGCCACGGCGGCGTCGATCCGGTCCCGTTCCCGGTACAGATCGGGCAGCATGCCCGGACATCCCGGGGCCAGCCCGCCGAGCCCCTCCACCATGCAGGGCAGCAGCTCCGCGATGGCGTGGGTGGGCAGCCCGGCTGCCAGCAGCGTGCGCACATGACGCACGGTGATCACATCCTCCTCGGCGTACTCGCGATACCCGCTGGGCTGCCGCACGGGCGTCAGCAGCCCCTGCTCCTCGTAGTAACGCAGCAGCCGGGGGCTGACCCCGGTCCGCCGGGACAGGTCCCCGATACGCATCTGACGATCATCCTCGAATGTCGGGTTGACTCTCACACCAATGTGAGACTTTAGCGTGGCGCTCATGACACCACAGCTTTCAACCACCCTGTCCACCAGCCCCGTTACCGCCGTCGGCCTGGGCCCCATGGGCCTCGCGATCGCCGAGACCCTGCTGACCCGCGACCACCCCCTGACCGTCTGGAACCGCACCCCGGCGAAGGCCGAGGGACTCGTCTCCCGGGGCGCGCGGCTCGCGGCCACCGTCGCCGACGCGGTGGCCGCGAGCCCCGTCACCGTCGTCTGCGTCAACGACTACGACACTCTGTACGAGATCCTCGCCCCTGCGGCCGGCGCCCTGCGCGGCCGCACCCTGGTGAATCTGAACTCGGGCACGCCCGAGGAGGCGCGCGCGGCGGCCCGCTGGGCGGCGGAGCGCGGAGTCGACTACCTCGACGGCGCGATCATGGTCCCGCCGCCGCTGGTCGGAGACCCCGGGGCCGTCTTCCTCTACAGCGGCCCCCAGGACCTCTTCGAACGCCACCGGGCCACGCTCGCGAGCCTCGGCGATCCGCGCCACCTCGGCCCCGACGCGGGGCTCGCGGTCCTCTACAACACGGCGCTGCTCGAAATGATGTACGCGACCATGAACGGCTATCTGCACGCCAACGCCCTGGTGGGCTCCGCGGGCGTCACGGCGGTCGACTTCGCCGAACTCGCCCTCGGCTGGTTCATGCCGACGGTGGTCGTCAACCCGTCCCTCGCCCAGAGCGCCCCCGACCTGGACGCGGGGAACTACCCCGGCGACCTGGGCACCCTGGCCATGAACATCCAGGCGCTGGAGCACATCGTCCGCACCTCGAAGGAGCAGGGCGTCCACGCCGACCAGCCCCGGCTGATGCTGGACATCGCCCGCCGGGCGATGGCCGACGGCCACGGGCAGGAGAACTACCTGGCGGTCCACGAGGTCTTCAAGAAGCCGTCCCCGGCGGAATGAGCCCCGGCCGGACCACCGGCCGCGACGGCGGGGCGCGCGCTCCCGGGACGAGGAGCGCCCGCCCCCGCCGGCGGTCACTGCGCGCGTACGCGCACGTGCGGCCGTGCGGCGTACGCGTGCCCGCGCGGGTCACACGCACCCGCGCGGCGGATCAGCCCTCGGCGATCTCGCGGACCTCGGCGGTGAGGGTCCACCGCTCGTCGTGGACCTCCAGGAACCGCTTCGCCCACTCCACGGCCTCGGCCCGGTCCTTGGCCTGGATGATCGAGTAGCCGCCGACGACCTCCTTGGCCTCGGTGAACGGCCCGTCGGTGTAGCTCAGCGCACCCCCGGACCAGGTGACCCGGGTCCCCTCGGAGGTCGGGGCGAGCGCGGCGGTGTCCAGCATCACGCCGGCCCTGGTGATCTCCTCCAGCAGCTCGCCCATCCGCTCGTCGCAGTCGCCGCCGGGGGCTTCGGGGGCGTTCCGCTCGTCGATACGGATCATCGTCAGAAAGCGCGGCACGGTGTCTCCTCGATTCGGGGCGGGGTCTCTCCCCGCCTCTCACTGGTGCGTCGAACGGGAGACCGCCGGATCGACACCCCGTCCGAAGTTTCTCCGGAGATTTCTCCGGCGGCCCGCCGAGAGTCGAGACGGAGGGGGTCGATCCCGTCGGATCGGGCACGCGGAGGGGAGGAGGACGCCGCCGGCGCGGGCCGCCCGGCCGCCGGCTCCGTACACCCGAGGGACTTCCGTACACCTCACGGATTCCCGCGCACCCGGGGCTCCCGCGCGCCCGCGGGACCTCCGTACGCCCGACGAAGGGACGACCACCGTGCCCAGCACCCCCGGCAGCCGAACTCCGGCCCGGCGCGGACCGTCCGCCTCGGCCGGGCGGCGGGTCCGAGCCGCGGCCGCCGCCCTCGGACTGGCCGCCGCGCTCATCGCCGCCGCCCCTGCGGCCGCGATCGTCAACGGCGAGAAGGCCACCCAGCGGTACTCGTTCATGGTCTCCGTCCCGCTGAAGGGCGGCGCGCACTGCGGAGGCTCCCTCATCAGCCCCCGATGGGTCGTCACCGCCGCCCACTGCGTCGACGGCCCGCACGGCGGGCCCGCCGGAACGGTCCGGGTCGGCGGCGACCACCGTACGAAGGGCGGCGACCTCCGGGCCGTCGACCGGACCGTGCCCCACCCGGACCGGGTCCTGGAGACGGAGTCCGCCGGCCCCGGCGGTCCCGTCGTCAGAAACGACATCGCCCTGATCCGCCTGGACCGCCCCACCGCCCACCGGCCCGTCCCCCTCGCCCGCGGCGCCGGGCCGGTCGGCGCGCCCGCCCGCGTCCTCGGCTGGGGCGCCGTCGCCGACGGCCCCGGACCGCTGCCCGAACGCCTCCGCGAACTGGACACCCGCAGGGCCGCCGACAGCGACTGCCGCGGCCTCGACGCCGGCCGCGAACTGTGCGCCGTCGGCCGTGACCCCCACGCCATGGCCTGCGGCGGGGACTCGGGCGGCCCGCAGATCCAGCGCGGCGCGAACGGCCGCTGGGAACTCGTCGGCGTCACCTCCGGCGACGGCGACGCCGATCCGCGCTGCGCCCCCGGCACGGGCGTCTGGACCCTGACGCCCGCCCACGCGGGATGGATCGCCAGGACGATCTCCCCCTGACACCGCCGCTCCCGCTCACCAGAGCCCTTCGCAGACACGGCGCGCCTCCCGCAGCTTCTCCCGCGTCTTCTCGTCGAAGTCGAAGGACTGCCGGTGGTGTATCTGCGACATCCGCACGGCCTCGGCGAGCGGCTTGTACGTCGCGTCCCCGGCCGCCGCCGCGGTGGAGAGCACCCCGGCCGCCGCGTACCGGTTGAAGGCGATGTCGCCCGCCGCGCCCTTACGGCCCCACTTCGCCGTGTCCAGTCCCGCGAGCGCCTGACAGGCGTCCCGCGCGTCGCCCGCCGCGCCGTTCGCCGGCACGGGAGACCTGTCGTCGCCGAGCGCCCACACCGCCCCGACACCCCCGCCGCCGACCAGCAGCCCCGCCGCCAGCGCGACGACGACGGGTCCGACACGCCGCCGGGGCCGCGCCGGAGCCGGAGCCGGAGCCGGAGCCGGAGCCGGAGCCGGAGCCGGAGCCGGATGCGGAAGGGGAAGGGGAAGCGGCGCTCGGGGCGGGGGCGTTGTGAGGCTGCGGTGGCTGCATCCCGCCAAGATAGTCAGACCGGCGGCGGGGTCCCCCGAGGCCCCGGTCTCTCGGGCCCCCGGCCTCCCGGCGGCACACGGGTGACTTCGGCGGGCGGGCGCGGCGTGCGGCGCGGGAGCGCGCTTCGGCGCCGGGCGGTGGGTAGCCTCGCGCCATGGCTGACACTTTCGACCACGCCCCCGCGGTGTGGACTGCGGGGCGGCTCCGGGAAGCCCTCCTGACCCTGCCGGACGAGACCCCCATCCACATCGGAGTCGCCGACGGTCCCGGCGACTTCGACGGGTACAGCGAGTACGCCCTCGTGAACCTCGAACCGGTGGAGAAGGACACCGCCGGGCGGACCGGCTCCGCGACCGTGGAGTACACCCTCTTCGCCGACTACAAGGCCGGCCGGTACCACCCCGACCCGGCCTGACCGCCCCCGCTCCTCGAAAGGCCCCGCCGCCCCGGCGCGTCACCCGCCGCCGGGGCGGACGCGCACATGCATCCGCTCGCCCTGGGCCCCGTAGAGGGCGAGGAACTCGACCGGCCGGTCCCCGGCGTTCGCGAATCCGTGCGGTGTACGGGTGTCGAACTCGGCGGCCTCGCCCGCGGTGAGGACGAGATCGTGCTCGCCCAGCGCGAGCAGCAGCCGGCCGGAGAGGACATAGAGCCACTCGTACCCCTCGTGCGCGCCCTGCTCCGGCCGGTCGCGGCCGGCCTCCCGGCCCTCGGGCGGCGCCGGGAGGACCTGCTTGTAGGCGTGCAGACCGCCGAGATGCCGCGTCAGGGGAATCCAGGTGTGGCCGTACCGGGTGAAGGGCCGGGGGTGGACGCGCGGATCGCCGGTCTGCGGCGCGCCGACCAGCTCGTCCAGGGGGAGGCCGTACGCCTTGGCCAGCGGGAGCAGCAGCCTCAGGGCCGGTTCGCGCTGCCCCGACTCCAGCCGTGAGAGCGTGCTCAGGGAGATGCCCGTCAGCTCGCTGAGCCCGGCCAGAGTCACCCCGCGCGCCTTGCGCAGCGCCCGCAGCCGCGGCCCGACGCCGGTCAGCACCTCCGTGAAGCTGTCATCGCCCATGCCTCCATTTGCCGTCCCGGCAAATAACTTTGTCAAGCCGTCGCCGGCCCGCGCAGGGTGGGCACCGGCCGGCGGCGACCCGCGTGAGCGACACCTCGGCCCACGGCCGTCCGGTACGGGCGGGCCCGCCCCCACCCCTGGCGAAAGGCGCTCACCCATGACCGAAACAGCCTCACCCGAAGCCTTCTGGGACGGTCTCTACCGCGAGAGCGACCGGATATGGAGCGGCGAGCCCAACGCCGCCCTGGTCCGGGAGACCGCCGGACTGCCGCCCGGCACCGTCCTCGACCTCGGCTGCGGCGAGGGCGGCGACGCGGTCTGGCTCGCCCGGCACGGCTGGCGCGTCACCGCCGCCGACGTCTCCCGCGTCGCCCTCGGCCGCGCGGCCGGACACGCGGAGCGCGCCGGAGTCGCGGACCTGATCGACTGGCGGCACCACGATCTCGGCACATCGTTCCCGGCCGGCGTCTTCGATCTGGTCTCCGCGCAGTTTCTGCACTCCCTCGCCGAGCTGCCCCGCGAAGAGGTCCTGCGGAGCGCCGCGGCGGCCGTCGCTCCCGGCGGCGTCCTGCTGATCGTCGGCCACACCGGCTTCCCGTCCTGGCAGCCCGGCCCGCACCCCGATGTGGAGTTCCCCACTCCGGAGCAGGTCCTGGCCTCGCTCCGGCTGGAGCCCGGAGCCTGGGACGTACTCGTCTGCGACACCCACGAGCACGCCCTGACCGGCCCCGACGGCGAGCCGGCCGTCCGTACGAACTACACGGTCAAGGCACGGAGGCTGCCGCCGCGCCCGTGACGGCACCACCGGCCGGGCCGACCGTCCCGTACCCCGGGATCGCGGAGCCGGTCAGGCGACGCGACCGGCCGTCCGGCCGGGGCGCGGATCGCCGCTACGGCCGGCGGCGCGGCTTTCCACGCTGGGCGCCCTTGACGCTCTTGCCGCCCTTTGCGCCCTTGGCGCCTCCCGCACCCCGGCCGGACGGCTTGCCGCCCGTCTTCCCGGGCGCGGGCTTCCGCCGGGCGCCGGCGGAGGACTTCTCCTTCGGCTGCGCCGGGGTCGGACGGCCGCGTGAGCTGTTCACCGTCCGGCCCCGCACGATCCCGATGAAGTCCTCGACCAGGTCCGTCGTCTCGTCCTGCGGCCACGACAGCGCGACCCGCGACTCGGGCGCGCCCGAGACCGGCCGGTAGGTGAGGTCCTTGCGGTGGTGCAGCCGGGCCAGCGACTGCGGGACCACGAGCACGCCCACCCCCGCCGCCACCAGCTCGACGGCGTCCGCCGTCGTGGCCGGGCGCTCGATCGCGGGCTTCCCCGGCAGCCGCTCCCAGCCGAGGGTGTCGTCGAGGGGGTGCAGCACGATGTCGTCGGCGAGATCGTCGACGGACACCTCCTCCACCGCCGCCACGAGATGGTCCTTCGGGACCACGACCACCGTGGTCTCGGTGTAGAGGGGGATCGCGCTGAGATCGGCCCGGTCGACCGGCAGCCGGACGAAACCGGCGTCCGCGCCGGGGCCGCGCAGCACGTCGAACGCCTCGGCCGCGGTCACCGGGACCAGGGTCAGCGGGACGTCGGGCAGCCGCTCGTTCCAGATGCGCACCCACTTCGTGGGCGTGACTCCCGGGACATACGCCAGCCGGAACGAAGGGGATGTTTCCGAGCCTGTCACTCCGCCAGGTTACCCGTCGTGGTCGGCGGGGCCGCACACGCTCGATACCCTGGACAGCATGAAGTCGCACCAGACCGCCCAGACGATGAAGCCCGCGACCGCGGCGAAGAAGCTGGGTGTGTACCTCGAGGCCACCCCCGCCGAGTTCCAGGAGGGCGTCGTCTCGCGCACCGAGTTGAGTGCGCTCCAGGCCGATCCCCCGGAGTGGCTCCAGGAGCTGCGCCGCAACGGACCGCACCCCCGCCCGGTGGTCGCGTCGAAGCTGGGCGTCTCCATCGCGGGCCTCGCCCGCGGCGGAGTCACCGAGCCGCTCACCACCGAACAGATCGAGGCGCTGAAGAAGGACAGCCCCGAGTGGCTCCAGAAGGAGCGCGCCACCCAGGCCGAGGTCCGCAAGGAGGCCGTGCGCATCAAGGAGAAGAACGCAGCGCGCGACGCCGAGGCCCGCGACTGACGTCTCCCGCTCCCCGCCTCACCGCGCGACGCCTCCCGTTCCTTCCGCCTTCCCGCGCGACGCCGCCCGCACCGGCGCGCACGCGGAGCCGGCCCCGCTGCCGGTGATCCTCCCCCTGGGGCGAGGATCACCGGCAGCGCCCGTCTCCGCCCCGGGAGCCCCAGGGCTTCGGGGGCCCAGGGAGGGGAAGCCCCGGTTCAGGCCGGCGCGCCGGCCACCGTGCGAGGCGTGCCGTCCGCGCACCGCGCCGTCGCCGAGGCCGAGCGCGTCGATCCCCCGGCCCCCGCCCGAGGACACCCGGTCCGGGCCGCCCGCGCTCCCGGCGGTACGAGCGCGACGGGCCGGGCCCCCGGTGCCCCCGGCGGCACGCCCACCACCGGCCGGGCCGCTCGCGCGGTGCCGGTGCCCGACGGGCACGGGCGGTTCGCCGGTTTTGGGCGTACGGGACCGCCGGGGTCGGCCGCACGCGTACGGGAACGCGCGCCCGGGCGGCGGGACGCGCGCCGCCGATACGGGGGAGAGGCCCGGCCGTGCGACCAGTCGCCCCGGTCAGCCGTCCGCCGGAGGCACG
This sequence comes from Streptomyces sp. NPDC014894, assembly GCF_043080985.1. Lineage (NCBI taxonomy): Bacteria > Bacillati > Actinomycetota > Actinomycetes > Kitasatosporales > Streptomycetaceae > Streptomyces > Streptomyces sp. NPDC014894. The sequence goes on from NZ_JBIBWD010000001.1 coordinate 784,451, forward strand.
CCGCCCGGGTGCGTCCGGCGGTCACGGCCGGGCGCGCCGACTCGCCCCGCCCGCCCGCCTGCCCGTGGCGTGAGCCGGGACCGGTCGTCGGCCGAAACGCGCCGACGGACCGGGCCGAGCGCTCGGATTCGCCGGTCCCGACGGCTCGCCGCCGACGCACGAGGGCCGGACCGCGGTTCTCCGCCGCCGGCCGCCGGGCGGCACAGCCCTACGGCGCGTTCCCCGGGGCAGCGGCCGTCCCCTTCCCCTTCCTCGTCCGAGCCCGGTCCAGGGCCCACGCGCCCAGCCCCGCCAGGACCGCGGCCCCGGCCCCGTACACCGGCAGCCAGAGGGTCGTCGTGGCCGACAGGCAGTCGGCGACGGCCTCGTGCCGCTGGGCCTCCCGCGCGCGGGCCAGGGCGGCCGGGTCGCGGTCGGCCAGATCCCCGAGCGCCGCCTCGGCCCGGACGGCCGCGTACGCGCCCAGCGCCGGGCACTCGTCGCGCGTGCCCGGCATCGGGAACAGCCACGCCCGGCGTTGCAGCGCGGGGGCCAGGGCGATGGCGACGCACAGTCCGACGACCATCGCGTACGCGATCAGATTCCGCGCGTACGCCGATCCGGGGCCGGGCGTGCGGGCCGGCAGCCGGTAGAAGATGAGGACCAGGGCGAGCAGGGTCACCCCGATGTAGGTGGAGAACCATTGCCAGGAGCCCTGCGCGAAGGCGGCCGTCAGCACCGCGGCGAGCGCGATGCCGATGACCGCGGGCTGGCCGGGCGGGTCGGGGCGCGCGTTCGCCGCCGCCTCTCGCCCGGCGTCGTGAGGGCTCGGCTCGTCCATGGCGGCTCCCGCGCGGTCGGAGGACCCTCAGCATCCGGGCCCGCCGCGCCCCGGCCCGGCACCATGCCGGACCGGCCCGCCAGGATCCGCCGGTTGGCGGGGCTCTTGTGGTCATGGCCCCCTTGGGCCGTGCCGGACGCCGAAGCCGTACCGGTCCCTGCCGGTCCGTCGCCGTATCGGTTCTGTGACGCGGTCGGCACCGGCCCGCGCACCGTGTGCGGCTAGCGTCGGGCGCATGATCGTATGGCTCAACGGAACCCATGGCGCGGGCAAGACGACGACCAGCGCGCTTGTGCAGGCGCTGCTCCCGGACTCACGGGTGTTCGACGCGGAGAAGGTCGGCGAGACGCTCATGGACATCACGCCCGGGCTGCCGGGGACGGACAACTTCCAGCACTGGCCGCCGTGGCGGCCGCTGGTCGTCGAGACCGCCCGCCGGGTGCTCGACTACACCGGCGGCACCCTGGTGATGCCCATGACCGTCCTGGTCGAGGAGTACTGGCGGGAGATCAGCGCGGGCCTCGCCCAGCACTCCATCCCGGTGCGGCACTTCGTCCTCCACGCGGACCGGGCCGCCCTGCGCGCGCGGATCGCGGGCGACACCGTGCTCGGCCCCGACTCCCCGTTCCGGCTCCGGTATCTGGAGCCGTACGCCGAGGCGGCCCGCACCTGGCTGCACGCCGAGGCCGAGGTCGTCGACACCACTGACCTCACTCCCGCCCAGGCCGCGCGGCGGATCGCGGAGTCCGTCAAGGGCTGAGCCCCGGTCCGTCCGCCCCCCCGGCCCCGGCACGGGCCGGGGGCGGACCCGGTCCCTCTCGTCGCGCACGGGTCGCCGGGGCGCGCTCACCGGCGAGCGGCCAGCACCGCCGCGAGGCCCTCCCGCAGATCGGCGACGAAGTGGTCGGGAACCTCCAGCGAGGGGAAATGCCCTCCGCGCCGGGGCGATCCCCATCGGACGATCCGCCGGTATCGCTCCTGCGCCCAGGGGCGCGGGCACTTCTCGATGTCGCGGGGATACATGGTGATGGCCGCCGGGACGTCGACCCGGAGCTTTGGGTCGAGCGAGTTGTGGCTCTCGTAGTAGATGCGCGCCGCCGACGCGCCGGTCCGCGTCAGCCAGTAGAGAGTGACGTCGTCGAGCACGCGGTCCCGGGAAATCGTCTCGAAGGGGCTGTCCTCGGTGTCCGACCACTCGGCGAACTTGTCGAGGATCCAGGCGAGAAGCCCGACCGGCGAGTCGACGAGCGAGTAGCCGATGGTCTGCGGCCGGGTCGCCTGCTGCTTCGCGTACGCCGCGCGGCGGTGCCAGAAATCGCGGGTCTCCTCGGCCCATTCGCGTTCGACCGGCGTCAGCCCGTCCGTCGTCGCCCCGGGCGGCCCCTCCGCGAACGTGGTGTGGATGCCGAGAACGTGCGCCGGGAACCTGCCGCCGAGAACCGTGGTGATGTTGCCTCCCCAGTCGCCGCCGTGGGCCAGGAACTCGCGGTAGCCGAGCCGTCCCATCAGCTCCACCCAGGCGGCCGCGATCCTCTCCGTTCCCCACCCGGTGGCGGCCGGCCGGTCGCTGTAGCCGAAGCCCGGCAGCGACGGGATCACGACATGGAACGCCGGGGCGTCCGCGTCCTCGGGATCCGCCAGCTCGTCCACCACGTCGATGAATTCGGCGATGCTGCCCGGCCAGCCGTGCGTCACGATCAGGGGAGTGGCGTCCGCGCGCGCGGACCGGCGGTGCAGGAAGTGGATTCCCAGACCGCCGATGGTCGTACGGAACTGGCCGACGCGGTCGAGGCGCTCCTCGAACGACCGCCAGTCGTACCCGGTGCGCCAGTAGTCCACGACATCGACCAGGTCGGCGAGCGGAACGCCCTGCGCCCACCGGCCGCGCCCGGTCGCGGCGCGATGGACCGTCTCGGCCTCCGGCAGCCGCGCCGCGGCCAGTCGCGCGCGCAGATCGTCGAGGTCGGCGTCGGTCGCGCGGGCTTCGAACGCCCGCACATCGTTGGTCGGACGGGGCATGAGACCTCCAGGCCATCGTAGAACCGGCTATGCCGGTTCTAGCAGCTCTTCGAGCGACACGGCAACCCGCTAAGGTGGTTCCATGTTTGCTGGGTTCCCTGACTTCCGCCTCGGCAACGTGCTGGCGACCAGCTTCACGGGGACTCTGTCGGAGCGTCATGGCGACGCCGTGGAGCGCGTTCCCACGCCCGGCCGGCTCGCCGACTGGCTGACCGTGAGCGGCCTCGCCGTGGACTCCTGCACCGCCGCCCAGCTCGATCTCGCCCGGGAGCTGCGGGAGTCGATTCACGCCGCCGCGACAGCGGCCGCGCTCCGGGACGCCCTTCCCGCGTCCGCCGTCCGGGTCATCAACGACCGCAGCGCCCGGGGCCGGGCCGCGGCGATCCTGACGCCCGGGGGCGAGCGGCGCTGGCGGCTCGGCCAGGCCTCCTGCGTGGAAGACGCCCTCGGCGTGATCGCCGCCGACGCGATCGGCGTCATCGCGGGCGAACGGGACGGAAGGCTGGCCCTGTGCGCGTCGCCGACCTGCCGGGCCGCCTTCTTCGACACCAGCCGGAGCCGCACCCGCAAATGGTGCGACATGAACACCTGCGGGAATCGCCAGAAGAAGGCGCGCTTCCTCGCCAACCGGCGCGAAAACCCCGGATCGGCGGATTGACGGCCACCTCGCGACGGTCACGCGGCGGGCCGCACGGCGGGTCACGCCGCGGGCCTCTCCGGGGCGGCCGGAGCCGGTTTCCGTGTCGCGGGGGCGGACGCCGCCGCGCGGCGGTTGGCTCCCACGTCCCAGAGGAGAGCCAGGGCGGTGACGCCGGCGGCTGCCGGTCCGAGTTCGGACGGGGCGAGTCCGAGCCACTTCTGCGCCAGCCCGCCGAATCCGCCCCCCAGCGCCATTCCGAGGTAGAGCGCGGCGGAGTTGAGGCCGAGCAGGACCGGTGCGGCGGCGGTGGAACCGAGGGAGACGAGCCGGTGCTGCTGGGGGACGACGATGACGCCGATGGTCATGCCCCAGACCACGGCCCAGATCACGGTGGGCGCGAGGGCGCGGGTCGCCAGCGGGGTCAGCGCCAGGGTGAGGGTCGCGAGGGCGAGGGCGGCGGTGAGGACGCGGCCGGGGTCATGGCGGTCGACCAGGCGTCCGGCGGCGATGTTCCCGGCCAGGGTGCCGACGCCCGAGGCCAGCAGGATCAGCGTCAGCAGTGAGTCGTCGCCCCCGGCGGGCCCCCGCAGCGCCGGGCCGATGTAGGTGTAGAGGGTGTAGGCGCCGAGGAAGGCGAGGGAGGTCACCGCCAGCAGCGCCAGTACGCGGCCCTGCTTGAGGGGCCGCAGACGATCGGTCAGCGAGGCGGCGGGGAGCGGGATCCTGGGAAGGCCGACGGCGATGCCGACGGCCGCCAGCAGACCGGCCCCGGCGACGGACCACAGGGCGAGGTGCCAGTCGGCACGGCCGATGAGAGCGCCGAGGGGAAGCCCCAGCGCGGACGCCAGCGTCAGGCCGCCCAGGACGAAGGCCAGGGCTCGGCCGCGGCGCTCCGGCGGCGCCATGGCGACCGCGGCGCTGGAGGCGGCGGAGGTGATGACGCCCGCTCCCACGGCGGTGACGACACGGGCCGCCATCACCGCCCCGTAGCTGGTCCCCAGCGCGGTCGCGACGTTGCCGATCACGAACACGGTCAGGGCGATCAGCAGCGCCGACCGCCGGTCCAGGGCGCTGGTGAACGCCCCCATGACCGGCGCCGACAGCGCCATCGTCAGCGCGAAGACCGTCACCAGCTGACCGGCCGCGGGGACGGATACGTCCAGGTCGGCGGCGATCGCGGGGAGCAGACCGGCGATGACGGTGCCGTCGGCGCCGACGGCGAACGTCGCCACGGCCGGCGGGAGGAGTCTCCTCAGCACGGATGGTGCCGCCTTTCACGAGTGTCGCGGAGGTGGATGACCGGCACCGTAAGTGATGCATGGATGCTTGTCCATGTATCAATGAGTGATTAGAGTGGGCCCCTCACGGACGGAGAGAAGCCATGCGCGAGCTGCCCCAGCCGGCCACCGAGGCGATCCAGCTGGTGGAGGTGTTGCGGGCGCTCGCCGATCCGGTGCGACTGGAACTCGTCCAACGGCTCGCCATGACCGGCGAGGACAGCTGCAACGGCCTCGGCGGCGATCTGGACGTCCACCAGACCACGCTGTCCCACCACTACCGGGTGCTGCGGGAGGCGGGCGTCACCCTCACCACCGTCCAGGGCCGCTCCCGGCTGGTGCGGCTGCGGCGCGGCGACCTGGACGCGCGCTTCCCCGGGCTGCTCGACTCGGTGCTGGACGGGGCCCGCTCCGCCGTGGGCGACTGACGCTCCGGGGTCCGGGCGTCCGGCGCGGGCCGGGGGGCGGGGCTGCGGCGATCACCGCCCGGTCCTCGGCGGAGCGGCGGGCCCGCCTGCCCGGCTCGCCCCGCCCCGCCGTCGCGGTGTCGCCGTCCTGGGGGGCCTGTGTCCACTGGCCGTCCCGAAGGCCGGGCCCCGCCGGTCGCCGCCTCGCGGACCCGGCCCCGTCGCCCCGCCGGTCGCCCGCCCTGTCGCCTCGCGGACCCGGCCCCGGCGGACCCGTATCCGACCTTCACCACTCCATTGCATAAAAGTGCAGCCCTGCGTATAGTCATGCCGTCGACAAGGAGGGTTCGATGGCGGTACGAGCAGCAGTGGCGGGCGCGAGCGGCTATGCGGGCGGGGAGGTGCTCCGGCTGCTGCTGGGGCACCCCGGAGTCGAGATCGGCGCGCTCACCGGGCATTCCAACGCCGGGCAGACGCTCGGCGGGCTTCAGCCGCATCTGCCCCCGCTGGCCGGGCGGGTGCTGGAGCCGACCGAGGCCGGGGTGCTGGCCGGGCACGACGTCGTCTTTCTCGCGCTGCCGCACGGGCAGTCCGCGGCCGTGGCCGAGCAGCTCGGCGACGATGTCCTCGTCATCGACATGGGCGCCGACTTCCGGCTCACGGACGCCGCCGACTGGGAGCGTTTCTACGGCTCGGAGCACGCCGGCAGCTGGCCGTACGGGCTGCCCGAGCTGCCGGGCGGACGCGCGGCGCTCACGGGGACCCGGCGGATCGCCGTGCCCGGCTGCTATCCGACCGCCGTCTCGCTGGCGCTCTTCCCGGCCTACGCGGCGGCCCTCGCCGAGCCCGAGGCGGTGATCACCGCCGCCTCCGGGACCTCCGGCGCGGGCAAGGCCCCCAAGGCGCATCTGCTGGGCTCCGAGGTGATGGGGTCCATGACCCCGTACGGCGTCGGCGGCGGGCACCGGCACACCCCGGAGATGATCCAGAACCTCAGCGCGGTCGCGGGGGAGCCGGTCACCGTCTCCTTCACCCCGACCCTCGCGCCCATGGCCCGCGGCATCCTCGCCACCTGCTCCGCGCGGGCCAGGCCGGGCGTCACCGCCCAGGACGTGCGCGCCGCCTACGAGAAGGCCCTCGCCGACGAGCCCTTCGTCCGGCTGCTCCCCGAGGGACAGTGGCCCGCCACCGCGTCCGTGTACGGGTCCAACGCCGCGCAGATCCAGGTCGCGTACGACGAGAGCGCCCGCCGGATCATCGCGATCAGCGCCATCGACAACCTCGCCAAGGGCACCGCGGGCGGAGCGGTGCAGAGCATGAACATCGCCCTGGGCCTCGACGAGACCACAGGACTCTCTACGATCGGAGTGGCACCGTGAGCGTCACGGCAGCGAAGGGATTCACGGCGGCGGGCATCGCCGCCGGAATCAAGGAGAACGGCAATCCGGACCTGGCCCTCGTGGTCAACGACGGTCCGCGCCGCGCCGCCGCGGGCGTCTTCACCTCCAACCGCGTCAAGGCCGCCCCCGTCCTCTGGTCCGAGCAGGTCCTCAAGGGCGGCGCGGTCACGGCCGTCGTGCTGAACTCCGGCGGCGCCAACGCCTGCACCGGCCCCCGGGGCTTCCAGGACGCCCACGCCACCGCCGAGAAGGCCGCCGAGGTCCTCCCGGGCCACAGCGCCGGCGAGATCGCGATCGCCTCCACCGGGCTGATCGGTCTGCTGCTGCCCATGGACAAGCTGCTCCCGGGCATCGGCCGGGCGGCCGAGGAACTGTCCGAGTACGGCGGCGAGAAGGCCGCGATCGCGATCAAGACCACCGACACCGTCCACAAGACCGCCGTCCGGCAGGGCGACGGCTGGACCGTCGGCGGCATGGCCAAGGGCGCGGGCATGCTCGCCCCCGGCCTCGCCACCATGCTCGTCGTCCTCACCACCGACGCCGACCTGGAGAGCGCCGACCTCGACAAGGCGCTGCGCGCCGCCACCCGCACCACCTTCGACCGCGTCGACTCCGACGGCTGCATGTCCACCAACGACACCGTGCTGCTGCTGGCCTCGGGCGCCTCCGGCACGGTCCCGGAGTACGAGGACTTCGCCGAGGCCGTCCGGGCCGTCTGCGACGATCTGGCCCGCCAGCTCATCGGCGACGCCGAGGGCGCGTCCAAGGACATCCGTATCGAGGTCGTGGGCGCGGCCACCGAGGACGACGCCGTCGAGGTCGGCCGTTCCATCGCCCGCAACAACCTGCTGAAGTGCGCCATCCACGGCGAGGACCCCAACTGGGGCCGGGTGCTCTCCGCCATCGGCACCACCGGGGCCGTCTTCGAGCCCGACCGGCTCAATGTCGCCATCAACGGCGTCTGGGTCTGCCGCGACGGCAGCGTCGGCGACGACCGGGACCTGGTCGACATGCGCTACCGCGAGGTGAAGATCACCGCGGATCTCTCGGCCGGCTCCGAGTCCGCCGTGATCTGGGCCAACGACCTCACCGCGGACTACGTCCACGAGAACAGCGCGTACAGCTCATGAGCGGCCCCCAGACTCCCGCGCGCAAGCACACCGCGCTGCCCAAGGCCCGGATCCTGGTCGAGGCGCTGCCCTGGCTGACCCGGCACCAGGGCAAGACCGTGGTGGTCAAGTTCGGCGGCAACGCCATGGTCGACGAGGACCTGAAGGCGGCCTTCGCCCAGGACGTCGTCTTCCTCCACCACGCCGGCCTCAAGCCGGTCGTCGTCCACGGCGGCGGCCCGCAGATCAGCGCCCAGCTCGACAAGCAGGGCCTGGTCAGCGAGTTCAAGGCGGGGCTGCGGGTCACCACGCCCGAGGCGATGGACGTCGTACGGATGGTGCTCGCCGGCCAGGTGCAGCGCGAGCTGGTCGGGCTGCTCAATCAGCACGGCCCGCTCGCCGTCGGACTCACCGGCGAGGACGCGCACACCATCACCGCCACCAAGCATCTGCCGCTCATCGACGGCGAACCGGTCGACATCGGCCGGGTCGGCGAGGTGACCCGGATCGACACCGGCGCCGTCACGGCGCTGCTGGAGGACGGCCGGATCCCGGTCATCTCCTCCATCGCCCGCGCGGAGGACGACGGCCATGTCTACAACGTCAATGCTGATACGGCGGCTGCGGCACTCGCTGCGGCGCTTGGCGCGGAAACCCTGATGGTGCTCACCGACGTCGAGGGCCTCTACGAGGACTGGCCGAACAGCGACGAGGTGATCAGCAGGCTCACCGCCACCCAGCTGGAGAAGCTGCTGCCCGACCTCTCCAGCGGGATGGTCCCCAAGATGGAGGGCTGCCTCTTCGCCGTGCGCAACGGGGTCAACACCGCCCGGGTCATCGACGGCCGGGTGCCGCACTCCATCCTGCTGGAGATCTTCACCGACGAGGGCATCGGCACGATGGTCGTACCCGACGACCGTTTCGTCACGGAGGGGAAGCAGTGACCAATCAGGAATTCGCCCAGCGCTGGCGGGGCGTGATGGCCGACAACTACGGCACCCCGCCCCTCGCCCTGGTCAGCGGCGAGGGCGCCCGGGTCGTGGACGCCGACGGCGCCGCGTACACCGACTTCGTCGGCGGCATCGCCGTGAACGCGCTGGGCCACGGCCACCCCGCCGTGGTCGAGGCCGTCTCCCGCCAGATCGCATCCCTCGGCCATGTCTCCAACCTCTACGCCGCCGAGCCGCCCATCGCCCTCGCCGAGCGGCTGATCCAGCTCTCCGGCCGGCCCGGACGCGTCTTCTTCTGCAATTCCGGGGCCGAGGCCAACGAGGCCGCCTTCAAGATCGGCCGGCTGACGGGCCGCACCCATATGGTCGCGACCTCCGGGGGCTTCCACGGCCGCACCATGGGCGCGCTCGCGCTGACCGGCCAGCCGGCCAAGCGGGACCCGTTCCTGCCGCTGCCCGGCGAGGTCACCCATGTCCCGTACGGGGACGCCGAGGCGCTGCGCGCCGCCGTCACCGCGGACACCGCCCTGGTGATCGTGGAGCCCGTCCAGGGCGAGAACGGCGTCGTCGTCCCGCCGCCCGGCTATCTGGAGGCGGCCAGGGAGATCACCCGCGCCACCGGCACGCTCCTCGTCCTGGACGAGGTCCAGACCGGCATCGGCCGGACCGGCCACTGGTTCGCCGCCCAGGCGGACGGCGTCGAGGCCGATGTGGTCACCCTCGCCAAGGGGCTGGGCGGCGGCCTGCCGCTCGGTGCGACGCTCGCCTTCGGCCCGGCCGCCGAGCTGCTGCGGCCCGGCCAGCACGGCACCACCTTCGGCGGCAACCCCGTCGCGTGCGCCGCCGGACTCGCCGTGCTGGACGCCCTCGCGGCCGACGGAGTGCTCGACCAGGTCAAACGAGCGGGGGAGAGGATCCGGGACGGAGTGGAATCTCTCGGACACGACCTCGTCTCCCATGTCCGTGGCGCGGGCCTGTTGCTGGGTATCGTGCTCAACGAGCCCCTCGCGCCTCAGGTGCAGCTCGCGGCTCAGAGCGCCGGCTTCCTGGTGAACGCCCCGGCCCCCGATGTCGTACGGCTGATGCCGCCGCTGATCATCGGTGAGGCGGACGTGGACGCGTTTCTCCGGGCCCTGCCCGGCGTTCTCGACACGGTCTACGAGCGGGACGGGACAGGACTAACCGGAGAATGAGACGACGATGACCGAGGCGCAGGACTCCGAGCAGGGTGGGCCCGCGGTGCCGCAGACCCGTATGGCCCGCCACCGTCGGATCGTGGACATCCTCAACCGGCAGCCGGTGCGCTCCCAGAGCCAGCTGGCGAAGCTCCTCGCGGACAACGGGCTGAGCGTCACCCAGGCGACGCTCTCCCGGGACCTCGACGAGCTGGGCGCGGTGAAGATCCGCAACACCGGTGGCGAGCTGATCTACGCGGTGCCCAGCGAGGGCGGTTTCCGCACCCCGCAGGCCCCTCTCGGCGAGTCGGCGAAGGAGGAGCGGATGCGGCGGCTCTCCGGCGAGCTGCTGATCTCCGCGGAGGCGTCCGCCAATCTGGTGGTGCTCCGCACCCCGCCGGGCGCGGCCCAGTTCCTCGCCTCGGCCATCGACCAGGCCGAACTCCACGACATCCTCGGCACCATCGCGGGCGACGACACCCTGATGCTGATCAGCCGCGATCCGACCGGCGGGCAGGCCCTGGCCGATCATCTGCTGGGGCTGGCGCAGAAGGACCGCTGAGCCCTTTCCTCCCGACCGGGCCCGACCTGGTACGAGGGGGCCCGAGGCGGTACGACGGGGCCCGCACCTGGACGCCAGGTGCGGGCCCCTCGTGTCGCCTCCGCTCAGCCGGTGCGCGGGGGCAGCGGCAGCGGCAGCGCGGGCAGCCCGTCCAGGCTCACGCCCACATGCTCCTTCTTCTCGCAGTACGCGGCGAACTCCTCGTCCGACTTCCGCCCGAAGTGCTCCGCGTGCTGCGTCCGCTCCTCCCGGTAGTCCATGAACGGCACCGCGAATCCGCAGGCGTCGCTGATCCGGCGGGCGCGCACCAGGACGACGGCCCGCGCGCTCGGCCCGTCCGCCTCCCCGAACCGCTCGATCAGCCCGGCCCAGCGCGGATCGTCCCGGAAGACCGCCTCGCCGTCGCCGTGCACCCGCAGCACCTTGGGCGGCCCGGAGAAGGCGCACCACATCAGGGTGATCCGCCCGTTCCCCTCCTCCCGCAGATGGGCGATGGTCTCCGCGCCGCTGCCGCCGAAGTCGAGATAGGCGAGGGTCAGCCCGTCGAGGACGACGAGGCTGCCGGCGCGGCCCTTGGGGGAGAGGTTGACATGTCCGTCGCCGCTCAGCGGAGCGGTCGCGGTGAAGAAGACGGGCTGCCGCTCGATGAAATCGCGGATCCGGCCCTCGATGCGTTCATAGCGCTGTCCCATCGGTCGATTGTCCGCCCGCGGCCGCGCTCGGGGCGGTCCTGTCCATCCTTCGGTCGCCCGCCGTGCTCCGGCGTGCGCCCCCGCGTGTGCCCGTGCCCCGCCGCCCGCCACCGTCCCCCGAAGGAAGGCGTTGACGAATCATGCGGAAGCTTGCATACTTATTCCATCACCGAATGCACCGTAAGGAGAATCCCGTGACCGAGCGCGTCGTACTCGCCTACTCGGGCGGTCTGGACACCTCCGTCGCCATCGGCTGGATCGCCGAGGAGACGGGCGCCGAGGTCATCGCCGTCGCCGTGGACGTCGGCCAGGGCGGCGAGGACCTGGACGTCATCCGCAAGCGCGCCCTCGCCTGCGGTGCCGTCGAGGCCGAGGTCGCCGACGCCAAGGACGAGTTCGCCGACGAGTACTGCCTCCCGGCGATCAAGGCCAACGCCCTCTACATGGACCGCTATCCGCTGGTCTCCGCGCTCTCGCGGCCCACCATCGTCAAGCACCTGGTCGCCGCCGCGAAGAAGCACAACGCCGGCATCGTCGCCCACGGCTGCACCGGCAAGGGCAATGACCAGGTCCGCTTCGAGGCCGGCATCTCGGCCCTCGGCCCCGACCTGAAGTGCATCGCCCCCGTCCGCGACTACGCGATGACCCGGGACAAGGCGATCGCCTTCTGCGAGGAGAAGCAGCTCCCGATCGTCACCACCAAGAAGTCGCCGTACTCCATCGACCAGAACGTCTTCGGACGGGCCGTGGAGACCGGTTTCCTGGAGGACATCTGGAACGCGCCCATCGAGGACGTCTACGAGTACACCTCCAACCCCGCCGAGCCGCGCGAGGCCGACGAGGTCGTCATCTCCTTCAAGGCGGGCGTCCCGGTCGCCATCGACGGCAGGCCCGTCACCGTCCTCCAGGCGATCCAGCAGCTCAACGAGCGGGCCGGCGCCCAGGGCATCGGCCGCATCGACATCGTCGAGGACCGCCTCGTGGGCATCAAGTCCCGCGAGGTGTACGAGGCGCCCGGCGCGATCGCGCTGATCACCGCCCACCAGGAGCTGGAGAACGTCACCGTCGAGCGCGAGCTGGCCCGCTACAAGCGCCAGGTCGAGCAGCGCTGGGGCGAGCTGGTCTACGACGGCCTGTGGTTCTCCCCGCTCAAGCGCGCCCTGGACGGCTTCATCAACGAGGCCAACCAGCACGTCACCGGCGACATCCGGATGACCCTGCACGGCGGCCGCGCCGTCGTCACCGGCCGGAAGTCGGACGAGTCGCTGTACGACTTCAACCTCGCCACCTACGACACCGGCGACACCTTCGACCAGTCCAAGGCGCAGGGCTTCATCGAGATCTTCGGCCTCTCCTCGAAGATCGCCGCCCGGCGCGACCTCGCCTGACCCGCACCGGGTCGCCTCCGCCGCCCCGCTCCCAGCGACGGGGCGGCGGCCGCCCGGCCGGGCCAGGGGCAACGGCCGCACATCCACTCGTCCGAGGAGCTTCAGCAGTGAGCAGCAACAACGGTGACGTACGGCTCTGGGGCGGCCGATTCGCCGACGGCCCCGCCGAGGCGCTGGCGGCGCTCTCCGCCTCCGTCCACTTCGACTGGCGTCTCGCGCCGTACGACATCGCCGGCTCCCGCGCCCACGCCCGGGTGCTGCGCTCGGCGGGACTGCTCACCGACGACGAACTCGCCCGGATGACCGCCGGACTCGATCTGCTGGAGACCGACGTCGCCTCCGGCGCGTTCGTGGGGACCGTCGCGGACGAGGACGTCCACACCGCCCTGGAGCGGGGGCTGCTGGAGCGGCTCGGCCCCGATCTCGGCGGCAAGCTGCGGGCCGGCCGGTCCCGCAACGACCAGGTGGCCACGCTCTTCCGGATGTATCTGCGCGACCACGCCCGGATCGTCGGCGGTCTGATCGCGGAGCTCCAGGGCGCGCTGGTCGGCCTCGCCGAGGCCCATCCGGACGTGGCGATGCCCGGCCGCACGCATCTCCAGCACGCCCAGCCCGTGCTCTTCGCCCACCATGTGCTCGCCCATGTCCAGGCGTTCTCGCGGGACGCCGAGCGGCTGCGCCAGTGGGACGAGCGGACGGCGGTCTCCCCGTACGGCTCCGGCGCGCTGGCCGGCTCCTCGCTCGGGCTCGACCCCGAGGCGGTCGCGGCCGATCTGGGCTTCGAGCGCGGCTCGGCGGCCAACTCGATCGACGGCACGGCCTCCCGGGACTTCGCGGCGGAGTTCGCCTTCATCACCGCGATGATCGGCGTCAATCTCTCCCGGATCGCGGAGGAGATCATCATCTGGAACACGAAGGAGTTCTCCTTCGTCACCCTCCACGACGCCTTCTCCACCGGCTCCTCGATCATGCCGCAGAAGAAGAACCCGGACATCGCCGAGCTGGCGCGCGGCAAGTCCGGCCGGCTCATCGGCAATCTCACGGGCCTGCTCGCGACGCTGAAGGCGCTCCCGCTGGCGTACAACCGGGACCTCCAGGAGGACAAGGAGCCGGTCTTCGACTCCTGCGACCAGCTGGAGGTGCTCCTGCCGGCCTTCACCGGGATGATGGCCACCCTCACCGTCCACCGGGAGCGGATGGAGGAGCTGGCCCCGGCCGGCTTCTCGCTCGCCACCGACATCGCGGAGTGGCTGGTCCGCCAGGGCGTGCCGTTCCGGGTCGCCCACGAGGTCGCGGGCGAGTGCGTCAAGGAGTGCGAGAGCCGGGGCATCGAGCTGGACCAGCTCACCGACGAGGAGTTCGCCAAGATCTCCGGACATCTGACGCCGGAGGTCCGCACGGTCCTCAACGTCCCGGGCGCGCTGGCGTCCCGCGACGGACGCGGCGGTACGGCTCCCTCCGCCGTGGCGGTCCAGCTCGCCGAGGTCAAGGCCGATCTGGCGGTCCAGCGCGAGTGGGCGGCCGCGGGGCGGTAGGGCGTACGCCCCCGCCCCGGGCGGGGTCAGGGACCGGTCAGCACGACGAGCCGCCGGGTGGCCCGGGTCATCGCCACATAGCGGTCGACCGCTCCTTCGACGCCCTCGCCGAACGCCTGCGGATCGACGAGCACGACCAGATCGAATTCGAGCCCCTTCGACAGCTCCGGCGTCAGCGACCGGACCCGGGGCCTCGCCCGGAAGGCGGGATCGCCGATGACACAGGCGATCCCGTCCGCCTCGGCGGCGAGCCAGTCGTCGAGCACCGACTCCAGCTCCGCGGTGGAGCCGTGGACGACGGGGACGCCGCCGGAGCGTACGGACGTCGGCACATTGGCGTCCGGGAGCACGGCCCGGATCACCGGCTCGGCCTCCGCCATGACCTCCTGCGGCGTCCGGTAGTTGACGCTCAGCGAGGCCAGGGTGATCCGGTCGAGCCCGATCCGTTCGAGGCGCTCCCGCCATGACTCGGCGAATCCCCGCCGGGCCTGGGCGCGGTCCCCGACGACGGTGAAGCTCCTGGACGGGCACCGCCGCACCAGCATGCGCCACTCCGCGTCGGTCAGCTCCTGGGCCTCGTCCACCACGATGTGCGCGAACGGCCCGGCGAGCGCGTCCGGTGCGGCGGCGGGCCGCGCGGACTCGTCGACCAGGGCGTCCTTGATGTCCTGGCCGTGCAGCATCGTCACCACGCCCTCGCCGTCGTCGTCGGCCTCCAGCAGCGCGTCGACGACCCTCGCCATGTGCTCGCGTTCGGCGGCGGCCGAGACGCTGTGCCGGCGCTGCCGCCGCGCCGCCTCCGGATTGCCGAGCCGCTGCCGGGCCGCGTCCAGGAACGGCAGATCGGAGACCGTCCAGGCGTGGGCGTCCGAACGCTGCAACCGGGCCACCTCGTCGCGGTCCAGCCAGGGCGCGCACCTGCGCAGATAGGCGGGCACCGACCACAGGTCGCCGACGAGATCGGCCGCCTCCAGCAGCGGCCAGGCGCGGTCGAAGGCCGTGACCAGCTCTCTGTTCCGGGTCAGCGATCTGCGCAGCAGATCGGCCGGGGCCTCGCCGTCGTGCTTGTCCTCCAGGATCGTGAGCAGCTCCTCCCAGACCTGCTCCCGCGCCTCATTGTGCGGAGTGCCGGGCTCCGCCGCCTCGAACGCCGCGGCCCAGTCGTCGGCGCTCAGCGGGATGTCGGACCAGTGGGTGATGACGGTCATCCCCGTCACGGGCGGCTCCTCGTAGAACCTCACCGCCGGCTCGATCGCCTCCACGAGCCGCGCGGAGGACTTCAGCTGGGCCGTCCCCGGGTCGGCCTCGACGGTCGCCGTGGCTCCCTCGGGTACGAGATTCCGCAGGGTGCAGGTCTGTACGCCCTCCTCCCCGAGGCTGGGGAGGACGTCGGCGACATAGCCCAGATACGGCTCGTGCGGACCGACGAACAGCACTCCGCCCCTGCGGTGGCCCAGCCGCGGATCGGAGTGGAGGAGATAGGCGGAGCGGTGCAGGGCGACGACGGTCTTGCCCGTGCCGGGGCCGCCGTCGACGACGAGAGCGCCGCGGGATCCGGCGCGGATGATCGCGTCCTGGTCGGCCTGGATGGTGCCGAGCACGTCTCGCATCCGCGCCGAGCGGTTGCCGCCCAGGCTCGCGATGAAGGCGGACTGGTCGTCGAGGGCGGCGTGCCCGGCGAACGCGTCCGGGGTGAACACCTCGTCCCAGTAGTCGCCGACCCGGCCGCCGGTCCAGCGGTACCGGCGGCGGCTCGCCAGACCCATCGGATCGGCGTGGGTGGCGCCGAAGAACGGCTCGGCGGCCGGGGAGCGCCAGTCGACCAGCAGCCGGCGGCCCGCGCCGTCCGTCAGACCGAGCCGTCCGACGTACACCCGCTCGCCGTCGTCCGCGCCGACCATGTGCCCCAGGCACAGATCGAGACCGAAGCGCCGCAGGGCGCGCAGCCGGCCGGTCAGCCGGTGGATCTCCGCGTCCCGGTCCATCGCCTGCCGGCCGGTGCCGCCGGGGGCCCGGCGCTCGGCGTCGAGCCGCTCGGACAGCTCGGCGATCGACTGCTCCAGGCACGCGGCGACGGCCGCGAAGTGCCGCTCGTCGTCGCCGATCAGCGCCGGGTCGGCCTTGGCGGAGAGACGGTCGGGAAGGTCGAACGCCCTGGTGGTCAGGGGACTCACGGACATGTGCTCCGATCTGGGGCGGGCTCGCGGTCCACGGCCCTCGCGCGCGGCGAGGCGTACGGACCGGGGGAGGGGCGGCGATCCGCCAGGCACGGCCCCGGGGCCGTGGGGCGGGCTCGCGGGGGCTCGTGGATCTGGGGTCGGACGGCGATTCTGCGGCATATGGGGGGCCTTGCCGCAAGGCCCCCCATCAGCTATAAGTTAAAAGTGGCAAGAGGTGAGTCCCCCTTCTCGCCCCTCCCCGTCCGCCGCTGACGGACCACCCCCTTCCCCGGACTGGCACCTCGCCGCGCACGACGGATCCCCCGCGCGCTTTCCCGTACGGACCGAGCCCGGCCGGCCCGTCCTCCCGCCGACCGCCGACCGGCCCGAGCCCCTCGGCCCCGCCCGGCGGACCCGCGACAGCCGGGATCCCCTGCCCCTCCGCCGCCCACCCCGGCCCGCCGCCCGCTCCGGTCCCGGCCGGCTGGCCGGACGCCAGGTCTCGGCCGCCCGGCGGATTCGCGGGCGTGCGTCCGGGTGCCTCCCCGGTCGGCGGCTCGGTGGTCGGGTGGTCGGGGGATCCCTGGGCCTTCCTCCCAGGCTCGGGCTCGGCCTGGCCCGAGCCGCGTCGGTGTCGTCCGGTCGGTCCGGGCGGACGGCTCCCGCCGCGCGGCCGGTTGGCGGCGGCTGCCGTCGGCCCCGGGGGCTCCCGTACCCCCTCGCGCGGCCCGCGCCGCGCACCACACTGGATCCAATGAGACAATAATGTCTCAATTGGTCTATGGTCGTCTCATGACAGTCGATCGCGAGCAGGTCCTCCGAAGCGCGGGCGCCCTCCTCTCCCGTAAGGCGACCGCGACCATGGACGAGGTCGCCCGGGCCGCGGGTATCGGGCGGGCCACGCTGCATCGGCACTTCGCCGGGCGGGACGTGCTGGTGAGGGCGTTGGAGGACTTCGGGCTCGGGGAGTTCGAGAGCGCCGTCGACGCGGCGCGGCTGCACGAGGGCGATGCGACCGGCGCGCTGCGGCGGCTGGTCACGGCCTCCCAGCCCGCCTCCGGCCTGCTCGCCTTCCTCACGTCCGAGAACCAGCTCTTCGAGGGCGAGGACCTCAACGAGGGCTGGTCCCGGATCGACGGCCGGATCGCCGAACTCTTCCGGCGCGGCCAGGAGGAGGGCGACTTCCGCATCGACCTCTCCGCGAGTTGGCTCACCGAGGCCCTGTACGGGCTGATCAGCGCGGGAGCCTGGTCGGTGCAGACCGGCCGGCTCGCGGCCAACGACTACCAGTTCATGATCGCCGAGCTGCTGCTCGGCGGCTGTACCCGACGGAGTGTGAAGGAATGACCGGCACCGGCCTCAAGGCACCCGAGGAGGCGGTCCGCGCGCCGGGCCGCTGGCTCGCGCTCGCCGTACTGGTCCTCGCCGTGCTGCTCGTCGCGGTGGACGCGACCGTACTCGGTCTGGCCACCCCGTTCCTGAGCGAGGATCTCAAGCCCTCCGGCACCCAGCTGCTGTGGATCGGCGACGTCTACTCCTTCGTCATCGCCGGTCTGCTGATCTCCATGGGCAGCCTCGGCGACCGTATCGGCCGTAAGAAGCTGCTGCTCGTCGGCGCCGTCGCGTTCGGCGCGGTCTCGGTGCTCAACGCCTACGCCACCAGCCCGGAGGCCATGATCGTGGCCCGCGCGCTGCTCGGCGTAGCCGGTGCCACCCTGATGCCGTCCACCCTCGCCCTGATCCGCAACATCTTCCACGACCCCAAGGAACGCAGCATCGCGGTCGGCATCTGGGGCGCGGCCGCCTCCGCCGGCGCGGCGGTCGGCCCCGTCGTCGGCGGCGCGCTGCTGGAGCACTTCTGGTGGGGCTCGGTCTTCCTGATCAACCTGCCGGTGATGGCGGTCCTGGTGATCGTCGGCATCAAGCTGCTCCCCGAGTCGCGCAATCCCCACCCCGGCCCCTGGGACCTCATCAGCGTGGCCCTCTCGCTGATCGGCATCGTCTCCGTGGTCTACGCGATCAAGGAGCTGGCGGTCCACGGACTGAGCGCGGGCGCGGCGGGCGCGGCCGTCCTCGGCATCGGCGCGCTCTTCTGGTTCGTACGGCGGCAGCTGACCCTGCCGTCGCCGCTGCTGAACGTCCGGCTCTTCCACCACCGGGGCTTCTCCGGCGCGGTCCTGGCGGATCTGCTGACCATCCTCGGCCTCTCCGGGCTGGTCTTCTTCCTCTCGCAGTTCCTCCAGCTCGTCCAGGGGCGCTCGCCGCTGGAGGCCGGACTGATCGAACTGCCCGCCGCGATCGGCGCGGTCGTCTCCGGTCTGCTCGCCGGTCATCTCGCCCGCCGGGCCTCGGTGCGCAGCGCCGTCTCCGGCGGACTGACGGCCGTCGGACTGGCGCTCGGCTCCTGTGTGCTGCTCACGGCCGAGACCGCCCCGCCGGCCATGGGGCTCGCGCTCTTCCTCGGCGGCCTCGGCGCGGGTCTCGCCTTCACGGTGACCGCCGACGTCATCCTCTCCAGCGTCCCCAAGGAGCAGGCGGGAGCCGCGTCCGCGGTCTCCGAGACGGCGTACGAACTCGGCGCGGCGCTCGGCATCGCCCTGCTGGGCTCGGTGCTGACCGGGGTCTACCGGGGCTTCACCGTGCCGGAGGGGGTGCCCGCCGAGGTCGCGGACGCGGCCCGGGACTCGCTCGGCGGCGCGGCGGAGGCGACCCAGGGCCTCCCGCAGGAGCAGAGGGAGGCGCTGCTCTCCTCGGCGCAGAGCGCGTTCGCGGACGGGTTCCACGTGGCCGGCGCGGTCGGCTCGGCGGTGCTGCTGATCACCGCGGTCGCGGCCTGGTTCCTGCTGAAGGGCCAGCGTCTGGAGGACGGCGTCGAGCACCCCTGACCGAGAACGCGTGAAGGGCCGGACCCCATCGGGTCCGGCCCTTCGGCGTGCGGGGTTCAGGCAGCCTTCGCCTTGGTGGCGTACATGTCCACGTACTCCTGGCCGGACAGCCGCATCACCTCGGTCATCACCGAGTCCGTGACCGCGCGCAGCACATAGCGGTCGCGGTCCATGCCCTCGTACCGGGAGAACTCCATCGGCTCGCCGAAGCGGAGCGTCACCCGGCCCGGGCGCGGCAGCCCCGCGCCGCCCGGCTGGAGCTTGTCCGTGCCGATGACCGCGAACGGCACCACGGGCGCGCCGGTCATCAGGGTCAGCCGGGCGATCCCGGTGCGGCCCCGGTAGAGCCGGCCGTCGGGGGAGCGGGTGCCCTCGGGGTAGATGCCGAAGACCTTGCCCTCCTCCAGCACCCGACGGCCCGTCATCAGCGCCGCCACTCCGCCGTTCGCGCCGTCGCGGTCCACCGGGATCATGCCGACCCCGATGAAGAACCAGGCCATCGCCCGGCCCTTGAGGCCCTTTCCGGTGACGTACTCGTCCTTCCCGATGAAATAGACCGGCCGCGAGCACGACAGCGGCATGATCATCGAATCGATGAAGGTGAGATGGTTTCCGGCCAGAATGACCGGACCGGAGCCCGGGATGTTCTCCACGCCTTCCACACGGGGGCGGAACATCAGGCGCAGGAAAGGTCCTAGAACGGCCTTGATGAGCGACAAGCGGGACAACGGGTCCTCCGGTGTCATGGACGGACGGCGGCGGTGGGCGGCCTGGTTCTGCGCAGGTGAGGACGATACTCGCGGATCACGTCCGATCGCACATCGGGTTCACGTTTCGGATACGCCCTGTTGACCTGTGTTCGCGCCACGTTCGCCCGGGGTCCTCCCCTCGGAAGGGCTCCTTCCCTAGCGTCGGAATCGGCCGCCGGACACGGGATGTCACGGGCCATCACCGAACAGCAGAGAGGAATCCCGATGACACAGGGTGCGCAGGGCGGGGTGGAGCGCCTCGGGGACCGGGGCGGGGACGGCGCGCCGGGACGGCGGACGGTGCTCGGCGCGGCGGTGCTGGGCGGGGCCGCGCTCGGCGTCGCGTCCGCCGCCCCGGCCGCCGCGGCCGATGCCCGGCACGGCCGCCCGGGCGGTTCGTACCGGAATCTGCCCCGGCCCACGGTGATCGCCCACCGGGGCGCCAGCGGCTACCGGCCCGAGCACACCCTCGGCGCGTACCGGCTCGCGCTCGACATGGGCGCCGACGTCATCGAGCAGGATCTGGTGCCCACCCGGGACGGCCATCTCGTATGCCGTCACGAGAACGACATCACCGGCACCACCGATGTCGCCGACCGTCCCGAGTTCGCCGACCGCCGGACCACGAAGAGGGTCGACGGCGCCACGCTCACCGGCTGGTTCACCGAGGACCTCACCCTCGCCGAGCTGAAGACCCTGCGCACCCGCGAGCGCATCCCGCGCAACCGCCCCAAGAACACGCTCTACGACGGCCGCTGGCCCGTCCCCGCCTTCGAGGAGGTGCTGCGCTGGGCCGAGCGGGAGGGCCGCCGCCGGGGCCGCCCCGTCTGGCTCCATGTCGAGACCAAGCACCCCACCTACTTCCGCGGGCTGGGCCTCGGCCTCGAGGAGCCGCTCGCCCGGCTGCTGCGCCGGTACGGCCGGCACCGCGCCGACTCCCCGGTCTTCCTCCAGTCCTTCGAGCCCGGCAGCATGCGGCGGATGGCCCGGCTCGTCTCCTCGCCGCGCGTCGTCCTGCTCTCCGCCCCCGCCGACCGGCCCTGGGACTTCGTCGAGGCGGGCGACCCGCGCACGGTCGCCGATCTGATCACCCCCGAGGGCCTCGGGTGGATCTCCTCCTTCGCGCAGGGCATCGGGCCGTCCCTGGACCTCGTCGTCCCCCGGGGCGCGGACGGGGCGCTCGGCCGGCCGACGACGCTGGTCCGCGACGCCCACCGCGAGGACCTGCTCGTCCACCCCTACACCCTGCGCAACGAGAACAGCTTCCTGCCCGCCGACTTCCGCCGCGACCACGGACTCGACCCGGCCGCCGCGGCCAATGAGTACGGCGATGTCTTCGGCGCGTACCGCCGGTATCTCGCGACGGGGATCGACGGAATCTTCACCGACCACCCGGACACCGGGCTGCTCGCCGCCGCGGACTTCCGCGACTGAGCCGTACGGCCGCCGCCGGCCCCGGACGCCCGGGGCCGGCGGCGCGCCGGGCCCCGGACGGCGATCGTGCCCCGAACGGGTGGTCCGCGGAACCGGACGGTGACGGGCCGTCGCGTCCGGCCACCCGTACACCGGGAGTGTGTATCCGGCTCCTGACTGCGATGTCGCCGCCCGAGCGGCCCACTTGCCGCGAAATCACAGGAGAGTTGGGAATATCACAACGAAGTCTGGGGCCGGTGAGTTCCCGTCGCCTGGGATGCCTGCGCAGAATGCTCCCGACAGAGGTTGCAGCTCCTGAACATGGGGGAATGGAGCGATAAGACAACCGGAGCGAACAGGTGAGCGGGAGGCATGCGCGCATGGGCATGAGCGTGACCATCTCAGCGGCGAGGGCACAGGATGCCGAGCACATCCTCAAGCTGCAGTATCTGTGCTATCAGAACGAGGCCGAGCTGTACGGCGACTACGCCATCGAGCCCCTCACCCAGTCACTCGAGGACCTGCGCGCGGAGATCGCGGAAGGGCACGCCCTGGTGGCGCTGCTCGGCGACGAAGTGGTCGCCTCGGTCCGGGGCCGGGTCGGCGAGGACGGCATCGCCCGGATCGCCAAGCTGATCGTCCACCCCCGGATGCAGCGCCACGGACTCGGCGGCCGGCTGCTCGACGCGATCGAGGTCCGCTTCGCCGCGGAGTCCCCCGCCCAGCGGTACCGGCTCTTCACCGGCCACCGCAGCGAGGGCAATCTCCGGCTCTACCGCAGCCGGGGCTATGTCCCGGTCGCCCGCGAGGAGGTCGGCCCCCGGCTGACCCTGGTCACGCTGGAGAAGGAGGCCGCCGCGCTCGGGGCCTTCGTCACCAGCGCCTAGGCGTCGCTCCCGCTCCCGGGCCGGCTTCCGGCCGGCTCGGGACCGCGTGAGCGGCGCAGCCACAGCATTCCCGTCACCGGCAGCAGCACCGGGATGAAGAGATAGCCCATGCCGTACTCCGACCAGACCGTGGAGTCGGGGAAGGCGGACGGCTCCAGCACCGTCCAGGTGCCGACGATCAGCACTCCGGCCAGCTCGGCCGCGCAGCACACCAGCGCCGCCCGGCGGGCCGTCTCCCCGCCGCGTACGAGGGTGTACGTGATGAAGGCGTACACCACGGCCGCGACGGCGGAGAGCGAGTGGGCGAGCGGCGCGGTGTCGAAACGGACCGCGATCTCGTAGGCCGAGCGCGACACCGCGCCCACCGACATCACCGAGTACAGCCACACCAGGAGCAGACCGGGGCCCGCGACCAGCCGGGTGCGCGCCGTCCCGGACGCCTTCCCGTCCGCGCCGTCCGCGGCCGGCCCCGCCGGGGTCCGCGGCGAGGCCGGTCCCGTCGCCCCGGTCGTGTCGGCCGTCCCGGCCGTCTCGGCGGCGGATTCGGGCATCGTCAGCCTCCCCAGATGTCGTAGAGCCGGACCTCGAGCACCGCGAGGACCACCGCACCGGCCGCGACGGTCGCCGAACCCCAGCGGGTCCGCTCCGTCAGCGACAGAAAGGCCGCCGCGGGGACCGTGACGAACGCGCCGACCAGATAGACCACGAAGGTCGTCGTCCCGTCCTGCGCCCGCTCGCCGCGCGCCAGCTGCACGATTCCGACCACCAGCTGCGCCAGTGCCAGCACGGACACCACGGCCATGCCGATGAAGTGCCAGTCCTTGGTCGGCTGGTCGCGGAACGCGGCGAAACCGCACCAGGCTGCGAGGGCGAGCGCGGCCACACCGACCACGACCGTCAGGGCGTCAAGCATGGCCCCGAGACTATTACGGACCCGTGGGCGCGATGTGCGCGGCCCCGCGCGGGCGAGGAGGGCCCCAGTGGACCGGACCGGCCCCGTCCGGCCCCCGACGCCGTGGCCTTGACCACAGAATCCCGCCGTTCCGAACCCTTCGCCCGATACCTCCGCACCCGGCCGATCGGCTGCGTCCACGCAGGTCAGCCCGGAGAACCGGGGTCGGCGGGCCGGCCCCGGCGCGTCCGTATGCCGTAGCCAGAGCGTCCGCTATGCGGACAGCGTTGAACCGGCGGCGGGGCTGTCTGCTTTACTTGCCGACATGACCACGACGAGCAGCCGCACCCTTGCGACCGAGGCGATCACGACGCCCGGTGCTCGTTGTATGTGTCGAATGTGCGCCTTCTGAGGGCCCCTGCCTGTACCTCGCGCCCCGAAGTGAGACCGCGCAGCCGTCCGTCCCGACGACGCGGACGTTCGCTGCCCCGCGCATGAGCCGAATCCCCTCCCGACGCCCCCGTGCGCCCGGACGGCCGACCGTGCCGCGTTCCCACCAGAAAGCCCGGAAGACGAACGCCCCGTGCCCGGCGAGGACGCTCGCCCCGCACTCGACAGTGACGGACATCCCAGTGATCACCACAACGGGCCTCACCAAGGTCTACCGCTCGCGAGGACGCGAGATCACCGCCCTGGACGGCGTCGATCTCCATGTCAGAGAAGGCGAGGTGTACGGCGTCATCGGACAGAGCGGCGCCGGCAAGTCCTCGCTCATCCGCTGCGTCAACCTCCTGGAGCGCCCCACCTCCGGCACCGTGACCGTGGACGGCCGGGACCTCACCGCACTCGCCGGGCGCGGACCGCGCGCGGGCAAGCAGCTGAGGGAGGCCCGCAGCCGTATCGGCATGGTCTTCCAGCACTTCAACCTGCTGTCCTCGCGCACCGTGCAGGACAACGTCGAACTCCCGCTGGAGATCCTCGGCCACTCCGGCCGGGAGCGCTCCCGGAAGGCCCTCGAACTGCTCGACCTGGTGGGCCTCTCCGAGAAGGCCAAGGCGTATCCGAGTCAGCTCTCCGGCGGTCAGAAGCAGCGCGTCGGCATCGCCCGCGCGCTCGCCGGGGACCCCAAGGTGCTCCTCTCCGACGAGGCGACCAGCGCGCTCGACCCCGAGACCACCCGCTCCATCCTCCAGCTGCTGCGCGACCTCAACCGCGAACTGGGACTCACCGTCCTCCTCATCACCCATGAGATGGACGTCGTCAAGACGGTCTGCGACTCCGCCGCGCTGATGGAGGGCGGACGGATCATCGAGGCCGGGACCGTGAGCGAACTGCTCGCCACCCCCGGCTCCGAGCTGGCCGCCGCGCTCTTCCCGGTGAGCGGCGACCCCTCCGGCGCCGACCGCACGGTGGTGGACGTGACCTTCCACGGGGACGCCGCCACCCAGCCGGTGATCTCCCAGCTCTCCCGTACGTACAACATCGACATCTCGATCCTCGGCGCGGCGATGGACACCGTCGGCGGGCTCCAGGTCGGCCGGATGCGCATCGAGCTGCCCGGCCCCTTCGAGGAGAACGTCGTCCCGATCGGCTTCCTGCGCGAACGCGGCCTCCAGGTCGAGGTGGCCGAGGCCGCCCCCGCTCCCGCCCCCGTCGCCCCCGCCGGCGTCGCCCTTGCCAAGGAAGGTGCCAAGTGAGCTGGTCGGAGATGCGGCCCCTGCTGGAGCAGGCCTGTTGGGACACGCTCTACATGGTCGGCTGGTCCGGCCTCGTCGCCGTCGTCGCCGGACTGCCGCTCGGCGTCCTCCTGGTCCTCACCGACCGGGGCGGGCTGCTCAGCAACGTCCTGGTGAACAAGGTCGTCGGCCAGCTCGTCAACATCACCCGGTCGATGCCCTTCATCATCCTCATGGTCGCCCTGGTGCCGTTCACCACGGCGATCGCGGGCACCAGCATCGGCCGCGAGGGAGCGATCGTCCCGCTGGCGATCGGCGCGATCCCCTTCTTCGCCCGGCTGGTGGAGACGGCCGTGCGCGAGGTGGACGGCGGACTCGTCGAAGCCGTCCAGTCCATGGGCGGCAGCGTCTGGACCGTCGTACGCAAGGTGCTCGTGCCCGAGGCGCTGCCCTCGCTGATCGCGGGCGCCACCACCACCGTCATCGTGCTCATCGGCTACTCGGCCATGGCCGGCTCGGTCGGCGCGGGCGGACTCGGCGACATAGCCATCCGCTACGGCTACATGCGCTTCCAGACCGAGCTGATGTGGATCACCGTCGCCGTCCTCGCCGTCGTCATCTCGGCCATCCAGTTCGCCGGCGACCTCGCCGCCCGGAGCCTGCACCGGCGCGGCCGCTCCGGCCCCGCCCCCAGGCTCCGATTCCTCCGGGCCGACCCGAAGCCCGCCGCCGGCTCCCCGGCCGACGCCGAGCCCGGGACCGGCGCGCACCCCGCGTCCGTCCCCGGGGCGAGGAGCGCCGACGCCGGGACGCCCACCAAGACCCACTGACCGGTACCGACCGACACCGACACCGGTACCGACCGACACCGACCGACACCGACCGACACCGACCGACCCCGCCCGGGGCGTACCACCCGCACCACTCATGGAGAAAGGCACTTTTCGTGCGTAACACCGCCAAGATCACCACCGCCGTCCTGGCCGCCGGAGCCCTCACCCTCGGACTCTCCGGCTGCGGCTCCGACTCCGACGCCAAGGCGAGCGCGGACGGCCCGCTCGTCGTCGCCGCCACCGCCGTCCCGCACGGCGCGATCCTCGACTACGTCAAGGACAACCTGGCCGCGAAGGAAGACCTCAAGCTGGAGGTCAAGGAGTTCACCGACTATGTGACGCCCAACACGGCGACGCAGAGCGGCGAGGTGGGTGCCAACTTCTTCCAGCACAAGCCCTACCTCGACGACTTCAACAAGAAGAACGGCACGACGATCGTCCCCGTCGCCACCGTTCACCTGGAGCCGCTCGGCGTCTACTCCAAGAAGATCAAGGACCTCGCCGACCTCAAGAGCGGCGCGACCGTCGCGGTGCCCAACGACACCACCAACGAGGCGCGCGCCCTCAAGCTCCTGGAGGAGAACGGCCTGATCAAGCTGAAGCCCGGCGCGGGCAACGAGGCCACCCCCAAGGACATCGCCGAGAACCCCAAGAAGCTGACGTTCAAGGAGCTGGAGGCCGCCCAGGTGCCCCGCGCGCTGGGCGAGGTCGACGCCGCCGTGATCAACGGCAACTACGCCGTCGAGGCCGACCTCAGCCCCAAGAACGAGTCCCTGGCCCTGGAGTCCGCCACGGACAACCCGTACGGCAACTTCCTCGCCGTCAAGGAGGGGAACGAGAAGGACGAGCGGGTCGTGAAGCTCGCCAAGCTGCTGAACTCGCCCGAGGTGAAGAAGTTCATCGAGGACGAGTACGACGGCTCGGTCGTCCCGGCCTTCTGATCCCCGCCGGCCCGCGCATCCCCGCCGGATGCGCGGGCCCGGGGCCCCCGGCCGCCCGGCCGCCCCTCCGCCACCCTGTGATGCGGCACGGGCGGGCCATGCTGCATGCTGGGTTTTTCGGCAGGCCCCTGGTTACGGAGCGGCGCATGACTACCACCTTCCCGGACGTGTCCATCAGCACGGAGCGGTTGGTGCTGCGCCCCTTCGAGGACGCCGACGTCCCGGCGTACACCGAGATGATGAACGACGAGCAGGTCACCGCCTGGACCACCGCGCCCCACCCGTACACCACCGCCGACGCGGAGGACTGGATCCGCCGGATCGCCCCCGCCGAGCACAACCGGGGCCGGGGCATCGCGCTGGCCGTCACCGAGTTCCTCACCCAGCGGCTCGTCGGCGTCGTCCTGCTCCGCGCCACCGACTGGCGCACCCGCTCCACCGAGGCCTCCTATGTCACCGCGCCCTGGGCGCGCGGCGAGGGATACGCCACCGAAGCGCTGCTGGCCACCGCCAAGTGGCTCTTCCACGACCAGCGCTTCGAGCGCCTCGAACTGCGCACCGCCGCCGGGAACACCGCCTCCCAGCAGGTCGCCCAGAAGGCCGGGGCGATCAGCGAGGGCGTACTGCGCAACGCGTGGATAGCCCGCAACCTCAACGACGACGGCCGCTGGACCGAGATCCGCACCGATCTGATCGTCTGGAGCCTGCTGCCCGAGGATCTGGAGGGCGGCACGGACCGGATGGCCGAGTTCGGGTACGCCTCCTTCACCGAACTGCGCTGAGGCCCGGGGGCCGCGGGGCCGCGAGGCGACCCGCCCCAGGTGACCCGCCCGAGGTGACCCGCCAGCGGTGACCGATCGATCGCGCCGAGCGGTCGCGGCGACGGGCCGAGCCGAGAGACGGCCGCGCCCGGCCGGGCCGAGCGGTCGCGGTGACCGGAAGCCGTCGGTCCGCCCGTCCCTTCTCCCCGCACCGGCTCCCGGACCGCCCGCTCCGGGTAGTCTCAGCCTGCCCGCCCCGTCCGTGGGCGGCCCCACCTGCGACGACATCAGGGAGACTGACGACGATGGCCGACCGCGTCACGGTGATCGGCTGGGACGGGTCGCCCCTGACCGCAGCGGCCACGTCCGCCCTCTCCGCCGCCACCCTCGTGGCCGGCGCGGGCCACCATCTCGCCCTGCCCCAGCTGCCCCCGCACGCCGAGCGCGTCCGCCTCGGCAGCGTCGACCTGGCCGCCCGCCGGATCGCGGGCCACCGCGGCACCGCCGTGGTCCTCGCCGACGGCGACCCCGGCTTCTTCGGCGTCGTCCGCACCCTGCGCGCACCCGAACACGGCCTGGAGGTCGAGGTCGTCCCCGCGGTCTCCTCCGTCGCCACCGCCTTCGCCCGCGCCGGAATGCCCTGGGACGACGCCCAGGTCGTCGTCGCCCACCGCCGTACGCTGCGCCGCGCCGTCAACGTCTGCCGCGCCCACCCCAAGGTCGCCGTCCTCACCTCGCCCGGCGCGGGCCCCGCCGAACTCGCGCTGCTGCTCGAAGGAGTCCACCGCACCTTCGTCATCTGCGAGGAACTCGGCACCGACCGCGAGCAGGTCTCCGTCCTCACCTCCGACAAGGTCGCCGACCACGTCTGGCGCGACCCCAACGTCGTCCTCGTGATCGGCGGCGCGGGCGGCCACGCGGCGGCCGGCGGCGGCTGGATCGCCGGCCGCGACACCGGCTATCCCCCCGGGGCGCGCGGCTGGGCGCTGCCCCCGGAGGAGTACGGCTCCGGCCCGGTCGCCGAGGCGCTCGGCGAGGGCGAGTCGGAGCCCCTGCGCGCCGTGCAGCTCGCCCGCCTCGGACCGCGCACCGGCGATCTGGTCTGGGACATCGGCTGCGGCAGCGGCGCGTTCGCCGTCGACACGGCCCGCTTCGGCGCCGCGGTGATCGCCGTGGACGCCGACCCGGCGGCCTGCGCCCGCACCGACGCCGCCGCCCGGCGCGCTGGCGCGCACATCCAGGTGGTCCACGGACGCGCGCCGCATGTGCTGGAGCGGCTGCCCGAACCCGACGTCGTACGCATCGGGGGCGGGGGCCCGGAGGTGGTCACCGCCTGCGCCGACCGCCGCCCCGAACGCATCGTCGCCCACGCCTCCACCCGCGACGAGGCCGAGGCCGTCGGAGCGGCTCTGAGCGGCGGCGGATACGCCGTCGAATGCGCCCTGCTCCAGAGCGTCGAGCTGGATCCCGGCGGCTGGGACGAGCGCGAGCGGTCGGTGGTCTTCCTGCTCTCCGGACGGCAGCCGGACCGCGCCCCGAGACCCTGATTGTCAGTGGCCCGGGGTAGGCTGGCCGATCGTTGTACCGCACCCCGGCCGTCTGCCGGTCCGTTCCCAGGAGGCCGGGAGCGCCGGAAAAGCAGTGTCGCTTTGACTCCGGTATGTGGTACGTCGCAACCGGGGGTCGCGCGACGTGGCGCAGCCCACAGCGGACCGTGGCGGATCTTCCCGCCATGGCCGCCGACGGCCGCGAGAATGCTGGGAGTCCGTGGGGCGATCGTGCCGCGTGGCGCACGCGCTCGTTCTCCTGGACGGGCGCCGGATCCGCCGCGAACGGCCGTCCGGGGCGATGGGCGAAGGATTCACAATCGATGGGCGAGGGGTACGCATGACTGACACCGGCCAGATCCCGGGCGACGGGCTGCCGGGGAACGCAGGCGTGGTGGAGCAGCAGCCGGGCATGCCCGGCACCGGTGCTTACACCTTCCTGGATCCCAGCGCGCACACCCCGGTCGAGGACGATCTGCTGCTGATGCCGGGCGCGCAGGGGGCGTGGAGCGAGAGCCAGCCGGGCGGGCACCACCCGCACCCGGCTCAGCCCGGTCAGCCCGGACAGTCGGCCCAGCAGCCGGCGAGCCTGCCGATCCCCGAGCAGTACACGCCGCCGGCCGCTCCCGCCGCGCCGGAGTTCCAGGCCCCGGCGGACCTCGGCGCGCCCGATGTCGTCCCCGCCCCCGAGCTGGCCGCGCCGACCGATCTCGGCGCTCCGGAGTTCGCCGCTCCGGTGTCCGGCATACAGCCCGCCGCGGCAGCCGGGGCGACCGAACAGCCCGCGCAGCAGGCTGCGCAGGGCACGGTCCCCCCGGTGGCCGCGGCCGCCGAGGAGCAGCCCCAGGGCCCCGTCGCGCCCGAGGCCGCCGGTGAGCAGCCCGCTCCCGCCCCGGTGTTCGCGCCGACGTCGGCCACGCCGACCCCGCCGCCTGCCCGCAGGCCGCTGCACATGGGCCCGCCGCTGCCGGACACCTCCGGCGGAGTGGTGCGCTCCCTCGCCGACCGGGGTCCCGCGGGCGCGCCGCAGCACCCGCCGGTCGCGCCGAGCAACCCGGTGCCCGCCGCCGTGCTGGGCCCGGAGTACCTGGACACGCCGCACGAGAGCGCGGCCGCCGTGCTGCCCGGGCCGCAGCTGGGCGAGATCCCGCCGCAGCCCGGCATGCCGTGGGACCCGCAGCCGCCGCGCACCGTCGCCGCGCCCGCCGCCCCGGCTCCGGCCGAGGGGGTGGCGCTGCCCTCCGAGGCGGTGATGACCGAGCTGGTGGAGGCCCTCGTTCCGGAGGCTGTCGAGCCCCCGGAGGCCGTCGAACCGGTGGCCGAGGCCCCGGAGGCCGCTCCGGCCCCGGCGGCCCCCGAGGCGGCTCCGGCCCCGGTCGTGGAGGCCGAGCCCGAGCCCGAGGCTGTGGCCGCCGAGGTCGCCGAAGCCGTCGAGCCCGCCCCTGTCGTCGTGGCCGAGCCGGAGGCGGTGGCTCCCGAGGCCGACGCGGAGGTTCAGGTCCCGGTCGAGATCGAGGCCGAGGTCCAGGCGGCGGCTCCCGGGGCCGAGGCTCCCGAGACCGCGCCCGAGCAGGTCCCGGCCGCCGAGTCCGAGCAGGCTCCGGCGGCCGGGGCGGAGCAGCCCGGGGCCGCCGCCGAGCCGTTGGCTCCGGAGCAGTCCGCCCCGGCGGCCGTCGAGCCGTCGGCGGAGGCCGCGGCCGTGGTTCCGGAGGCTCCGGAGACCGCCGAGGCCGAGGCCGTCGAGGTCGCCGAGCCCGAGGCCGCCGAAGCCGGCCAGCCCGCTCCTGTCGTCGCTGTCGAGCCCGAGGCTCCGGAGGCCCCCGAGGCTCAGCCCGTCGCGCAGACGGAGATCCCCGCGGAGATTCCGGCCGAGGCAGCCGCCCCCGCCGAGGCCCCGGAGCCCGCGCCCGCGCCCGAGGCCGTCGAGCCCGAGGCCGCGTCGGAGCAGGTCCCGGCCGCCGAGGCGGACCGGCCCGAGCAGATCCCTGCGGAGGAGCCCGCGTCCGAGGCCCCGGCCGCCGCCGCTCCCGCGCCGGAGGCCGTACCGGAGCCCGCGCAGGCGACCGAGACCGAAGCGGCGTCGCCCGCAGTCCCGGAAGCCCCGGACCGGGAAGCCGCAGTCCCGGAAGCCGCAGCTTCGGAAGCCGTGGCCGAACAGCCCGCCGCCGCCGAGCCCGTGCCCGCGCCCGCGGCCGAGGCGCAGCCGGAGGCCGTCGCAGCGGAAGAGGCCCCCGAGCCCGTCGGGCAGACGGCCCCCGAGCAGGCCCCCGCTCCCGTCGCCGAACCGGCCCCCGCGCCGGAGCCCGTGGCCGTGGCCGCCGACCCCGCCCCCGTACAGACGGAGCCGGCGCGGACGGAGCCCGTACCGCCCGCCCCCGAGCAGACCGCGCCCGCGACCGAGACCGCGTCGGCCCCCGAGACCGCGACCGAGACCGACGCGGAGACGGCGACCGAGGCGCAGGCCGCCACCGAGGCCGAGGCCGAGGCAGAGCCCGAGGCCGCCACCGAGGCCGCGCCCGCCGTCGTGCGGAGCGCCCCCGCCCCCGCGTACGACGACGCCGAGCGCGAGGCCGTCCTCCGGGTGATGCGCGAGCGCCGCGACATCCGCAACGGATTCCGCGCCGACCCCATCCCGCACGAGGTGCTGCTGCGGGTCCTGGAAGCCGCCCACACCGCGCCCAGCGTCGGCCACTCGCAGCCCTGGGACTTCGTCGTCATCCGCTCCGCCGAGACCCGGCGGACCATGCACGAGCTGGCGACGCGCCAGCGCGACGCGTACGCCAAGTCCCTTCCCAAGGGCCGGGCGAAGCAGTTCAAGGAACTGAAGATAGAGGCGATCCTCGACACCCCGGTCAACATCGTCGTCACCGCCGACCCGACGCGCGGCGGCCGCCACACCCTGGGCCGCCACAGCCAGCCGCAGATGGCCCCGTACTCCTCGGCCCTGGCCGTCGAGAACCTCTGGCTCGCCGCCCGCGCGGAGGGCCTCGGCGTCGGCTGGGTCAGCTTCTTCGACGAGCGCGAGATGGTCCGCGCGCTGGGGCTGCCCGAGCACCTGGAGATCGTCGCGTATCTGTGCGTCGGATACGTCGACGAGTTCCCCGAGGAGCCCGAGCTGATGCAGGCCGGCTGGTCCAAGCGCCGCCCGCTGGCCTGGGTCGTCCACGAGGAGACCTACGGCCGCCGCGCGCTGCCCGGCGAGGAGCCGCACGACCTGCTCCAGGAGACCGTCGCCAACATCCGCCCGCTGGACGCCAAGGCGCTCGGCGAGGCCTGGGAGCGCCAGAAGCGGATGACCAAGCCCGCCGGGGCGCTCGGCATGCTGGAGATCATCTCCGCGCAGCTGAGCGGCCTCTCCCGGATGTGCCCGCCGCCGATCCCCGAGCCCGCGGCCGTCGCCGTCTTCGCCGGGGACCACGGAGTGCACGCCCAGGGGGTCACCGCCTGGCCCCAGGAGGTGACCGGCCAGATGGTCGCCAACTTCCTCGGCGGGGGAGCCGTCTGCAACGCCTTCGCCAACCAGGTCGGCGCGGAGGTCTGCGTCATCGACGTCGGCGTCGCCGTCGACCTGCCCGCCAGCCCCGGTCTGCTGCCGCGCAAGGTCCGCCCCGGCACCGCGGACTTCACCACCGGCCCGGCGCTCAGCCGCGAGGAAGTCCTCCAGGCGATCGAGGTCGGCATCGAGACGGCGCGCGACCTCGTCTCCGCCGGGAACAGGGCCCTGCTCACCGGCGAGATGGGCATCGCCAACACCACCGTGTCGGCGGCGCTGATCTCGGTCTTCACCGGGGTCGACCCGGGAGAGATCACCGGCCGGGGCACCGGGATCAACGACGAGATGCACGCGCGCAAGGTGGACGTCGTCCGCCGGGCGCTGGAGCTGCACGCGCCCGATCCGGCCGACCCGATCGGCGTGCTCGCCGCGGTCGGCGGCCTGGAGCACGCCGCCCTGGTCGGACTGATCCTCGGCGGCGCCTCCCTGCGCACCCCCGTGATCCTGGACGGAGTCTCCGCCGGGGCCGCCGCCCTGGTGGCGCGGGCGATCGCGCCCGAGTCGCTCGCCGCGTGCATCGCGGGGCACCGGGGCGCCGAACCCGGCCACGTGGCCGCCCTCAACACCCTGGGGCTGCGCCCGCTGATGGACCTCGATCTGCGGCTGGGCGAGGGCACGGGGGCGCTGCTGGCGCTGCCGGTCGTGCAGAGCGCGGCGCGGGCCATGCACGAGGTGGCCACCTTCGACTCCGCCGGAGTCACCGAGAAGTAGCCGTATCCGGCGGGCGCGGGGGGGGGGGGGGGCGCCCCCCCCCCCCCCCCCCCCCCCCCCGGCGGGGGGGGGGGGGGGGGGGGGGGGGGGCCCCCCCCCCCCACCCCCGCGCCGCGCCAGGGACCGTTCGCCGCGACCGCCCGGATCACCGCACCCGCGCCCGCGCGAGCCGGGCCCGCGTCAGGACGAGCCCGGATCGACCCGGTCCGCCGCACGGCGAGCCCGGTCCGGTCCTCGTTCACGGCGAGCCCGGTCCGGTCGGCGTTCAGGACGAGCCCGGATCCGCCCGGCCCGCGTCAGGGACCGCGCCCGCCCGTCTCCCTCATACGCTCCAGGTCAGCCCCCCGCCCCCGCCGGGAAACGCCCCGCCCGCCGACGACGGGGAGCGCCGCGGCCCCAGCCCGGGAGGCCCCCGGGGACGCACCGTAAAGTTGGGCCCGCACCACCCGCTCCCACCAGCCGCTTCGCCGACGCAGCGGCCTCGCATCAAGCAGCACGCAGCGCGCCGTACCGCCCGAGGAGTCCCCCCGTCATGGTCGATCACC
The DNA here is from genome assembly GCF_043080985.1 of Streptomyces sp. NPDC014894. Taxonomy (NCBI): domain Bacteria; kingdom Bacillati; phylum Actinomycetota; class Actinomycetes; order Kitasatosporales; family Streptomycetaceae; genus Streptomyces; species Streptomyces sp. NPDC014894. The sequence goes on from NZ_JBIBWD010000001.1 coordinate 817,977, forward strand.
CCGCCTACCCCGTCGGTCTCCGCCTCTCCGGGCGGCGTGTCGTCGTCATCGGCGGAGGACAGGTCGCGCAGCGCCGGCTGCCCGCGCTCATCGCCGCCGGCGCGGACATCGTCCTGGTGTCGCCGTCGGCGACCGCCTCCGTCGAGGCCATGGTCACCGCCGGGGAGATCCGCTGGGAGCGGCGGCGGTACGCCGAGGGCGACCTCGCCGACACCTGGTACGTCCTCATCGCCACCACCGACCCCGAGGCCAACGCCCGTGCCTCCGCCGAGGCCGAGCGCGTCCGCGTCTGGTGCGTACGCTCCGACGACGCCGACGCGGCCACCGCCTGGACCCCGGCCACCGGCCGCTCCGAGGGCGTCACCGTCGCCGTGCTCACCGCGGGTCCGCACGGCCGCGACCCGCGCCGCTCCGCCGCCGTCCGCGACGCGATCGTGGAGGGGCTGCACAACGGGACCATCGCGGCCCCCCACCACCGTACGAGGACTCCCGGCGTCGCCCTCGTCGGCGGCGGCCCCGGCGACCCGGACCTGATCACCGTCCGGGGCCGGCGGCTGCTCGCCGAGGCGGACGTCGTCATCGCCGACCGGCTCGGCCCCCGCGACCTGCTCGCGGAACTGCCCCCGCACGTGGAGGTGATCGACGCCGCGAAGATCCCGTACGGCCGGTTCATGGCCCAGGAGGCGATCAACGCCGCGCTGATCGAGCACGCGCGGGCGGGCAAGGCGGTCGTCCGGCTCAAGGGCGGCGACCCGTATGTCTTCGGCCGGGGCATGGAGGAGCTGGAGGCCCTCGCGGAGGCGGGGATCCCGTGCACCGTCGTGCCCGGCATCTCCAGCTCCATCAGCGTGCCGGGGGCGGCCGGCATCCCGGTCACCCACCGGGGCGTCGCCCATGAGTTCACCGTCGTCAGCGGCCATGTGGCCCCCGACGACGAGCGCTCGCTGGTGGACTGGGCCGCGCTCGCCCGGCTGCGCGGCACCCTGGTGGTCCTGATGGGCGTCGACAAGATCGGCGCGATCGCCCGGGCGCTGATGGAGCACGGCCGCGCCCCGCACACCCCGGTCGCGCTGGTCCAGGAGGGCACCACGGCGTCCCAGCGCCGGGTGGACGCCACCCTGGCGACCGTCGCCGACACCGTCGTGGCCGAGGACGTCCGTCCCCCGGCCGTCATCGTCATCGGCGAGGTCGTCGCCGTAGGATCCCGTACCCCCCGGTAACCGACCGCGTCCCAGCCGTTGGCACCGCACCCAGGAGAAGGCAGTATCACCCTGTGGCTGATCTCATCACCGTCGAGGACCCCGACGACCCGCGACTGAGCGACTACACCGGACTGACCGACGTGGAGCTGCGCCGCAGGCGCGAGCCCGCGGAGGGGCTGTTCATCGCCGAGGGCGAGAAGGTCATCAGACGGGCCGGGGAGGCGGGCTACGCCATGCGCTCGATGCTGCTCTCCGCGAAGTGGGTCGACGTCATGCGGGATGTGATCGACGAGCTTCCGGCGCCCGTGTACGCGGTCAGCCCGGAGCTGGCCGAGCGCGTCACCGGCTATCACGTGCACCGGGGCGCGCTCGCCTCCATGCAGCGCAAGCCGCTGCCGGCCGCCGGCGAACTCCTCGCCTCCGCCCGCCGGGTCGTCGTCATGGAGTCCGTCAACGACCACACCAACATCGGCGCGATCTTCCGCAGCGCCGCCGCTCTCGGCATGGACGCGGTCCTGCTCTCGCCGGACTGCGCGGATCCGCTCTACCGCCGGTCGGTGAAGGTCTCGATGGGCGCGGTGTTCTCCGTGCCGTACGCCCGGCTCGACGGCTGGCCCAAGGGGCTGGAGTCGGTCCGGGAGGCGGGCTTCAGACTGCTCGCCCTCACCCCGCACGAGAAGGCCACCGTGATCGACGACGCCCAGCCGCACCGGCTGGACCGGGTCGCGCTGATGCTCGGCGCGGAGGGGGACGGTCTCTCGCCCCGGGCGCTGAGGGCGGCGGACGAATGGGTCCGGATCCCCATGGCGCACGGGGTGGACTCGCTCAATGTGGGCGCGGCGGCGGCCGTGGCCTTCTACGCCGTGGCCACCGGCCGCCCCGGGGCCTGAGACCCGGGGGCCCTGCGCCCCCGGCCCTTCGCCGCCCACCGCGCGGGGGCGGCGCGGGGCGCTACAGCTGCTGCGCGGCGGCGATCCCCAGCGCCACGATCAGCGTGACCACGACGAACACCACGATCCGCTGGCGCAGCAGCCGCGGATTGGCCGGACGGCGTCCGGTCGAGGTGGTGCGCACCCCGGACCCGGGGCCCTGACGGCCCGTGGCGCGGCCGGACTTGCGCGGCCGCGGGGGCCGTGACCCGCCGGCAGGCGATCCTCCGGTACGCGGCCCGCTGCCGCGCGAGGGCTGGGAGCGGGGTCCCGAGCCCCCCGCCGTACGCCGGTCGGGGCGCTCCGCCCGCTCCAGACGCTCGGTCCTGGCCGGCCGCTCGGGATAGCGGGCGGTGGGCCGGTCGGCGTCGATCCGCTCCCGCTGGGCGGGCGGTCTGCCGTCCGGGAGCCCCTGCGCCTCGCGGGCGGCGATCTCCTTGAGCCGCATGGAGAGCTGGAGGGTGCTGGGACGCTCCTCGGGATCCTTCGCCAGACAGGCCCGCAGCAGCGGGGCGAGCGCGTCCGGTACGCCGTGCAGCTGCGGCTCCTCGTGCACCACCCGGTACAGCATCACCTCGGAACCGCCCTGTCCGAAGGGGGAGTCGGCGGTGGCCGCGTAGGCGAGGGTCGCGCCCAGCGCGAAGACGTCCGTGGCCGGGGTGACCGCGACACCGCGCACCTGCTCGGGGGCGAGGAAGCCGGGGGAGCCGACCGCCGTGCCCACATGGGTGAGGGTGCTCGCGCCGGTCGCCCAGGCGATGCCGAAGTCGATGATGCGCGGGCCCTTGGGGGAGAGCAGGATGTTCGACGGCTTGAGGTCCCGGTGGACGACGCCGGCCTCGTGCACCGCGACCAGGCCCTCGGAGAGCGCGGCGCCGACGGCGGCGACCTCGGCGGCCCGCAGCACCCCCTCCTCGGCGACCCGGTCGTGCAGCGAGGGCCCCGGGACGTACTGGGTGGCGAACCAGGGGCGGTCGGCCTCCAGGTCGGCCGCGACCAGCCGGGCCGTGCAGCCGCCGCGGATGCGCCGGGCGGCCGAGACCTCGCGGGCGAACCGCGATCTGAACTCCTGGTCCTCCGCCAGATCCGGGCGGATCACCTTCAGCGCGACCCGCTGGCCGCGCCGGTCGGAGCCCAGATAGACGACGCCCATCCCGCCGGCGCCGAGCCGCCGGTGCAGCCGGAACGAGCCGACGACACGCGGGTCCTCGCGCCGGAGCCGCATCATCGCCATGTCCGTCCCCTACCTGGGAGTGGGACGCGCCCACCCCCCTGCCTGCGGCGGGAGAAGGCCCCGCCCCTGCTGAGCGGGTGGGGAGCGAGCCCCACCCCTTGTCCCAACGGGTGGGGAGGCCCACCCCGCTGCCTGATCGTCCGTTTTTGCCGTGGCTCAGCTTACGTATCCCTGCCCCGGACCGCTCATAGGCCGCGCCCTCGGGGGCTGATCGATTGTCGCCGCGGGCCGCCGGGCCCGAAGTACGGCCGGAGGGTACGGGATCCGGCCCCGGCCGCGCGCGCCCGGCCCCAACGGGGGCTCTTCGCAGGGGGATTGATCGGCGGCGGGCGGCCGGGCCCGTGCGGGGGCCGAGGGGGCGCGGACCACGCGTACGGACGAAGTCGTGGCAAGCCGGGCGGGGCGCCGGGCAGGGGCGGCGGGGCGCCCGGGGGCGGCCGGAGTGAGGGAAGTCACCCGGGGCGGCCCGTCCGCGCCGCCCGCTGTTTCCGGCCGCCGCAGGCGAGGCCCCGGGGCGCACGGTCCCCCGGGGCCTCCCCTCGGGGAAGACCCCAAGTCGATGAGCCGCTTCTCCACCCAGGGGAGTAGACGGGAGGGGGTCGGCTCATCCTCCGGGAGGCCCGGCAATCGGTACGCGGGCATGACGTCCGGGCCCCGGCCAATCCCTAGTCTTGAGGTCAAGCGGCGGGTGCAGCACTCGTCCCCCGAGGTCAGACACCCGCCGCTGTTCTCATTCGACAGGAGAGGAACCATGGCCGACACGGCATCGCGGACATTCGTCCGTACGCGGGGACGCAGGGCGTCGGCCGCGTTCAGAGGCCGCCGTTCCGGTCAGCGCCACCCCCTGGTGGCGACGGCCATGGTCCTCCCTCTCGCGGCCCTGCTGGTCGTCGTCTTCGGCGGCTGGGAAGCAGTGGTCACACAAGCGTCGTCCGTGGGCGTGATGCTGGGGCGCTGAGCGGCGCCCCGGACCCGGAAGAGCGGTCCGGGTCGGGGACATCCGGCCAACAACCCCGTGGGGACGGGGGTGCGGCGGACGGCAGCGATGGCCGGTCAGCTGGGGAGCTGACCGGCCATAGCGCTGTCCGGGCCCGGCCGGGCCGCGGGGCCTCGGCCGCCCGGCCGCGGGCGCGTAGGCTCCGGCGGGAGCGGTTCCGTACGTCCGCCGGAGGATCCGGGAGGCCGGGACTCGGGCGAGCGCCCCGCCCCGGGCCGCCCGGGGGAGCCGGGGCGGTCGGTGACACCGGGAGATCCGGCGGAGCCTTGTCGGGACGGGCCGGGGTCGGGGTGCTCGGGCGGGCCGGGGGGTGGACGGAGCCTTGCCGGGACGGGCCGGGGAGTCGGCGGAGCCTTGTCGGGACGGGCCGGGGTCGGGGTGCTCGGGCGGGCCGGGATGGGTCGGGATGGGCCGGGGCCGGGGTGCTCGGACGGGCCGGGGAGTCGGCGGAGCCTTGTCGGGACGGGCCGGGGTCGGGGTGCTCGGGCGGGCCGGGATGGGTCGGGATGGGCCGGGGTGCTCGGACGGGCCGGGGAGTCGGCGGAACCTTGTCGGGACGGGCCGCAGACGGTCGGGCGGGCCCAGGGAGCCGGGGGAAGCCGGGCGGGCCGGGGGATTTCGCGGAGGCGGGGGAGAGCGTGAGCGGATCAGTCGTCGGGGTGCTCGCCGGGGCCGCCCGGGAGGCGGCCCACGCCGGTGGGGCCGGGCGCTCCTGCCGGGCCTGCGGGCAGGGCGAGGAGGTGCTCGCGGACCGGGCCGACGGGGTGGTCGTGCGGCACGGCCGCGCCGTCGCCAAGGCCCACGCCCCGGGCACGGACGCCGGGGGCCACCGGGCCCGGCTGGCCGTCGCCGCGCACCCCCTGCTCGCCGGGGTGCTGCTGCCGCCGCTGCCGCTGACCGCGCCGGAGGCGCACGGCAGACCCGTCACGGCCTGGCCCTACGGTCTGCCCGTCGATCCGGAGGACCCCGACGCGGCTCCCTGGGAGGAGGTCGCGGCGCTGCTCGCCCGGCTGCACACGGTCCGGCCCGCCGAGCTGCCGGGCCCGCTGCCGCTCATGCGCGGTCCCGTGAAGGCGGCCGCCGCGCTCGGCCGGATGAGGGCGGCGGCGGGCGGGCATCCGGCGGCCGCGTCCGTGGAGCGCGCCTGGGCCGGGCTGCCCGCCTGGGCCAGGGGCGAGGAGGCCGCGCCCCGGGGCGGGTTCCTGTGCCACGGCGATCTCCATCTGGGGCAGCTGGTGCGGCATCCCGCGCCCGCCGGGCCCTGGCTGCTGATCGACGTCGACGATCTGGGCCTCGGCGACCCCGCCTGGGACCTCGCCCGGCCCGCCGCCTGGTACGCGGCGGGTCTGCTGGCCCCCGAGGTGTGGCAGCGCTTCCTCGGGGCGTACACGGCCGCCCGGGGACCGGCGGCCGGATCCGGCGATCCCTGGGTCCGGCTCGACGTCCCGGCCCGTGCGCTGACCGTCCAGACCGCCGCGCTCGCCCTGGCCAGGGCGGCGGCCGAGCGGCGCGAACCGGACGAGACCGAGACGGCGATGCTGGACGCCTGCGCCCGAATCGCCTGCCTCCCGCCCGAGTTGGCGGGCCCGGATCCGTCGTAGGGTGCTGTCGTGCGCCCTGATCATCGGGGCGCGGCGTACCGACCAGCGAGGAGCTGAGCCACGACCATGCAGTGTCCCAAGTGCCATGCGCCGATGCACACCTACAACCGCAACGGCGTGCAGATCGAGCAGTGCAGCGGCTGCCGGGGGATATTCCTCGACTACGGCGAGCTGGAGTCCCTGACCCGTCTGGAGTCGCAGTGGAACCAGCAGGCTCCGCCGCCGGCCGCGCCGCCCGCCCCGCACGCTCCGCCGCAGGCGTACCCGGCGGCCCCGGCCCCGGCGTGGGGCGCTCCCCAGCACGGGGGACACCACGGCGGTCACGGGCACGGCGGCCACGGGCACGGTCACGGCGGCCGTCACGACCGGGGCTTCGGCCGGATGCTCTTCTCCTCCTGAACCGGGCGCCCGGTGCACGGGGCTGTCGGTGCACGACGAAGCCCCCGGCCGTCAAGAGGGCCGGGGGCTTCGGGGCGGTGCGCGATACTGGGATTGAACCAGTGACCTCTTCCGTGTCAGGGAAGCGCTCTCCCGCTGAGCTAATCGCGCGGGGGTTTCCCGGGCCGGAGCCTGGGGTGGAACTGCGAGGATCTTACTGCCTGTGCACTGCACTTGCGTGCGCGATACTGGGATTGAACCAGTGACCTCTTCCGTGTCAGGGAAGCGCTCTCCCGCTGAGCTAATCGCGCGGGATCTCCTGGCCCGGGGGCCGGAGGCGAATCCGCGAGGATTCAGTGGACGATACTGGGATTGAACCAGTGACCTCTTCCGTGTCAGGGAAGCGCTCTCCCGCTGAGCTAATCGTCCTTGGAGGTGGAGACGGGATTTGAACCCGTGTAGACGGCTTTGCAGGCCGTTGCCTCGCCTCTCGGCCACTCCACCCGGAGTGCGGGGGTTCGGGAAGGATCCCCCACTTCGAGCGGACGACGAGATTCGAACTCGCGACCCTCACCTTGGCAAGGTGATGCTCTACCAACTGAGCCACGTCCGCTTGTCATTTTCCGTTCCGCTTGCGCGTCCCGGCGACGTGTTGAACTCTAGCGGATTCCTGAGCCAGCACAAAAACACGTTTCCGCAGCGTGCTGACGTGTGCTCGCCCCGGAGCGGATCGGCGGCGGGCCGCGGATCGCCCATCAGCGCCGGTCATAGACTCGACGGCGTGCACGACCTCGTACCTCTCGCCCGCTTCGGGCGTCTTGTCGCCACCGGACTCCGGGATGTCACCAGCGACCCCGCGGCCCTCGACTCGGCCGGCTTCTGGGCCGTCGCCGCCGACTTCGAGGGGGGCTTGACCTGCGCCCGCTTCGCCGATGTCCGCACCGGGCCGGTGCCCGCGCCGGTCCCCGGGCGGTGGCGCGGACCCGCCAGGGGCGACTGGACGTCATCGCTGGACCGCGCCGCGTACACGGCGGGCGTACGGCGTATCCGTGAGCACATCGCGGCGGGCGAGGTCTACCAGGCGAACCTCTGCCGGGTGCTCTCCGCCCCGCTGCCCGAAGGCGCGGACGGCCCGGCCGCCCACGATGTGGACGAGCTGACCGCGCTGCTGGCGCGCGGCAATCCCGCCCCCTATGCCGGAACGATTCGCCTGCCGTCCCACGGCGTGGAGATCGCGACCGCCTCGCCCGAGCTGTATCTGCGCCGCGAGGGCGACGCCGTCGAGTCCGGGCCGATCAAGGGCACCGGCCGGACCGCCGACGACCTGCTGGCCAAGGACCACGCCGAGAACGTCATGATCGTGGACCTGGTCCGCAACGACCTGGGCCGGGTCTGCGCCGCCGGCAGCGTCACCGTCCCGGCCCTCTGCGCCGTCGAGCCCCATCCGGGGCTGGTCCACCTGGTCTCGACCGTACGGGGCGAGCTGGGGCCCAAGGAGGGCTGGCCGCAGCTGCTCGACGCGACCTTCCCGCCCGGCTCGGTCACCGGAGCGCCCAAGTCCGCCGCGCTGACGATCATCGAGGCGCTGGAGACCGCGCCGCGCGGGCCGTACTGCGGCGGCGTCGGCTGGGTCGACGCCGACCGCCGCACCGCCGAGCTGGCCGTCGGCATCCGCACCTTCTGGATCGACCGGGTCCCGGGCGCGGGCGCGGTGCTGCGCTTCGGCACCGGGGCCGGGATCACCTGGGGCTCCGACCCCGGGCGGGAGTGGGAGGAGACCGAGCTGAAGGCGGCCAGACTGCTCGCGATAGCGTCAGCGGCGGACAACGCGGACGTATGAGGCATCGGGAAGGAACAGCCAGATGAAGCTTTGGGTCAACGGCGGGCTCCGGGAGGCGGACGACGCCCGGGTGTCGGTGCTCGACCACGGCCTCACCGTCGGCGACGGCGTCTTCGAGACCGTCAAGACCGTCGGCGGCCGCTCCTTCGCGCTCACCCTCCATCTGGAACGGCTGACCCGCTCGGCGCTGGGCCTCGGACTGCCCGAGCCCGACCACGACGAGGCGCGCCGCGCCTGCGCCGCCGTGATCGAGGCCAATCCGACGGCCCGCGGCCGGCTCCGGATCACCTACACCGGCGGTCTCTCCCCGCTCGGCTCCGAACGCGGCACCGAGGCCCCCACCCTGATCGTCGCCCTCGGCGAGACCTCGCTCCGCCCCGAGACCACGGCCGTGATCACCGTCCCCTGGACCCGCAACGAGCACTCCGCGGTCGCCGGGCTGAAGACGACGTCGTACGCGGAGAACGTGGTCGCCCTCGCCAGGGCCGCCGGACAGGGCGCGTCCGAGGCGCTGCTCGCCAACACCGCCGGGCGGCTCTGCGAGGGCACCGGCTCCAATGTCTTCGTCGTCCTCGACGGCGAACTGCACACCCCTCCGCTCTCCTCCGGCTGCCTCGCGGGCATCACCCGCGCCCTGACCGTGCGCTGGACGGGGGCCCGCGAGACCGATCTGCCTCTCGACGTCCTGGAACGGGCCGACGAGGTCTTCCTCACCTCCAGCCTGCGCGACGTCCAGGCGGTGAACCGGGTCGACGGCCGGCCGCTCGCGGACGCGCCGGGACCGGTGACCGCCAAGGCCCTGCGGATCTTCGAGGAGCGGGCCGCCGCCGACTGGGACCCGGTCCTCACGCCGTGACGGGCCTCTCCGGACCCGCCCGGAGAACGCCGCCGGGCCGGGCCGGACCCGGGGCGGGGACCACCGCTCCGGTCAAACCGCGTGACGGGCGGCCCCGGGACCGGTAGAACACCCCAGATGACCACCACCCTGCGGCCGACCGGGCCGCTTCAGCAGGAGGCGACCGGCGCGCGGTCCCGCGGCTACGAGGTCCGCGACAACAGCCGCCCCGTCGGCACGATCGAGATCGCCACACTCCCCTGGCCCGGCGCACGGACGGGCGCCCTCCGCTCCCTGCGCATCGACGAGGCCGACCGCCGGCGGGGACGGGGCACCGTCGCGGCGCTCGCCGCCGAGGAGGTGCTGCGCGGCTGGGGCTGCACCCGGGTCCGGGTCTCCGTGCCGGAGACCGAGGCGGCGAGCCGTTTCGCCGCCGTGCTCGGATACGCCGAGCTGGGCCGGTACATGGCCAAGATCCTCCCGGACCGGCCGCCCGCCCTGCCCCCGGGGACGGCCGCCCGGCCGATGGACGACGCCGAGTTCGCGCTCTGGTGGGAGACCGATCTGGACTTCTACCTGGGGAGCTGGACCGACCGGGGGCTCGCCCCCGCCGAGGCGCTCGCCAGGGCCGAGGCCGACCGCGCCGCCGCGCTGCCCGACGGCCGCGCCACGGTCGGCGTCCGGCTGGAGGTCCTGGAGCACGAGGGGGAGCCCGTCGGCCATCTCTACCTCGGCCGGCGCGAGGTCCTCCCCGGCGAGCAGGGGGCCTATGTCTACGACGTCGAGGTCGCCGAGGAGCACCGGGGCCGGGGCCACGGCCGCTCGCTGATGCTGCTCGCCGAGCGGTACGCCCTGGAGTCCGGCGTCCGGCTGCTCGGGCTGCACGTGCTGGCCGGCAACACCCGGGCGCGCGGCCTCTACGACTCCCTCGGCTACCGCACCACCTCGGTGAACGCCGCCAAGCAGCTGCTGTAGCGGGCGCTCGGCCCTCCGAGGTCCCGGCCCCGCGCGGGACGGCGGTTCAGCCCGCCAGGAGCCGGTCCGCGATCTCCTCGATCCGGGCCCGCAGACCCTCCTGGCTCACACCGCCGTCCAGGCGCTCCCCGCCGATCACATAGGTCGGGGTGCCGGTCACCCCGATCGCCTTGCCCTCGGCCTGGTCGGCGTCGACCATCAGGATGTGCCGCCCGTCGATCAGGGCGGTGTCGAACTCCTCGGCGTCCAGGCCCAGTTCGCGCGCGGTCGCCAGCAGCACCGGCTCGCCGCGCTCCCGCAGCTCCTCCACCCGGTCGAGCAGCCGCTCCGTGAACTCCTCGCCGCTGCCCTGGTCGGCCGCCTCCTCCGCGGCCTGGGCGGCGGCGAAGGAGTGCTTGTTCTTCTCCAGCGGGAAGTGCCGCAGCCGTACGTCCAGCCGGTCGCCGTAGCGCTCGCGCAGGGCGCGGACGTCGTCGAGGGAGGTGCGGCAGTCGGGGCAGGAGAGGTCGCACCAGACGTCGAGGACGACGGTGCGGCCGGTGGGGGAGTCGCTCATGGCCCAAGTCTCCCAGCCGGGGCCCGGCGGACCCAATCCGACCTGCGCGGACTCGTCCGCGGAACGGCACCTGGGGATGATCCCGCCCCCGAGAAATCCCTGAGGTGGCATCGGGGCGTGGCCCCCGCGCCGCCTTCCGGTGCAGGATGGAGGGGACGAGAACCGCTCGCCCGCCACAGCCAGGAGGACCGGATGATTGCCGAGACCATATGCTCCGCGGTGTCGGCGGCCGGTTTGGGCATCGCCGCGATCACGGGGTACCGCAAGCGCTATCTCGCCGCCGCCCGGATCGCCGCCTACGCCCTGGTCCCGCTCGGACTGGTGCTGACCGGCGCGGTCGACTGGGCCGTGTCCACGGCCTTCAGCCCCACCGCGTGGATCGGCTTCGGACTCCTCGGCGGCGCGTGGGCGCTCTTCATGACCACCCGCGCGGTGGAGCGGCGCTCGGGAGGCACCCGCAAGGAGCGCCGGGCCGCCGAGCGGGCCGCCCGGAAGGACGCCGTGGCCCCCGCCGCCTCCGCCCCCTCCCTCGGCCGGTCCGCCCGCCCGTCCGCCGCGCCCGCGTCGCCCCCCAAGACCTCGGGATCCGGTGAGGACTTCAGCGACATCGAGGCGATCCTCAAGAAGCACGGCATCTAGGGCCTCTCTCTCGGATCCTGCCGGGCTCGCGCCCGTCCTCTCCGCGCCCCGTCTTCTCCGCGCCCCGGCCCCGGAGCGCTCCCACGCCGTGCGCCGGCCGTACGCGAAGGGTCCCCCGGCGGCGGACGCGCCGGCCGCCCCGGTCGCGGGGGCGCGGTCGTTCGCGCGGCGGCGCGTGGGACGCCGTACCCCGCTCACCGTCCGGATCGGTCCGGTTCCGACCGGGTGGCGTCCGGTCCCGTCCGCTCCCGCCCCGTTCGGTCCGGGAAGCGGACCCGGGGTCCGGGGGAGGGCCGGAGTGTGATGAACTCCCCGTGTCACGGGGTGTGTTGATTGATCACGGCGGCGGGCGCTGCGTCATCATCGCCCCGAGATGCTCGATACCTCCGGGGCCGACGCCCCCGCACCCACGAATGAGCCGCGAGGCTGTCTCTTCGCGCTCTCCCAGCCACCCCTGATGATCTTTCTGGCGGTGATCGGAGTGCTGCTGCTCATGGCCGCCGTCCACGATCTGTTCCCGCTGTGAGGAGGCCCGAGGCCGTCCCCGGCCGCCGGGGCTCAGCCGGCCGCCTCCCGGCGGCGCGCCCGGTAGGCGGCCACATGCAGCCGGTTCCCGCAGGTGCGGCTGTCGCAGTAGCGGCGGGAGCGATTGCGCGAGAGATCCACGAACGCGCGCCCGCAGTCCGGGGCCTCGCACCGCCGCAGCCGCTCCTGCTCGCCCGCGACGATGATGAACGCCAGCGCCATGCCGCCGTCGGCCGCGACATGGTCGGCGACCGATGCCCCCGGCGCGAAGTAGTGCACATGCCAGTCGTAGCCGTCGTGGTCGGTGAGCTGCGGAGTCGTCCCGGCGGCCGCCACCAGTTCATTGAGCAGCTCGGCGGCGGCCGTGCTGTCCGGGGCCGCGAAGACCTCCGCGAACCGGGTGCGCACATCGCGTACCGCGGCGAGATCGCGGGGACTCAACTCGCCCACATCGCTGAAGTTGTGCCGGTGTACGAATTCGGCCAGGGCGGTGACGCCTTCCAGTCCGTCCGCCTGATCTCGGTCCGGTGCGGTGTTCACCAGATCGATGACCGCGTCGAGGGCATATCTGGTGTCGTGGGGGATCAGCACGATTCGCTCCCTGGCCTGCTGCGGGCCGGTGCCCGCCGAATTGCGCTGACTCTAGCGGCTCGCGCCAATGCGTATCGGCGTCGTCACCGCGCTGGAATGCGCGGTGACGACGCCGATACGTCCGCCCTATGAGGTTGTCCGCCGGGCCCGGCAGTTCGCCGTATCCGGCTGTGCGCGCGGCGCCGTCTCCCCGAGTAGGACGGCGCCGTGCGGCTCTCGGCCTGGCTCAGCTCTCGGCCAGGATGTGCGAGAGCTCCGTGTCGAGATCGAAGTGACGGTGCTCGGTGCCCGGTGGCACCGCGGCGTCGGTCCGCTTCAGGAACGACTCCAGGGCCCGCGCCGGGGCCTCGAGCAGGGCTTCGCCCTCCGGGGAGCTCAGCGCGATGCAGACGACGCCCTGGCCATGGCTGCGCGATGGCCAGACACGGACGTCGCCCGTGCCGGTGGGCCGGTGCAGGCCCTCCGCGAGAAGGTCGCGGGCGAAGACCCATTCGACCGTCTCCTCGGCTCCGGTGTGGAAGGTGGCGTGCACGGCATAGGGATCGGCCGTGTCATACCGCAGGCCCGCGGGTACAGGCAGTGAAGACTCGCTCGATACAACGAGGCGCAGGTGCAGCTCGCAGCTGACCGTGGTGTTCATAAGCGCCAGGGCCTTTCGCTCAGTGTGCGCTCGGGGATTCGCACGTCGGCGAAATCGACATGCCACCTACGGTGCCGTTGTAAACCCCTCTGAGGGTTTTGGGTGTCTTTAGGTACCCCTAACGGCGGAGTGATTGTTCGTTCCCTGGGACCATTCCGGTGACTGCGCTCCGTCAGGTAGATTTGCCAGCATGAACACGGGGAGTAACGGCACGGAGGTCGCGGTGGTGACTGACGACGCGAGGCCGGCCGAGGGCGAGCGGGTGACGGTGGACGAGAGCGAGCAGGAGACCGAGCGGCCGCTCGGCTCGCGTGCGCCGGCCTTCATCAAGGCCCGCAAGACCCTGCACCTGAGCTGGCAGGTCGGCGTTTTCGTGGTCGGGCTCGCGGTGGTCTCCGCCGGCGTCGCCATGCTGGTGCTGCCCGGCCCCGGCTGGGTGGTCATCTTCGGCGGCATGGCGATCTGGGCGACCGAGTTCGTCTGGGCCCAGCTGGTGCTGCGCTGGACCAAGCGCAAAGTCAGCGAAGCCGCCCAGCGGGCGCTCGACCCCAGGGTCCGGCGGCGGAATCTCATCCTCACCTCGGTCGGCGTGGTGATCTGCGCGGTGCTGGCCGGGATCTATCTCTGGAAGTTCGGCATCACCCTGCCGTGGAAGATCGAATCCTGATCCGAAAACGGGTCCGGGGCACCCGCTGACATGGGGTAATGTTGGCGCTGCGCCCGGGCGATTAGCTCAGCGGGAGAGCGCTTCGTTCACACCGAAGAGGTCACTGGTTCGATCCCAGTATCGCCCACATGTTCGAGGGCCGAGCAGTTCGCGAAAGCGACCGCTCGGCCCTCGTCGTCTGTCAGGACGTCTGCCCGGCGCCCGTCCGGCGGCAGCCGTCCGTCCGTGCCGAAGGGCCCCGGAGACCGAGCGTCTCCGGGGCCCTTCGCGCGTCCGCCCCCGTCAGCGCATCCGGCCCAGGCTCTCCCGTACCCGGCGCGCTTCCCGCAGCCGCTGCTCATAGGTCGCGCCGACCGCCAGCAGCAGCAGTCCGGCGAGCGCGGGCGGCAGCCAGCGGGGGAGCGCGTCGACGACCTGGACCACATACGGGGCCAGCTCGTGCAGCGCGACCAGCGCCAGCACCGCACCGCCGATCAGCAGCGGGGCCCGCAGCCGCAGCCGTGCCCCGGCGAGCGTGACGGCCAGCGCGGCCAGCCCCAGCAGCAGCGGGCGCGCCCAGTGCGCGTCGCCCCAGGAGACCGCCAGGCTCGGGACCAGGGTCACGGCCAGCCCGGGGCCGTACGCCGTCCACGACGAGGCCGACGGGTCCCGGCGGCGGCGCAGCAGCCCCACGGCCAGCGCCGGAATCGACACCGGCAGGGTGTACGCCTCCGGGGCGGTCACCTCCCAGGCGTACAGCCGCGCCCAGGCGGCCAGCACCCACAGCACCGCCGCGACCGGGGCGGCCGCCCGCCGACGGTCGGCCCGCAGGGCGGTCCCGGCCGCGATCACTCCGCCCAGCCCGAGCACCAGGGCGAGCATGGGCGCGCTGCCCAGGGCGAGCAGCACCGCCGCAGCCCCCGCGGCGGCCCCCGCGCATTCCACGGGCGTCCCCACGGGATGCCCGCCGCCCAGCCGGGCGGAGAGCAGCGCCGTGCCCGCCGGCACGGCGAGCAGCAGCAGCGCCGTCGCACCGGGAGTCAGGTCGGCCGCCGCGCCGACGGCGAGGAGCAGCGCCGACGCGAGGACGGCCGCCGTGCAGCCGAGCACCGCGCGGAGCGCCCCGGGGGCGCGGGAGACGGCCGAGGCCGCCGCCGCGAGGGCGAGCAGCGCGCCCAGCACGGCGAAGGTGGCCGGGCGGGCGGCGAGCGAGAACGCCGCCACGCTCGCCCCGCCCGCGAGCCCGCAGCTCAGCGCCGTGACGGCCGCCGGGATGACGGTGGTCCGCACGGCGATCGCGAGCGCGGCGGCCGTCAGCAGCGTCTGGAACGCCACGGCGGCCGCGAAGCCCGCGCCGACGGCGGCCGGCGCGAGGAAGAGCGCCGCCCACCCGAGCGCGCCCGCCGCCGAGGCCGCGCCGTGCCGCCACCGGCGCACACCCGCCGCGTCCGCCGCGTCCGGGGCGTCCGGGCTGTGCGAGGTGCTCGCCGCCGCGTCCGGCCGCTGCCGCACGCCGTCCGGAACGCCGGACCCGCCCGCCGTACGAGGGGCGTCGTCCCGCGCCGTGCTCCCCGTACCGCCGCCGTGAGGGCCGTGAGGGGCACGGGGGGAGCCGCCCGTCGTCCAGCCGTGCAGGAGCGCGGCGGGGCGGGGGCGGGAGGCCGCGGCGGCCACCGCGGTCAGCAGGGCCAGTACGACCGCCGTCGACCACACGGTGGCCGCCCGGGCGCCCTCCAGAACGTCGCGGGCGTCGGGGGAGGCCCCGGACCAGGCGTCCGGCAGCAGAAGCTCCGGGCCGGTCAGCGCGAGCGTGAGCAGGGGCAGGGCCGAGACCAGCGCCAGCGCGTGGACCGCCGCCGACGCCGCCGCCAGACCACCCGACAGCGCGCGCGGCACCCGGCCGCGTATCCCCGACAGCGCGACCGCGCCGAGCAGCGCCGTCGCGCACAGCAGATACCCCGGCGCGGCCCAGTCGTCCGGGAGCGCCGTCCGGACCGTGCCGCCGGCGCCCGCCAGCAGCGCCAGACCGCCCACCGCCGACAGGGCCGCCGCGACCGCGGACGAGCGCCGGGCGGTGGACAGGGCGGTGAGCAGGGCGGCGGCCGCCGCGGCCGTCAGCAGCGCGGCGGGCCCGGCCGACCCTGCCGGGGAGTCGGCCGCCAGCGACCGGACGCCCCCGAGCAGCAGCGCCGCACCGCCCGTCACCGAGGCCAGGGCCGCGGCGGTCACCCGGACGCCCGCGCCCCTCGCCCGTACCGCGACCGCCGCGTCGAGGACGGCCGTCCCCAGCAGCGCCCACGCCGGGGTGAGCGCGCTGCCGGGCGTCAGCGACCACAGGAGCAGCGGAAGCTGCGCGATGACGACGGCCGCCGGAAGCGGGGACCGCAGCGTGCGCGCCAGCCGTCCGTAGACCGCCCAGAGCGCGGCCAGCACCGCCGCCGCTCCCGCCGTGTACGCCACCGCGTCCGTGTCCGGCAGCGCCACCCGGTGCAGCGCGAAGGCGTCCAGCATCAGCAGCGCCAGACCGAGCGCGGCCACCGACTCCGCGGTGGCGACGAGCCCGCGCCGCAGCAGCGCGAGCGGCACGGCGAGCGCGGCGGCCGTCACGGCGGCCAGTACGGCGGACCGTCCGCCGATCCCCATGTGCCCCCAGCCGACCAGGGTGAACGCGACGGCGGCGACCGTCAGCAGCAGTCCGCCCAGGGCGAGCAGCACATTCTGGGCGCTCGGCGCGGAGGTCTCGGCGGCGCGGACGGGCCCGGCGCCCGCTCGCGGGGGCCACTCGGCGGGGCGGACCTGCCCGGAGCCGGCCCAGGCCCTCGGCGGCCGGGCGGCGGGCGGCTGGAGCACCGCGAGCAGCCAGGCCCGGCGGGCCAGCAACTGGCCGCGGCGGGCGTCCAGCCGGGTCAGCTCCCGGTCGAGGAGCACAAGTTCCTCGGCGGGAGGCGGAAAGGGCGCGGCGTTCGTCATTCCCGGAGTGTGGCCGCCGCCCCGCCCGAACGCATCGGCGCGGATACTCAGACGCCGCTGAGTACATCCCTCCGCGCCGCGCGGGAGGAGACTCGGTCCATGAACTGGTGTCACTACCGCTTCCGCGCCGTCTGGGACCTGAGCGCCGGGCCCGGCGCCGTCTTCACCGCACTCGAACGGGCCGAGGACTACCCCCTGTGGTGGCCCCAGTTCCGCGAGGTGGTCCCGCTCTCCCCGGACCGGGGGACCGCGCGCATCCGCTCCTTCCTGCCGTACGAACTGCGCGTCACCGCGAGCGCGGTACGGCGCGACCCGGCGGCCCGGGTGCTCGAAGTCGGCCTGGAGGGCGATCTGGAGGGCTGGGCCCGCTGGGCGCTCGCGCCGCGCGGGGCCGGCACCCGCGCCGTGTACGACCAGGAGGTGGAGGTCCGCAAACCCCTCATGAGACGGCTCGCCGTGCCGTGCCGGCCGGCGTTCCGCGCCAATCACGCGGTCATGATGCGCTCCGGACGGCGGGGGCTCGACGCCCGGCTGCGCGGCGGCTGAAGGCCGCGCCCGGCTGATTTGAAGCCGGGCCGCCGGGCCCTGTATGGTTCAGTCCGTTCCCGGGCGATTAGCTCAGTGGGAGAGCGCTTCGTTCACACCGAAGAGGTCACTGGTTCGAACCCAGTATCGCCCACCGGGGAAGGCCGGTCCGTCGTCGACGGACCGGCCTTCGCGTTTCCCCGGGCGGCTCCCGCCGCCGCCGGATCTCAGGCCGCGGTGCGCAGTTCGGGGCGGAGCGGCCACGCCGGGTGCACCGGCTCGGGTGTGCCGCCGCGGGCGAACCAGGTCTGGAGCCCGCGCGCCTGCGCCGCGTGCCACACCGCCTGGAGCGTGTGCAGCTCCGCCGCCGACAACCGCTCCATCCGCGCCGCGAACCGGCGGCCCACCGCCCGCGCGACCTCCAGCGACGCCAGCGCGTCGGACGTCGTGTCCCGCCGCTCGCCCAGCGGCACCCCGTACTGCTCGCAGAGATCGGCCAGCGTCCGGCCGCACTTGCGATACCGGTCGAGATGCCGGTCCAGGACCCAGGGATCCACCACGCACAGCGAGACGTTCTCCAGATAGCGGGCGAGCGAGGCGGCGCGGTGCCGGCGCAGCTCACGGTCGAGGACGGTCAGATCGAACGGCGCGTTCATCACCACCAGCGGACGGGCGGCGGCGCACTGCTCGGCCAGCGACCTGCCGATCTCCTCCATCACCGGCGCGGGCCAGCGCCCGTGCAGCCGCAGCCGCTCCTCGGTCGGACCGTGGGTCCCGGTCGCCCCCGGCGGCACCGGAACGCCCGGACTGACCAGCCAGCGCGTGACGCGCGGATGACCGCCCGCGCTGTCCTGCACCACGACCGAGGCGGCCACGATCCGGTCCTCCTCGACGTCGATCCCCGTCGTCCCGGTGTGGAACGCGGCCATGGGACCCTCGTACCAGAGCGTCATCCCCGAACCCCCTCGCGCCGGCCGGGCGGTGGGCGGCAGCCCCCGCCGAATCGGTGATACCCGCGCTGTTTGCCGCGTACGCCGGGCGGTGACAACACAGATGACGGACCGTCGGTCCGACGCCCCGTCCCCGAGCCGGCAGCGGCGATTCCCCCAGGCCCCTCAAGCCCCCCGAGGCCCGCCAGGCCCCCGGGTCGCTGATCCGGGCCCGGCCGTCGCGCCCGAGGAGCCTCCCGGACCCGAGCCCCGGGGAGCCGCCCGACCGGCCCGCCGGGGCGCGCGCCGGCGGTCGCCGCCAGCCCGGAGCCGCCCCGACCGGCCGCCGGGCCGTGCCCCGACCGGCCACCACACGGGCCGGGGCGGGAGGGAGACCCTGATGCGCCCGCCCCACGACGACCCGGCCCGGCGGCCGGACCCCGCCCGGGTCGATCCCGCCGCCCTCGGCGCGCTGCTGGACCGGCACGGCTGGCGACGGCGCGACGGCGCGCCCGGACGGCACGCCCGCTGGGTCCCGCCCGGCCGGACCACCGGCGGGAGCGGGCTGCTCGTCCCGGAGAGCCGCTCCGTCCCCGGCTCCGACGATCTGCTCGGCGCGGCCCTCGCGGCGCTGGCCCGCAGCGCCTCGCCCTCCGCCCGCGAGGTCCTCCTCGGCCTCACCGTGCCCAGCGACGAGATCCGCTGGCACCGCGACCCGCTCCGGGAGAGCCCGGACGCCCCGGACGCTCCCGGCGTCCCGGACGCACCCGACGCCGTGCCCCGCGCGGGACAGGAGCAGCTGCGCTCGGCCGTGCGGCAGACGCTGATGGCGGGCGCGCTCGCGACCCGCGGCCCGGCCGGATACCACGGCGCCCGGCACCGCCGAGGGGCCCGGGAGTCCCTCGGCGGCGTGCTGCTCTCCCCGGTCCGGGGCGGAGGCGCCCTCACCGCGTTCCTGCCGGTCGAGGCCGGGCGCACCGTCGCCGTCCGGCTCCACCACGCGCTGCGCGCGACCCGGGAGGCCCTGGACCGCCAGCGGGCGACCGGCGGTACGGACGCCTTCGACGCGGCCGTGGCGCGCGGGGTGAGCCGGGAGCTGACGGAGGCGGTGATCGCGCTGCTGCGGGGCTCCCGGGGCGCCCGGATCGCCCTGGCCTGGTCGCCCTCGGCCCCGCCGCCCGAGGGCTGCGGGCCGGGGAGCGAGCCGGTGGAGTTCCTCCCCGGCGACCTGCCCGCGCTGCGGGCTGCGGGCGCGCGCTATCTGCGGCAGGAGCCCTCGGTGGCGGTGCGGATCACGGGAGAGGTGGTCCGGCTGCACCGCTCGGGGGCGGAGGGGCCGGGAGCGGTACGGCTGCGGGTCCTGGCGGGGGCCGAGGTCCCGTACGTCCGGGTCGCCCTGGAGGAGGAGGCGTACGGCACGGCCGGCCGCGCCCATCTGGCCGGGCAGCCGGTCCGGCTGGCGGGGCGGCTGGAGAGCCGGGGCGGATTCCGCCGGCTCACCGACGCCTGCGGTGTGGAGCCGTTCCCCTCGGCCCCGGCGGGCACGGAGCCCCCGGCGCGGGATCCGGCCGGGGCTGAGGGCTGAGAGCAGAGAGCTGGGGGCTGGGAGGAGCTGAGGGCTGGGAGGAGCTGAGGGCCGCGGCCCGGCGGCTGAGGCTCCGGCGCCCATCAGCCGTGGACCGAGCACCGAGCACCGAGCACCGAGGGCGGTGCGGGCGCGAGCCGCGGACCCCTGCCCGCACAACCGTTTCGCGGGCGGCCCCCTCGGCTCGGTACGATTCAGACGCGCGCAGTGACCGCTGGCGCACCCCATCAGTCAGGAGAGACCGGTGTCAGACGTCCGTGTGATCATCCAACGCGATTCCGAGCAGCGGGAAGAGCGCGTGGTGACCACGGGCACGACGGCGGCCGAACTCTTCCCCGGCGAGCGCACCGTCGTCGCCGCCCGCATCGCGGGCGAGCTGAAGGACCTCAGCCACGAGGTCCGGGACGGCGACGAGATCGAGCCGGTCGAGATCTCCTCCCCGGACGGCCTCGACATCCTGCGCCACTCCACCGCGCACGTCATGGCGCAGGCCGTGCAGGAGCTGTTCCCCGAGGCCAAGCTCGGCATCGGCCCGCCGGTCAAGGACGGCTTCTACTACGACTTCGACGTCGAGAAGCCCTTCACGCCGGAGGACCTCAAGGCCGTCGAGAAGAAGATGCAGGAGATCCAGAAGCGGGGCCAGAGGTTCTCCCGCCGTGTGGTGAGCGACGAGGCCGCCCGCGAGGAGCTGGCGGACGAGCCGTACAAGCTGGAGCTGATCGGGCTCAAGGGCTCCGCCTCCAGCGACGACGGCGCGGACGTCGAGGTGGGCGCCGGCGAGCTGACCATCTACGACAACCTGGACGCCAAGACCGGCGACCTGTGCTGGAAGGACCTCTGCCGGGGCCCGCACCTGCCGACCACCCGCAACATCCCCGCGTTCAAGCTCATGCGCAACGCCGCCGCGTACTGGCGCGGCAGCGAGAAGAACCCGATGCTCCAGCGGATCTACGGGACCGCCTGGCCGTCCAAGGACGAGCTGAAGGCGCACCTCGACTTCCTCGCCGAGGCCGAGAAGCGCGACCACCGCCGCCTCGGCACCGAGCTGGACCTCTTCTCCGTCCCCGACGAGATCGGCTCCGGCCTCGCGGTCTTCCACCCCCGCGGCGGCATCGTGCGCCGGGTCATGGAGGACTACTCCCGCCGGCGGCACGAGGAGGAGGGGTACGAGTTCGTCTACACCCCGCACGCCACCAAGGGCGCGCTCTTCGAGAAGAGCGGCCACCTGGACTGGTACGCGGAGGGGATGTACCCCCCCATGCAGCTCGACGGCGGCACGGACTACTACCTCAAGCCGATGAACTGCCCGATGCACAATCTGATCTTCGACGCCCGGGGGCGCTCCTACCGCGAGCTGCCGCTGCGCCTGTTCGAGTTCGGCACGGTGTACCGGCACGAGAAGTCGGGCGTCGTCCACGGTCTGACCCGCGCCCGGGGCTTCACCCAGGACGACGCGCACATCTACTGCACCCGTGAGCAGATGGCGGACGAGCTGGACCGCACCCTCACCTTCGTCCTCAATCTGCTGCGCGACTACGGTCTGACCGACTTCTATCTGGAGCTGTCCACCAAGGACCCGGAGAAGTACGTCGGCTCGGACGAGGTGTGGGAGGAGGCCACCGAGGTGCTGCGCCAGGTGGCCGAGAAGCAGGGCCTGCCGCTCACCCCCGACCCGGGCGGCGCGGCCTTCTACGGCCCGAAGATCTCGGTGCAGGCGCGGGACGCGATCGGCCGGACCTGGCAGATGTCGACCGTGCAGCTCGACTTCAACCTGCCCGAGCTGTTCAACCTGGAGTACACCGCGCCCGACGGCTCGCGTCAGCAGCCCGTGATGATCCACCGCGCGCTCTTCGGCTCGATCGAGCGGTTCTTCGCCGTGCTCCTGGAGCACTACGCGGGCGCGATGCCGCCCTGGCTGGCCCCGGTGCAGGCGGTCGGCATCCCGATCGGCGACGCGCATGTCGAGTATCTGCAGGAGTTCGCCGCCGAGGCGAAGAAGAAGCGGCTGCGGGTCGAGGTCGACGCCTCCTCCGACCGGATGCAGAAGAAGATCCGCAACCACCAGAAGATGAAGGTCCCCTTCATGATCATCGTCGGTGACGAGGACATGAACGCGGGCACGGTGTCCTTCCGCTACCGCGACGGCTCGCAGGAGAACGGCATCCCCCGCGACCAGGCCCTCGCCAAGCTGGAGCAGGTCGTCGCGGACCGCGTCCAGGTCTGATCCACGAGGCCGCTCAGCGGGCCCCCGGGGGACTCCCCGGGGGCCCGCTGTCCTCGTCCAGCGTGAAGGTCTGGATCAGCCAGGACGAGAACGAGCCGGTCACCGCGCCCAGCAGGGCCAGCCCCCCGGCCATCATCATCGTCGCCACCACCCGGCCCTTCGGGGTCACCGGCGCGACATCGCCGTAACCGACCGTCGTCAGCGTCGAGCAGGCCCACCACACCGAGTCCCCGAACGTCAGGATCGTCGCCCCCGGCGCCCCGCGCTCCTCCGCGTAGACCGTGAGCGCGCCCGCGAAGCCCAGCAGCAGCGCCGACATCCCCGCGTAGGCGATCACCCGCGCGTACAGCGACAGCCGGGCATGGGCCCGCCGGTGCCGGACCGACTCCCAGATCTGGACGATCCGCAGCGGGCGCAGCAGCGGCAGCAGCACCACGATCGCGTCCATCACATGGTGACGGGGGTAGGCCCTGCCCTGGCCGCTGAGCCGCCAGCGCACCAGATAGTCCACCAGGAACAGCGCCCACATCGCGTAGGTCACCGTCAGCAGCGCGTCCTGGCCGTCCGGGGGCAGGTCCTCGGCCAGCACCCGGACCGCGTAACAGGCGAGAAAGACCACCGACGCCGCGAACAGCGGGACTTCCATACGCCTGCGCCACTGCCACAGCCTGCTCTCATCGTCCATCGGTCCAGCATCGCGGCGGCCCGGGGAGCGAGCCCCCGGCGACACGCTCGGCGGGGGCGAAGCCATATGCTGCACAGCATGACGAGTGAGCCGGAGCAGCAGATCGGAGTGGGAACGCCCGACGCGTTCCAGCGCCTGTGGACGCCCCACCGGATGGCGTACATCCAGGGGGAGAACAAGCCGAGCGGGCCCGAGGCCGGTGACGGCTGCCCCTTCTGCTCCATCCCCGCCAAGTCCGACGAGGACGGGCTGGTGATCGCGCGCGGCTCGTCCGTCTACGCGGTGCTCAACCTCTACCCGTACAACGGCGGGCATCTGATGGTGGTGCCCTTCCGGCACGTCGCCGACTACACCGAGCTGGACCCGGCGGAGACCGCCGAGCTGGCGCTCTTCACCAAGCGGGCGATGACCGCGCTGCGGGCCGCCTCCGGTGCGCACGGGTTCAACATCGGGATGAACCAGGGCGTCTCCGCGGGCGCCGGGATCGCCGCCCATCTCCATCAGCACGTCGTGCCGCGCTGGGGCGGGGACACCAACTTCATGCCGGTCGTCGGGCACACCAAGGTGCTGCCGCAGCTGCTCGCGGACACCCGGGCGATGCTCGCCCGCGCCTGGCCCACGGACTGACCGCCCTCGGTGGCCCGGGCCCACGGGCCCCGGGGACACCCGGATCCACCGACGCGTACGCCCCGGGCGGGAGACCCCGCCCGGGGCGTATCGGCGTTCCCGGCGCGACTACGCGTCGTACAGATCCGCCTTCTTCGGGGCCGCGTCCTGCACCCCGCCGCTCACGGCCATCGACCGGCCGGCGAAGCGATCGGTGTCGACGCCGTTCTCGGCGAGCACCCGGAGCGCCGCGGCGTGCGCCACCCGCAGTACGGGGGTGGCAGCGCGCATCGCGTCGTCCGCCATGAACCGGTGCCGCCAGGGCTTCTCGGCCCAGGCGTGCCGCAGCCCGAACGGCTCGGGCAGCACCAGCTTGCCGCCGAGGAACTCCAGCAGCGGCGGATACCAGGTGAAGGGGGCCCGGACCATCAGCCGCACCACCTCACGGGTCTCCACCAGCGGCAGGGTCCTGGTCCGGGTCTCCCAGAAGCGGATGGCCTTGCTCACCGTGACGGTCTTCGGCGAGGACTTGGTGGTGAAGAAGCCGTGCACCGGGCCGAGCGCGTGCCCGGTGACCTCGACGCGCAGCGTCTCGTGGAGCACGGTCACCGTGATCATCATGGTGATCACCAGCTGTCCGTCCCAGAGGACGAACTGCACGCCCAGATAGTGCCGGTCACCGCTGCCGAACTGCTGGTGATTGCAGATGCGCTGTATCTCGTGGCCCTTGACCTGGAAGGACTCCACGTCCTGGCCGTCCGGCCGGGACACCGATCCGGCGTTCTCGCCGACGGGCGAGACGATCCAGTGCTTGACCGCGGGGGTGGGGAAGCCTCCGGAGTTCAGCGGGCCGCGCTCCAGCAGCTTCAGCTTGTCGTGGATCGCCCGTATCACGTCCCAGCTGCGGAACTGATTGATCTCCTTGCCCGGCTCCTTGGAGACCAGCTCCTCGGCCATCTGCCAGCTGCCCCACCGGGTGCCCATGCCGAGTATCCCCTTGGGGCCGGCGTAGAAGACCGAGTTGGCGTGCTGTTCGGCGGTGAGCTTCTCCAGCCCCTGGCGCAGCTGCTCGCGCGCCGAGTCCTGCGGTCCGCCGGGCACCGTCTCGGGGACCTTGGCCCCGATGCCGCCGCCGGAGAGCAGTCCGTCCCAGCGCTCCCGGAGATCCTTCGCCGTGGCCTCGCAGATCCGCTTGGCCAGCAGCCAGCCGACGACCGGGGCGATGATCATGCCGCGCAGGTAGTACCCCCAGAAGCCGGTGAAGGGCAGCCGGAGGATCAGGATCAGGGCGAGCCCGCCGATCGCGATCAGCAGCAGGGTGCCGAGCGTCCCCGCCCGCTTGTTCGCGGACCCCGCGATGGTGCGGCGGAGCTGGAAGACGCCCATCCACAGCAGCATGCCGGGCAGGAACAGCAGCCCGAAGACCGCCATGATCACACTGAGCTTGGTGTCGCGCTCCTTGCGTATGTGGATGGCCGCCAGGCAGTGCTCCACCACGGTCTGCGGCTCCGTCCCGAAGGACTGGATCAGCGCCCCGCGCCCGCCGCCGAGCATCCGCGCCCGCACGGCGTTGGAGAACGCCTCCCCGAGGTTGGGCTCGAAGAGGGAGAACTTCCCCTTCTTCACCTCGGACTTGTGCCACTCGCTGTTGGCCTTGAGGATCTCCTCGGCCGGGCTGTCGCGGTACGCGGCCGAGGCCAGCGCATTCGTCGCCGCGGTCTGCCCCGCCGAGCCCATGAGCGGGACCTGTGCTCCGGGACTGAAATCGAAACCGTCGCTCGCCACTTACCGCCCCCAACATCGCCGCTGCCGTCCGCTCTTGCGGCCTGTTCCCGACTACCGTGCCCCGCACACCTGCTGAGCTGGGGCACCTCAGCGTATCGGGGTGGTGTCGTCTGCGTCACGGGAGTTGGGCACGTGACGGGAATTGCCGCCCGCCCCCACGGGGGAGGGGCGGGCGGCGGTCCGCGGCCCCGCCGGGGCTACGGGGCGTTCGCGGTCTGCTCCCGCACCCGCTCGGCGACCTGCGGCGGCATCGGCTCATGACGGGCGTACGCGCGGCTGAAGCGGCCCGTCCCGTGCGAGAGGGAGCGCAGATCGACCGCGTACCGGCCGATCTCGATCTCGGGGACCTCGGCCCGTACGACGGTCCGCGACCCGGCGGACTGCTCGGTGCCGACCACCCGCCCGCGCCGTCCCGACAGATCGCTCATCACCTGCCCGACATAGGCGTCCGGGACCAGCACCCGGACCTCGGCGACCGGCTCCAGCAGATGGATCGGGCACTGGGCCGCCGCCTCGCGCAGCGCCAGCGCGCCCGCCGTCTGGAAGGCCGCGTCCGAGGAGTCCACCGAGTGCGCCTTGCCGTCGCGCAGCGTGATCCGCACATCGACCAGCGGATAGCCGGCCACGACCCCGCGCGCCGCCTGGGCGCGCACCCCCTTCTCCACGGACGGGATGAACTGCCGGGGCACCGAACCGCCCACCACCTCGTCCACGAACTCCACCCCGGACCCCGGGGGCAGCGGCTCCACCTCGATCTCGCAGACGGCGTACTGGCCGTGCCCGCCCGACTGCTTCACATGCCGGCCGCGCCCGCCGGCCCGCTCCCCGAAGGTCTCCCGCAGCGACACCCGGTGCGGGACGATGTCGACCTGGACGCCGTAGCGGCCGCGCAGCCGCTCCAGCGCGACATCGGCGTGGGCCTCGCCCAGACACCAGAGCACCACCTGGCGCGTCGCCCGGTTCTGCTCCAGCCGCATCGTCGGATCCTCGGCGACCAGCCGGGCCAGCCCCTGCGAGAGCTTGTCCTCGTCCGCCTTGCTGTGCGCCCGGACCGCCAGCGGCAGCAGCGGGTCGGGCATCGTCCAGGCCGCCATCAGCAGCGGATCGTCCTTGGCGGAGAGGGTGTCGCCGGTCTCCGCCCGGGAGAGCTTGGCGACACAGGCGAGATCCCCGGCGATCGCCCGGTTCAGCGGGCGCTGATGCTTGCCGAAGGGCGCCGACAGCGCGCCCACCCGCTCGTCCACATCGTGGTCCTCGTGCCCCCGGTCGGCGAGACCGTGCCCCGAGACATGCACCGTCTCGTCCGGGCGCAGGGTGCCGGAGAAGACCCGGACGAGGGAGATCCGGCCCACATAGGGATCGGAGGCGGTCTTGACCACCTCGGCCACCAGCGGCCCGTCCGGGTCGCACCGCACCGGCGGGCGCGGCACGCCCTCGGGAGTCGTGACGGGCGGGCACCGCGGCTCCAGCGGGGTGGGGAAGCCGCCGGTGATCAGCTCCAGCAGCTCGACGGTGCCCAGGCCCTGGCGCGCGCCGTCGCCCGCGGGGGCGGCCGCGAGGACGGGGTGGAAGACACCGCGCGCCACGGCCTTCTCCAGATCGTCGATCAGGGTGCCCGGGTCGATCTCCTCACCGGCGAGATAGCGCTCCATGAGCGTCTCGTCCTCGCTCTCCGCGATGATTCCCTCGATCAGCCGGTTGCGGGCCTCCTCGATCGACGGAGCCTCCTCCGGGTCGGGCGGGATCTCCTTCCGCTCGCCGGAGGAGTAGTCGAAGACCTTCCGGGAGAGCAGCCCGGCCAGCCCGGTGACCGGCGCGTGCCCGTCGGGGCCGGGGGTGCCGTAGCGCGGCAGGTACAGCGGCAGCACCGCGTCGGGGTCGTCCCGCCCGAACAGCTCCGCGCAGACGGCGGTCAGCTCCTCGTACCCGGTCCGGGCGGTCTCCAGATGGGTCACGACGATCGCGCGCGGCATGCCGACGGCCGCGCACTCCTCCCACACGGCCCGGGTCGTGCTCGCGATCGCGTCGGCCTCCTGGGCCGCCGACACCACGAAGAGGGCCGCGTCCGCCGCGCGCAGACCGGCCCTCAGCTCGCCGACGAAATCGGCGTACCCGGGAGTGTCCAACAGATTGATCTTGAATCCCTCCCAGCCGACGGGAACGAGGGAAAGCTGTACGGAACGCTGCTGCCGGTGCTCGATCTCGTCGTAGTCGGAGACCGTCGCACCGTCCTCGACCCGGCCGGCCCGGTTCACCGCGCCGGCGGTGAGCGCGAGGGCCTCGATCAGGGTGGTCTTGCCGGAGCCGCTGTGGCCGACCAGCACCACATTCCGTACGGATGAGGGCTGGTCGGCCGCTGTCGCCCTGCCGGCGGCCCCGGGGTGTGCGTGCGCCTTGTCGCCCATGGTTCATGCCTCCCGATCGATCCGGTCGATTGCACCCAGTGCACGGTGAGGAGATGCGGGCCGCGGGCGCGTGAACCTCGGCGGACGGTCCGGGGGACAAAGCCGCGGAGCCGTGGACGCGGTCTCCGGACAGATGTCCCGGGGCGGTCCCGCCGCTGCCCGTGGTCGTCGTGTGTCCGAGCTTCCAGCTTCCGGTCGTCCTTCGAGCTTTCCACTCCGCCCGGAGCGCGTCCATACGTCGTACCGCACCGCGCGGGGGCACGGACGGCCCGCGAGCCCGCTCCCCGGCCGCGCCCCCGGCCCCCGGGACGGCTTCCGCGCCGGGCCCGGGGACGGGATCCGCGCCGGGTCCCGGCGGTGGAGCGCGCCGGTCCTGGCTACGATGGGCCAGCCGGTGGCCGATGGGGCCACACGGCCCACCGAACCTCGGGAAGGCCATGCTGAACAAGTACGCGCGTGCATTCTTCACGCGTGTCCTCACACCGTTCGCCGCATTTCTGCTCCGCCGTGGAGTGAGCCCCGACGCGGTCACCCTCATCGGAACGGCCGGAGTGATGGCGGGTGCTTTGGTCTTCTTCCCCCGGGGAGAGTTCTTCTGGGGCACGATCGTCATCACCCTGTTCGTGTTCTCGGACCTGATCGACGGCAACATGGCGCGCCAGGCGGGCATCTCCAGCCGCTGGGGCGCGTTCCTCGACTCCACCCTCGACCGGGTCGCCGACGGCGCGATCTTCGGCGGCTTCGCGCTCTGGTACGCGGGCGCCGGCGACGACAATGTGCTCTGCGCGGTGTCGATCTTCTGCCTCGCGAGCGGCCAGGTCGTCTCATACACCAAGGCCCGGGGCGAGGCGATCGGTCTCCCGGTCGCCGTCAACGGGCTGATCGAGCGCGCCGAGCGACTGGTGATCTCGCTGGTCGCCGCCGGTCTCGCCGGTCTGCACGCCTTCGGGGTGCCCGGAGTGGACGTCCTGCTCCCGATCGCCCTGTGGATCGTCGCGATCGGCAGCGCGGTGACGCTGGGCCAGCGGGTCGTGACCGTGCGCCGGGAGTCCGCCGAGGCCGACGCCGCCCAGAGCGAGGCCGAGGCGACGTGAGCACCGCGCGGGACCGTCTCGCCGACGGGCTGTACGGAGCGGGCTGGAGCGCGGTCAAGAAGCTGCCCGAGCCCGCCGCCTCGGCGCTCGGCCGCACCATCGCCGACACCGCCTGGAAACGGCGGGGCAAGGGCGTGCTCCGGCTGGAGTCCAATCTCGCCCGCGTCGTGCCGGACGCCGGCCCCGAACGCCTCGCCGAGCTGTCCCGGGCCGGGATGCGCTCGTACATGCGGTACTGGATGGAGTCCTTCCGGCTGCCCGCGTGGAGCGCCGACCGGGTCCGCGACAACGTCGACATCAAGGGCGTCCACCATCTGACGGACGGCCTGGCCGCCGGCCGCGGCGTGATCGTCGCCCTGCCGCACCTCGCCAACTGGGACCTCGCCGGGGTCTGGGTCACCCGGACCCTCGGCATCCCCTTCACCACGGTCGCCGAGCGGCTGAAGCCGGAGTCGCTGTACGACCGGTTCGTGGCCTACCGCGAGAGCCTCGGCATGGAGGTGCTGCCGCACGCCGGCGGCTCCGCCTTCGGGACCCTGGCGCGGCGGCTGCGCGCGGGCGGGCTGGTCTGTCTCGTCGCCGACCGCGACCTGTCCTCGTCCGGCGTCGAGGTGGACTACTTCGGCGCGACGGCCCGGATGCCCGCCGGACCCGCCCTGCTCGCCCGGCAGACCGGCGCGCTGCTGCTGCCCGTCACCCTCTGGTACGGCGACGAGCCCGTGATGCACGGGACCATCCACCCGCCCGTGGACCCGCCCGCCGAGGGCTCCAGGGCGGAGCGGACCGCCGCCATGACCCAGGCCCTCGCCGACGTCTTCGCCGAGGGCATCGCCGAACACCCCGAGGACTGGCACATGCTCCAGCGGCTCTGGCTCGCCGACCTGGAAACCGGGTCCGGAAAGGGACGGCCATGAGGATCGGCATCGTCTGCCCCTACTCCTGGGACGTGCCCGGCGGCGTCCAGTTCCACATCAGGGACCTGGCGGACCATCTGATCCGGCTCGGCCACGAGGTCTCCGTACTGGCCCCCGCCGACGACGACACCCCGCTGCCGCCCTTCGTGGTCTCGGCGGGCCGGGCCGTGCCCGTCCCGTACAACGGCTCGGTCGCCCGGCTGAACTTCGGCTTCCTCTCCGCGGCCCGGGTCCGGCGCTGGCTGCACGACGGCACCTTCGACGTCATCCACATCCACGAGCCGACCTCGCCCTCGCTCGGCCTGCTGGCCTGCTGGGCCGCGCAGGGGCCGATCGTGGCGACCTTCCACACCTCCAACCCGCGCTCCCGCGCCATGATCGCCGCGTATCCGATCCTCCAGCCCGCGCTGGAGAAGATCAGCGCGCGGATCGCGGTCAGCGAGTACGCGCGGCGCACCCTCGTCGAGCACCTCGGCGGCGACGCGGTGGTCATCCCCAACGGCGTCGACGTCGGCTTCTTCGACCGGGCCGAGCCCAAGCCCGAGTGGCAGGGGGACACGATCGGCTTCATCGGCCGCATCGACGAGCCCCGCAAGGGCCTGCCGGTGCTGATGCGGGCGCTCCCCGCGATCCTCGCCGAGCGCCCCGCGACCCGGCTGCTGGTCGCGGGCCGAGGCGACGAGGAGGAGGCGGTCGCCGCCCTGCCGAAGGAGATGCGCTCCCGCGTGGAGTTCCTCGGCATGGTCAGCGACGAGGACAAGGCACGGCTGCTGCGCAGCGTCGACGTGTACGTCGCGCCCAACACCGGCGGGGAGAGCTTCGGGATCATCCTGGTCGAGGCGATGTCCGCGGGCGCGCCCGTGCTCGCCAGCGACCTCGACGCCTTCGCGCAGGTCCTCGACCAGGGCGCGGCGGGGGAGCTGTTCGCCAACGAGGACGCCGACGCGCTCGCCGCCGCGGCGATCCGTCTCCTGGGCGATCCCGGGCGCCGCGCCGAACTCCGCGCGCGCGGCAGCGCGCACGTCCGCCGCTTCGACTGGTCCACCGTCGGCGCGGACATCCTCTCCGTCTACGAGACCGTCACCGACGGCACCACCTCCGTCGCCGCCGACGACCGCCCCACCCGCCGCCCCCGCTTCGGCCTCACTCGCAGCTGAGCCCTTGCGGGGGCTCGCGGGGGCCGGGGTCTACCCGTGCCCGGTGTGGGGTGCGTTGGTGCCGGGCAGGGCATATCGCCGCCTCCGGCGGGGGTGAGCCGCCGGAGGGGCAGGGCATACCCAGCCCCCGGCGGGGGTGAGCGCCAGGCAGGGCATATCCAGCCCCTCCGGCGTTTGAGGAGCGGGGGGCGGGGCGGGCCCCGGGACAGCCAGGCGCCCGCGAGGGTGCCGCGCCCCGCGCCCGGGGCCGTCCTCAATCGCCGGACGGGCTGGGTGGTGCTGCGCTTTGTCGGGTGCGGGGTCCTGTGGTGCGGGCTTGTCCTCAATCGCCGGACGGGCTGGGTGGTGCTGCGCTTTGTCGGGTGCGGGGTCCTGTGGTGCGGGCTTGTCCTCAATCGCCGGACGGGCTGAGTGGTGACGCGCTTGGTCCGGCGCGGGTTCCTGTGACTGAGGTCCGTCCTCAATCGCCGGACGGGCTGAAATGCCTGGGGTTCGGACGGATCCGCGAACGTCGGACGGGCGGGAATGTGCCCGGGGTCCGAGTGGATCCGCGCACGGCAGACGGCCTGGCGTGTGCCCTGGGTCCGAGTGGATCCGCGCATGTGCCCAGGGTTTGGTCGGATCCACGAACGGCAGACGGGCTCGAATGTGCTCAAGGTCCGGGCGGGGCCCTCAACGCCGGGCGGGTCGAGACGCGACGGGAGCGCGCGCCCGCCCCCAACCGTCCGACGGCTGAGACGCGACCGGCCGAGAATTCAGCCCCTCCGGCGATTGAGGAGCGGGGGTTCGGGGGCCGGCCCCCGACCGGGGCCGGTCGAAAAGGGAGCCGGGGCGCGCCTGGGCCCGCGAGGCGCACCCTCGCCGAGCCCTCGGCGCACAGGGCCCGCGCCTCCCGTCCCGGCGGAGGCCCCCCGTACCCCCGGCGACCCCGGGCCCTCCGCGAGCGCCCCCGCCGGGGCCGCCCCGCGACCGGCACCCCGACGTACCGCACCGAGCGGACCGCCGGGCACCGCCACGGCCCGCACCAAGCCCCCCGGCGCACCCGCCCGGTAACCTTGCCCGCCGTGACCGCAACGCTCATTTGGATCCTTGTCGCCCTCCTCGCCACCGGCCTCTACCTCAGCTGGACCGCCGGCCGCCTCGACCGCCTCCACACCCGCATCGACGCCGCCCGCGCCGCCCTCGACGCCCAGCTGCTGCGCCGCGCCTCGGTCACCCAGGAACTCGCCACCGCCGGGGTGCTCGACCCCGCCGCCTCGATCGTGCTGTACGAGGCCGCGCACGCCGCCCGGCAGGCCGAGGAGGAGCAGCGCGAGGTCGCCGAGAGCGAACTGAGCGCCGCCCTGCGCGCGGTCTTCGAGGAGACCGCGCAGGTCGAGGCCGTCCGCCAGGTCCCCGGCGGCGAGGACGCCACCCTGGAGCTGGCCCAGGCCGTCCGCCGGGTCCCCATGGCCCGGCGTTTCCACAACGACGCCGTCCGCGCCGCCCGCGCCCTCCGCCGCCACCGCAAGGTGCGCTGGTTCCGGCTCGCGGGCCACGCCCCCTTCCCGCTGGCGTTCGAGATGGACGACGAGCCCCCGACCGCCCTGGCGGACCGCCCGGTCAGCTGAGCCGCGACCGGCGCCGGGCCACGCCCGGCCGGCCTTTCGAACAACGGTCAGAAACGATCCACCGCCTTTTCATTGGCCCTTGCAGTGGACTGGTCCACGGATGTTCCATCGATGACGCAGCGCACCTCCGGTCGCGCCCCCATCCCCGTCATTCCGAGTGAGGTACCCGTGTCCAGCACGCTCTCCACCACCCCGCAGCCCGCCCACGGCCCGGCGACCGGCACCGCCCGCGTCAAGCGCGGCATGGCCGAGCAGCTCAAGGGCGGCGTCATCATGGACGTGGTCGACGCCGAGCAGGCGAAGATCGCCGAGGACGCGGGCGCCGTGGCCGTCATGGCCCTGGAGCGGGTCCCCGCCGACATCCGCAAGGACGGCGGAGTGGCCCGGATGTCGGACCCGAACATGATCGAGGAGATCATCGAGGCGGTCTCCATCCCGGTCATGGCCAAGTCCCGTATCGGCCACTTCGTGGAGGCCCAGGTCCTCCAGTCGCTGGGCGTCGACTACATCGACGAGTCCGAGGTGCTGACCCCGGCCGACGAGGTCAACCACTCCGACAAGTTCGCCTTCACCACCCCCTTCGTCTGCGGCGCGACCAACCTCGGCGAGGCCCTGCGCCGGATCGCCGAGGGCGCGGCCATGATCCGCTCCAAGGGCGAGGCCGGCACCGGCAACGTTGTCGAGGCCGTCCGCCACCTGCGCCAGATCAAGAACGAGATCGCCAGGCTCCGCGGCTACGACAACAACGAGCTGTACGCCGCCGCCAAGGAGCTGCGCGCCCCCTACGAGCTGGTCAAGGAGGTCGCCGAGCTGGGCAAGCTGCCGGTGGTCCTCTTCTCGGCCGGCGGTGTCGCCACCCCCGCCGACGCCGCGCTGATGCGCCAGCTCGGCGCCGAGGGAGTCTTCGTCGGCTCCGGCATCTTCAAGTCCGGCGACCCGGCCAAGCGCGCCGCCGCCATCGTGAAGGCCACCACCTTCTACGACGACCCCAAGATCATCGCGGATGCCTCCCGCAACCTGGGCGAGGCCATGGTCGGCATCAACTGCGACACCCTGCCCGAGTCCGAGCGCTACGCCAACCGGGGCTGGTGATGACCGCTCCCGGGAGCCCCCGTATCGGGGTTCTGGCCCTGCAGGGCGATGTACGGGAGCACCTGGCCGCCCTGGCCTCGGCGGGCGCCGAGGCGGGGCAGGTCAGACGCCCGGCCGAACTGGCCGAGGTCGACGGCCTGGTGATCCCCGGCGGCGAGTCCACCACCATCTCCAAACTGGCCGCCCTCTTCGGGATGGCCGAGCCGCTGCGCGAGCGGATCCGCTCGGGCATGCCCGTCTACGGCAGCTGCGCCGGTCTGATCATGCTCGCCGAGAAGATCCTCGACCCGCGCTCAGGACAGGAGACCTTCGGCGGCATCGACATGATCGTCCGCCGTAACGCCTTCGGCCGCCAGAACGAGTCCTTCGAGGCCGCCGTCGAGATGGCGGGCGTGCCGGGCGGCCCCGTCGAGGGCGTCTTCATCCGCGCCCCCTGGGTGGAGTCGGTGGGCGCGCGGGCCGAGGTCCTCGCCGAGCACGACGGCCACATCGTCGCCGTACGGCAGGGCAACGCGCTGGCGACCTCCTTCCACCCGGAACTCACCGGAGACCACCGTGTGCACGGCCTCTTCGCCGAGATGGTGCGCGCCGTGTGACGACCCGCTCCCGGTAGGATCTCTGCCGAACGCAGCAGCAATGGGTAACGCGAAGGAGACAGGCAGATGTCCGGCCACTCTAAATGGGCTACGACGAAGCACAAGAAGGCCGTGATCGACGCCAAGCGCGGCAAGCTCTTCGCGAAGCTGATCAAGAACATCGAGGTCGCGGCCCGCACCGGCGGGGCCGACGTCGATGGCAACCCGACCCTCTTCGACGCCATCCAGAAGGCGAAGAAGCAGTCGGTTCCCAACAAGAACATCGACTCCGCCCTCAAGCGCGGCGCGGGCCTGGAGGCCGGCGGCGCCGACTACGAGACGATCATGTACGAGGGTTACGGACCGAACGGCGTCGCGGTCCTCATCGAGTGCCTCACCGACAACCGGAACCGCGCCGCCTCCGACGTACGGGTCGCCATGACCCGCAACGGCGGCTCGATGGCCGACCCCGGCTCGGTCTCCTACCTCTTCAACCGCAAGGGCGTCGTGATCGTCCCCAAGGGCGAGCTGAGCGAGGACGACGTCCTCGGCGCGGTCCTGGACGCGGGCGCGGAGGAGGTCAACGACCTCGGCGAGTCCTTCGAGGTGCTCAGCGAGGCCACCGACCTGGTCGCGGTCCGCACCGCCCTCCAGGCCGCGGGCATCGACTACGACTCGGCCGAGGCGAACTTCGTCCCGACCATGCAGGTCGAGCTGGACGAGGAGGGCGCGCGCAAGATCTTCAAGCTGATCGACGCGCTGGAGGACAGCGACGACGTCCAGAACGTCTTCGCCAACTTCGACGTCTCCGACGAGGTCATGGAGAAGGTCGACGTCTGACCGGGCCGGGCCCGGCGCGCACGCGGTCCAGGGCGGCCCGGCGGGGGAATCACCCGCCGGACCGCCCTCTTCCGTCTCCGTTGTCAGTGCCGCCGGATAGCCTGCACCGACAGACGACCGAAGGAGGGGCCGGCGTGCGCGTGCTCGGGGTGGACCCAGGGCTGACCCGGTGCGGGGTGGGCGTGGTCGAAGGCGTCGCCGGCCGCCCGCTCACCATGATCGGCGTCGGGGTCGTGCGCACCCCCGCCGACGCCGAGCTGGGCAGCCGGCTCGTCGCCATCGAGCGGGGCATCGAGCAGTGGCTCGACGACCACCGCCCCGAGTACGTGGCCGTCGAGCGGGTCTTCAGCCAGCACAACGTCCGTACGGTCATGGGCACCGCCCAGGCCAGCGCCGTCGCCATGCTCTGCGCCTCCCGCCGGGGCATCCCCGTCGCCCTGCACACCCCCAGCGAGGTCAAGGCCGCCGTCACCGGCAGCGGCCGCGCCGACAAGGCGCAGATCGGCGCGATGGTGACCCGGCTGCTGCGGCTGGACGGCCCGCCCAGGCCCGCCGACGCGGCCGACGCCCTCGCCCTCGCCATCTGCCACATCTGGCGCGCCCCCGCGCAGAACCGGCTCCAGCGCGCCGTCGCCCTGCACACCGCACCCCGGCCCGCGCGCACCTCACCCCCCGCGCCGGTCCGCCCCGCACCGAAAGGCCGTACCGCATGATCGCCTCCGTGAGCGGCGTCGTCGCCGCCCTCGCCCCCACCACCGCGGTCATCGAGGTCGGCGGCTTCGGCACGGCCGTCCAGTGCACCCCGGCCACCCTCGCCGGCCTCCGGATCGGCCAGGAGGCCAGGCTCGCCACCTCCCTGGTGGTCCGCGAGGACTCGCTCACCCTCTACGGCTTCACCGACGACGACGAGCGCCAGACCTTCGAGCTGCTCCAGACCGCCAGCGGGGTCGGCCCGAGACTGGCCCAGGCCATGCTCTCCGTGCACGCCCCCGACGCGCTGCGGATCGCCGTCGCCACCGGCGACGAGAAGGCGCTCACCGCCGTTCCCGGCATCGGCAAGAGGGGCGCGCAGAAGCTTCTGCTGGAGCTCAAGGACCGCCTCGGCGAGCCCCTCGGCGCGCATATCGCGCAGCAGGGCCCCGCCGCCGCGCCCTCCTGGCGCGACCAGCTGCACGCCGCCCTGATCGGCCTCGGCTACGCCGCCCGCGAGGCGGACGAGGCGGTGACCGCCGTCACCCCCCAGGCCGAGGCGGCCCCCGGCGGCGCCCCCCAGGTCGGCCACCTCCTCAAGGCCGCCCTCCAGACCCTCAA
The DNA here is from genome assembly GCF_043080985.1 of Streptomyces sp. NPDC014894. Lineage (NCBI taxonomy): Bacteria > Bacillati > Actinomycetota > Actinomycetes > Kitasatosporales > Streptomycetaceae > Streptomyces > Streptomyces sp. NPDC014894. Next base: position 853,872 of record NZ_JBIBWD010000001.1, read on the forward strand.
CCGCACCCGATGACCCTGCCCGCCGGGCGGCCGCACCCGGGCGCCGGCGGCCCCTGACGCCGCCCCGCGAGACCGTCTCCCCCCGCCCGCCCCCGCGGCCCCGCCGCCCCCACCACACGAGGCACACACGCAGTGAACTGGGACGACGACACCACCTCCGCTCTCGCCGACGAGCCCCCCACCGCCGACGGGCGGATCGTCGGGGCGTCCGCCGACGGGGAGGACCAGGCCGTCGAGGCGGCGCTGCGGCCGAAGTCGCTGGGCGAGTTCGTCGGCCAGGAGCGCGTCCGCGAGCAGCTCGACCTCGTGCTCACGGCCGCCCTGGCACGCGGCGCGACCGCCGATCACGTACTGCTCTCCGGCGCTCCCGGGCTCGGCAAGACCACCCTTTCGATGATCATCGCCGCCGAGATGCAGGCCCCGATCCGGATCACCTCGGGCCCCGCCATCCAGCACGCGGGTGATCTCGCCGCGATTCTCTCCTCCCTCCATGAGGGTGAAGTCCTCTTCCTCGACGAGATCCACCGGATGTCCCGGCCCGCCGAGGAAATGCTCTACATGGCGATGGAGGACTTCCGCGTCGACGTGATCGTCGGCAAGGGCCCCGGCGCCACCGCCATCCCCCTGGAGCTGCCCCCCTTCACCCTGGTCGGGGCCACCACCCGGGCCGGACTGCTGCCGCCCCCGCTCCGGGACCGCTTCGGTTTCACCGCGCACATGGAGTTCTACGACCCCGCCGAGCTGGAGCGGGTGATCCACCGCTCCGCCCAGCTGCTCGACCTGGAGATCGAGCCCGCCGGCGCCGCCGAGATCGCCGGCCGCTCCCGCGGCACCCCCCGGATCGCCAACCGGCTGCTGCGCCGCGTCCGGGACTATGCCCAGGTCAAGGCGGACGGAGTGATCACCCGCGAGGTCGCGGCCGCCGCCCTGAAGGTGTACGAGGTCGACAGCCGGGGCCTCGACCGGCTGGACCGCGCGGTGCTCCAGGCCCTGCTCAAGCTGTTCGGCGGCGGCCCCGTGGGGCTCTCCACCCTCGCCGTGGCGGTGGGGGAGGAGCGCGAGACGGTCGAGGAGGTCGCCGAGCCCTTCCTCGTCCGGGAGGGCCTGCTGGCCAGGACCCCGCGCGGCCGGGTCGCCACCCCGGCCGCCTGGGCCCACCTCGGGCTCACACCGCCGCAGCAGGCCCCCGGCGCGGGCGGACGGCCCGGCTTGTTCGGGGTGTGACGGCGCGGAGACTCCCGCGGGGGGAACCACAGTGGGATGCTGGGCGTTGTTCCATCGATGCGGACTCGCTTAGACTCCGCCGATGCCGACCTTCCGGGTCGGCTGCCCACCCCCGTAGATAGGCCGCCTCTCCGACGCGGTCGTGTGAAGGAAGTTTCTTCCCGTGAGTCTCGTGACCCTCCTCCCCTTCATCGTGCTCATCGGGGCCATGTTCCTGATGACCCGGTCCGCCAAGAAGAAGCAGCAGCAGGCCGCAGCGATGCGCGACTCGATGCAGCCCGGCACCGGAGTGCGGACGATCGGGGGCATGTACGCCACCGTCAAGGAGCTTCACGACGACACCGTGCTCCTTGAGGTCGCCCCCGGCGTCCACGCCGTCTACGCGAAGAACGCCATCGGCGCGGTCCTCGACGACGACGAGTACAACCGCATCGTGCACGGCGACACCGCCGACACGACCCCGGTCGTGCCCGACGACGCCTCGTCGCTGACCGACACCACCGACGCCGAAGGCTCCGACGCGCCCAAGATCGACCTCGGCAAGAAGCCCGAGGCGGACCAGGCGAAGAACGACGACGGCGCCGAGACCAAGGACGGCAAGCCGGACGGCGACAAGTAGCCAGTTCCGGGGACCGCGGCGGCACCCACCGGTGCCGGGCGGTCCCCCGGTCGTGTTGACTTCTGCGGGGGCAGGTCCCCACAACACTTCGTGGCCGCCCCGGCGCACACCCGGCGTGGGGCGGTTGGACAGGGAGAAACGAAAAGGTGGCAGCACCGAACAGGGGCCGAAGGCCCGCGGGGGCTCAGGGGAAGCCAGGTCGCACCCTGGTTCTGATCCTGATCGCCATGGTCGCGCTGACCGGCGGGATGTTCGCGACCGGGGACACCACGCCGCGCCTGGGCATCGACCTCGCGGGCGGTACCACGATCACGCTCAAGGCCAAGGCTGAGCCCGGCAAGGAGAGCGCGGTCAATGAGACCAACATGAACACGGCGGTCGGCATCATCGAGCGCCGTGTCAATGGTCTCGGCGTCTCCGAGGCAGAGGTCCAGACCCAGGGCCGCGAGCACATCATCGTCAACATCCCCAAGGGGACGGACTCCGAGCAGGCCCGTGAGCAGGTCGGCACCACCGCCCAGCTCTTCTTCCGGCCCGTTCTGACCGTCGCCGCCGGGGGGACGAGCCCGGAGCCCGCCCCGAGCGCCTCCAAGGAATCGGCCACGGACGGCAAGAAGGACGACAAGGCCGACAAGGACGCGAAGTCCGAGGAGTCCGCCTCCGCCTCCGCCTCGCCCACCGCTCAGGGCCGTGCCGTCACCGACGCCCTGAAGGCCCCCGCGGCCGACCCGACCGCCTCGGCCTCCGGCTCCCCGAAGTCCTCCGAGTCCCCCAAGGCCGAGGGCTCCCCGGCGCCCAACGCCTCCGGCGACGCCGAGATGAGCGCCCTGGAGAAGCAGTTCACCGCTCTGAACTGCCAGGACGAGAAGGCCCGCGCCGCCCTCGGCGACAGCACCCGTCCCGAGAAGACCGCGATCGCCTGCGGCAAGAACAGCGCCGGCCAGTGGGAGAAGTACATCCTCGGCCCCGCCGAGGTGGACGGCAAGGACGTCGACGACGCCAAGGGCCAGCTGGACCAGCAGCGCGGCATGTGGATCGTCACCATGGACTTCACCAGCTCCGGTGCGAAGAAGTTCCAGAAGATCACCAGCAAGCTCTCGCAGCAGCAGTCCCCGCAGAACCAGTTCGCCATCGTCCTCGACGGCGAGGTCATGTCGGCCCCGCAGGTCAACCAGACGCTGAGCGCCAACGCCGAGATCTCCGGAGACTTCAACCAGGACTCCGCGCAGAACCTGGGCAACATGCTCTCCTACGGCGCCCTGCCGCTGACCTTCTCCGAGGAGAGCGTCACCACCGTCAGCGCCGCCCTCGGCGGCGAGCAGCTGCTCGCCGGTCTGATCGCGGGCGCCATCGGCCTCGTGCTGGTCGTGATCTACCTGGTGGTCTACTACCGCGGTCTCGCCATGATCGCGATCCTGAGCCTCCTGGTCTCCGCCGCCCTCACCTACAGCCTGATGGCGCTGCTCGGCCCCGCCATCGGCTTCGCGCTGAACCTGCCCGCCGTCTGTGGAGCGATCGTCGCGATCGGCATCACAGCGGACTCGTTCATCGTCTACTTCGAACGGGTACGGGACGAGATCCGCGAGGGCCGCACCCTGCGTCCGGCCGTCGAGCGGGCCTGGCCCCGCGCCCGGCGCACCATCCTGGTCTCCGACTTCGTCTCGTTCCTCGCCGCCGCGGTGCTCTTCGTCGTCACCGTCGGCAAGGTCCAGGGCTTCGCGTTCACCCTCGGTCTGACCACCCTGCTCGACGTGGTCGTGGTGTTCTTCTTCACCAAGCCGCTGATGACGCTCGCCGCCCGCACGAAGTTCTTCTCCAGCGGTCGGCCCTGGTCCGGACTCGACCCCAAGCGCCTCGGAGCCAAGCCTCCGCTGCGCCGCTCGCGCCGCACCACCGTCGTCCCCACCGACCCGAAGGAGGCGTGAGATGTCACGTCTCGGCACCATTGGCGCCCGGCTCTACCGCGGCGAGATCGGCTACGACTTCGTCGCCAAGCGCAAGTTCTGGTACGCCGTCTCCATCCTGATCACCATCACGGCGATCGTCGGCCTGGCGGTCCGCGGCCTCAACATGGGCATCGAGTTCAAGGGCGGCGCGGTCTTCACCACCCCGAAGACCAGCGTCAGCGTCGCAGAGGCCACGGAGTACGCGGAAGAGGCGTCGGGGCACATCGCCATCGTCCAGAAGCTCGGCAACGGCACCCTGCGTATCCAGGTCAGCGATCTGGACACGACCACCGCCGGCAAGGCCAAGATCCAGCTGGCCCAAGACATGAAGATGGACCCCGAGAAGATCAACGCCGAGCTGGTGGGACCCAGCTGGGGCGAACAGATCGCCAACAAGGCCTGGACCGGCCTCGCCGTGTTCATGATCCTGGTGGTGATCTATCTGGCCATCGCCTTCGAGTGGCGCATGGCCGTCGCGGCCCTGATCGCCCTCATCCACGACCTCACCATCACCGTCGGCGTGTACGCGCTGGTGGGCTTCGAGGTCACCCCGGGCACGGTGATCGGTCTGCTCACGATCCTCGGCTACTCCCTCTACGACACCGTCGTCGTCTTCGACGGTCTCAAGGAGGGCGCGGTCGGGATCACCAAGCAGACCAGGTACACCTACAGCGAGGTCGCCAACCGCAGCCTCAACGCCACCCTGGTCCGCTCCATCAACACCACCGTGGTCGCCCTGCTCCCCGTCGCCGGCCTGCTCTTCATCGGCGGCGGCTTCCTCGGGGCCGGCATGCTGAACGACATCTCGCTGTCGCTGTTCGTCGGCCTCGCGGCGGGCGCGTACTCCTCGATCTTCATCGCCACCCCGCTCGTCGCCGACCTCAAGGAACGCGACCCGCAGATGAAGGCGCTGAAGAAGCGGGTCCTCGCCAAGCGCGCCTCGGCCGCCGCCAAGGGCGAGTCCCCGGACGCGGACGACTCCGAGGACACCGGCCCGTACGAGGACGACCTCCCCGACGACGCCGCGGCGGCGACCGCGGGCGGCGTGGTCGCACCCCGCGGCGACCGCGGCCGGGGCCGCTCCTCCGGCAGGCGCCGATGACCACCGCCGCCCGTCAGGAGCTGCTGCTCAGCCGGATCCGCGACGTCCCCGACTATCCGCAGGCGGGCGTGATGTTCAAGGACATCACCCCCCTCCTCGCGGACCCGGCGGCCTTCACGGCCCTCACCGACGCCCTGGCCGAGGTGTGCGTCCGGCACGGCGCGACGAAGATCGTCGGCCTGGAGGCCCGCGGATTCATCCTCGGCGCGCCGGTCGCGGTCCGCGCGGGCCTCGGCTTCATCCCCGTACGCAAGGCGGGCAAGCTCCCCGGAGCGACGCTCTCCCAGACGTACGACCTCGAGTACGGCACCGCCGAGATCGAGATCCACGCCGAGGACCTCGGCGCGGACGACCGCGTCATGGTCGTCGACGACGTCCTGGCCACCGGCGGCACCGCCGGCGCCGCGATAGAGCTGATCCGCAGGGGCGGCGCCGAGATCGCGGGCGTCGCGGTCCTGATGGAGCTGCGCTTCCTCGGCGGCCGCGCCCGTCTGGAGCCCGCGCTGCGCGGGGCCCCTCTGGAGGCCCTGCTCGCCCTCTGAGCGCCCCCGGACGGCCCCCGGGCCGCCCGGGGACACGGCAGAACCACACGGACCTCTGGGGTCCCGGGAATCCCGGGACCCCAGAGGTCTGTTTCATCCCCTGGGGCACCAGAACACCGAGGTCGATACCATGGCCTCTCCGGACCTGAACCGGGGGACCGGAACCGCACGAGGAGCGCTCTTGCCAGACGAGGCCCGTCCCGCCACCGCCGCGCAGCCCGACCGGAAGGCCGATCAGGCCGCGGCAGCCCCTGCCGCGCCCGCGAAGAAGCCCTCCGGCGCATCCGCGCCGGCCACGCCCGAGCGGGCGCACGGCGCGACCCCCGTATCGGCCGGCAAGCCCTCGGGGAAGCCGTCCGGGGCCTCCGCCTCCAAGCCGCCCGCCGCCTCCGGGCCCCGGCCCGCGCCGGCGTCCGTGCCGCGCGGAGCGGGCTCCTCCAACCGGGTCCGCGCCCGCCTCGCCCGCCTCGGCGTGCAGCGCTCGTCCCCGTACAACCCCGTGCTGGAGCCGCTGCTGCGGATCGTGCGCGACAACGATCCCAAGATCGAGACCTCCACCCTCCGCCAGATCGAGCGCTCGTACCAGGTCGCCGAGCGGTGGCACCGGGGCCAGAAGCGCAAGAGCGGCGACCCTTACATCACCCATCCGCTCGCCGTCACCACCATCCTCGCCGAGCTGGGCATGGACCCGGCGACGCTGATGGCGGGGCTGCTGCACGACACCGTCGAGGACACCGAGTACGGCCTGGACACCCTCCGCCGCGACTTCGGCGACCAGGTCGCCCTGCTGGTCGACGGCGTCACCAAGCTGGACAAGGTCAAGTTCGGCGAGGCCGCCCAGGCCGAGACCGTGCGCAAGATGGTCGTCGCCATGGCCAAGGACCCCAGGGTCCTGGTCATCAAGCTCGCCGACCGCCTGCACAACATGCGCACCATGCGCTACCTCAAGCGGGAGAAGCAGGAGAAGAAGGCCCGCGAGACGCTGGAGATCTACGCCCCGCTCGCCCACCGGCTGGGCATGAACACCATCAAATGGGAGCTGGAGGACCTCGCCTTCGCGATCCTCTACCCCAAGATGTACGACGAGATCGTCCGGCTGGTCGCCGAGCGCGCCCCCAAGCGCGACGAATACCTCGCCATAGTGACCGACGAGGTCCAGTCCGATCTGCGGTCCGCCCGGATCAAGGCCACCGTCACCGGCCGGCCCAAGCACTACTACAGCGTCTACCAGAAGATGATCGTCCGCGGCCGGGACTTCGCGGAGATCTACGACCTGGTCGGCATCCGTGTCCTCGTGGACACCGTCCGCGACTGTTACGCGGCGCTCGGCACCGTGCACGCGCGATGGAATCCGGTCCCCGGCCGGTTCAAGGACTACATCGCCATGCCGAAGTTCAACATGTACCAGTCGCTGCACACGACGGTCATCGGCCCCAACGGCAAGCCGGTCGAACTCCAGATCCGCACCTTCGACATGCACCGCCGCGCCGAGTACGGCATCGCCGCGCACTGGAAGTACAAGCAGGAACCGTCCGCCGGGGCCTCCAAGGTGCGCACCGACGTGCCCAAGAAGGCCGGCAAGGACGACCACATCAACGACATGGCGTGGCTGCGCCAGCTGCTGGACTGGCAGAAGGAGACCGAGGACCCCTCGGAGTTCCTGGAGTCCCTCCGCTTCGACCTCTCGCGCAACGAGGTCTTCGTCTTCACGCCGAAGGGCGACGTCATAGCGCTCCCGGCGGGCGCGACCCCGGTCGACTTCGCCTACGCCGTCCACACCGAGGTCGGGCACCGGACGATAGGAGCCCGGGTCAACGGGCGGCTCGTCCCGCTCGAATCGACGCTGGACAACGGCGATCTGGTGGAGGTCTTCACCTCCAAGGCCGAGGGCGCGGGCCCGTCCCGCGACTGGCTCGGCTTCGTCAAGTCCCCCCGCGCCCGGAACAAGATCCGCGCCTGGTTCTCCAAGGAGCGCCGCGACGAGGCGATCGAACAGGGCAAGGACTCCATCGCGCGCGCGATGCGCAAGCAGAACCTGCCCATCCAGCGGATCCTGACCGGGGACTCCCTGGTCACCCTCGCCCATGAGATGCGCTACCCCGACATCTCCTCGCTGTACGCGGCGATCGGCGAGGGGCATGTGGCGGCGCAGGGCGTCGTCCAGAAGCTGGTGCAGGCGCTCGGCGGGGAGGAGGCCGCGAACGAGGACATCGCGGAGTCCGCTCCGCCGTCCAGCGGGCGCGGGAAGAAGCGCCGCTCCAACGCCGACCCCGGGGTGGTCGTCAAGGGCGTCGACGATGTGTGGGTCAAGCTCGCCCGCTGCTGTACGCCCGTGCCCGGCGACCCGATCATCGGCTTCGTCACCCGGGGCAGCGGGGTGTCGGTGCACCGCGCGGACTGCGTCAACGTGGACTCGCTCTCCCAGCAGCCCGAGCGGATCCTCGATGTGGAGTGGGCGCCGACGCAGTCGTCGGTCTTCCTCGTCGCGATACAGGTCGAGGCGCTGGACCGGTCGCGGCTGCTGTCGGATGTGACGCGGGTGCTGTCGGATCAGCATGTGAACATTCTGTCGGCGGCGGTGCAGACGTCGAGGGACCGGGTGGCGACGTCCCGGTTCACGTTCGAGATGGGGGATCCCAAGCATCTCGGCCATGTGCTGAAGGCCGTCCGCGGCGTCGAAGGCGTCTACGACGTCTACCGCGTCACCTCCGCCCGCCGCCCCTGACCCACCCCACGCCCGGCACCGGCCCCCGCGCCTCGGGTCCGTCCTCAATCGCCGGACGGGCTGGGTTGTGTTCGGTGGCGGGTTCCCGTGTCTGGGGTTTGTCCTCAAGCGTCGGACGGGCTGGGTTGTGTTCGGTGGCGGGCTCCCGTGTCTGGGGTTTGTCCTCAAGCGTCGGACGGGCTGGGTTGTGTTCGGTGGCGGGTCCCCGTGCCTCGGGTTCGTCCTCAAGCGCCGGACGGGCTAGAGGTGGTCCGGCTGGTTGGGTTTGAGCCGTTGGGCGGGCTGTTCCCAGGGGTGCCCCGGCGTGCCGAGTGGGTCGATCGCTGGACCGGGCTGAAGTCAGCACAGCACCGTCAGGGAATCCCAGCCCGTCCGGCGTTTGAGGACGGACCTGGAGGTGGAGGGCGGCGCGGATTCAGCCTGTCCGGCGTTTGAGGACGGACCCGAGGGCGAGGGGCGGCGCGGATTCAGCCTGTCCGGCGTTTGAGGACGGACCCGAGGGCGAGGGGCGGCGCGGATTCAGCCCGTCCGGCGATTGAGGACGGACCCGGGGGTGGGGTGGCCGAACCGAACCGCGGCCGGGAGCGGGGTGCGGTGAGGGGCCCCGTACCCGGAGGTACGAGGCCCCTCATGGGTCCTCCGCGGCGCGAGCCGCGCTACCCGCCGAACTCCTCCAGCCCCTTCAGGGCCTGGTCCAGCAGCGCCTGCCGCCCGTCCAGCTCCTTCGCCAGCTTGTCCGCCTTGGCGTTGTTCCCCGCGGCCCGCGCGGCGTCCACCTGCCCGCGCAGCTTGTCCACGGCCGCCTGGAGCTGCCCGGTGAGCCCCGCGGCACGCGCCCGCGCCTCAGGGTTCGTCCGGCGCCACTCGTTCTCCTCGGACTCCTGAATGGCGCGCTCCACGGCGTGCATCCGGCCCTCGACCTTGGGACGCGCGTCCCTCGGCACATGCCCGACGGCCTCCCAGCGCTCGTTGAGCGAGCGGAAGGCGGCCCGGGCGGCCTTCAGATCCGTCACCGGGACCAGCTTCTCCGCCTCGGCGGCCAGCTCTTCCTTCAGCTGAAGGTTCTCCGCCTGCTCGGCGTCCCGCTCGGCGAAGACCCCGCTGCGGGCGGCGAAGAAGACGTCCTGCGCACCGCGGAAACGGTTCCACAGATCATCCTCGGCGTCGCGCTGCGCCCGGCCCGCCGCCTTCCACTCCGCCATCAGCTCGCGGTACCGGGCGGCCGTGACACCCCAGTCCGTGGACCCGGAGAGCGACTCGGCCTCGGCGACCAGCCGCTCCTTGACCTTGCGGGCGTCCTCGCGCTGGGCGTCCAGCGAGGCGAAGTGGGCCTTGCGGCGCTTGGAGAACGCCGAGCGCGCGTGCGAGAACCGGTGCCACAGCTCGTCGTCCGACTTCCGGTCCAGCCGAGGCAGCCCCTTCCAGGTGTCGACCAGCGCCCGGAGCCGCTCGCCCGCCGACCGCCACTGCTCGCTCTGCGCCAGCTCCTCCGCCTCGGCGACCAGCGTCTCCTTGGCCTGGCGCGCCTCGTCGTGCTGCTTGGCCCGCTGGACCTTGCGCTCCTCGCGACGCTTGTCGACCGTCTCGACCAGCGTGTTCAGCCGCTTGGCCAGAGCTTCGAGATCGCCCACCGCGTGATGCTCGTCCACCTGCTGACGCAGATGGTCGATGGCGGCCTGGGCGTCCTTCGCCGACAGGTCGGTGGTCTTCACCCGCCGTTCGAGGAGGCCGATCTCGACCACCAAGCCCTCGTACTTGCGCTCGAAATAGGCCAGAGCCTCCTCGGGAGTACCGGCCTGCCACGATCCGACGACCTTCTCGCCATCGGCTGTACGCACGTACACGGTGCCCGTCTCGTCGACACGGCCCCACGGGTCGCTGCTCACAGCGCCTCCTCCACCTGATGCCCGCGAGGGGTTGGCCCTCGGGCATCGTCCACAGTTCCTGGGGGCGGGCAGCGCCCGCCCTGCACAACGCCAATCTAGGCGACCGGTCGCCCGCCTGTCCGCACTCAGCGCGGCCGAAAATTCCCCGGCCCGTCGGCCGGCCGCCTCATCCGGTCACCCCTTGGCGACGGCCGCCTTCTCGACCGTGACCGCGGACTTCGGAGGTCCGTCGGCCGCGCCGCCGGTGACCCCGGCCTCGGCGATCTTCTTCACCGTCTTCAGCGAGGCGGCGTCCATCGTGCCGAACGGCGTGTAGCTGGGCGGCAGTTTGGTGTCCTTGTAGACGAGGAAGAACTGGCTGCCGCCGGTGTTGGGCTGGTTGGTGTTGGCCATCGCCACCGTCCCCGCGGGATACGTCACCGTCCCGTCCCCGCCGGCCTTGCCCAGCCCGGTCAGATTCTCGTCCGGGACGTTGTAGCCGGGCCCGCCGGATCCGTCGCCCTTGGGGTCCCCGCACTGGAGCACGAAGATGCCCTCCGTGGTCAGCCGGTGACACTTGGTGCCGTCGAAGTAGCCCTTGCCCGCGAGCGACTTGAAGGAGTTCACGGTGCGAGGCGTCTTGGACGCCTCCATCGCGATCTTCACCGGGCCCCGGTTGGTGGTGAGCGTCATGGCGTACGGCGACTTCTCGTCGATCGCCATCTTGGGCTCGGGGCTCTTCGCCTCCGAGGGGGTCGGGGCCGCGGACTCGCTCGCCTTCGCGGCCGGATCGTCCTTCTTCTTCCCGCCTCCGTCGTCGCCCGACAGCGCGCCCGTCGCGAAGGCCGTCGCTCCGGCTGCCAGCACCACGGCGACCGCCGCGGCGATCACCGTGTTCCGCTGCTTCCTCTTGCGGGACTGTGCCCGACGCTGCTGCTGGCGCTCGAACTTCTCCCTGGCGAGCTGCCGCCGCCGCTGATCGCTGGTGACCACCGGGTCGTCTCCCTCGTTCCTCTGTGTCCTGCGTGGCGTGTGCCCGTACCGTATACGGGTTGGCTGTGGACGGAGCAGCGCCGGTAGGCTCTGATCTGCTGCAATTCAGGACTCTGCCGCAATCCCGGACAGAGCCGACTCCTGCTCCGCCACTCTCCGCGACCACATCCGAGGACGATCGTGCTTATTGCCGGGTTCCCCGCCGGGGCCTGGGGGACCAATTGTTATCTGGTCGCCCCCGCCGCCGGCGAGGAGTGCGTGATCATCGACCCGGGCCACCAGGCCGCCGAGGGCGTCGCCGAGACGGTGCGCAAGCACCGGCTCAAGCCCGTCGCCGTGGTGCTGACCCACGGCCACATCGATCATGTCGCCTCGGTGGTGCCCGTCTGCGGCGCCCATGACGTACCCGCGTGGATCCACCCCGCCGACCGCTACATGATGAGCGACCCCGAGAAGGCGCTGGGGCGCTCCCTCGGCGCCCGGCTCATGGGCGAGCTGACCGTGGGGGAGCCGTCCGACGTGCATGAGCTGACCGACGGCGCCCGGCTGGATCTGGCCGGTCTGCAGCTGACCGTGTCGCACGCGCCCGGCCATACCAAGGGGTCGGTGACCTTCGGCATGCCCGAGGCCGCGGACGTTCCGCCGGTCTTCTTCTCGGGCGATCTGCTGTTCGCCGGCTCCATCGGACGCACCGACCTGCCCGGCGGCGACCACGCCGAGATGCTCCGGTCGCTGGCACGTGTGTGCCTGCCGCTGGACGACTCCACCGTGGTGCTGTCGGGACACGGTCCCCAGACGACCATCGGCCGCGAGCGCACGACCAATCCCCACCTCAGGGACGTCGCCGCCGGCCTCGGGAGCCCCCGCGCCCCCCGACGAGGAATGTGACGAGAGAAACGCTGTGAGCACCTTTCAGGCCCCCCGGGGCACCTATGACCTGCTGCCCCCCGACTCGGCCACCTATCTGGCCGTCCGCGAGGCGATCGCCGCACCGCTGCGGAACTCCGGGTACGGCTATGTCGAGACGCCCGGATTCGAGAGCGTCGAACTCTTCGCCCGAGGCGTCGGCGAGTCCACCGACATCGTGAGCAAGGAGATGTACGCCTTCGAGACCAAGGGCGGCAGCCGGCTCGCCCTGCGCCCCGAGGGCACCGCCTCCGTCCTGCGCGCCGCCCTGGAGGCCAATCTCCACAAGCAGGGCGTGCTGCCCGTCAAGCTCTGGTACTCGGGTTCGTACTACCGCTACGAGAAGCCGCAGAAGGGCCGCTACCGCCACTTCTCGCAGGTGGGCGCGGAGGCGATCGGCGCCGAGGACCCGGCGCTCGACGCCGAGCTGATCATCCTGGCCGACCAGGCGTACCGCTCGCTGGGGCTGCGCGAGTTCCGCATCCTGCTGAACTCGCTGGGCGACCAGGAGTGCCGTCCCGTCTACCGCGAGGCGCTCCAGGGCTTTCTGCGCGGTCTCGACCTGGACGAGGAGACCCGCCGCCGGATCGAGATCAATCCGCTGCGGGTCCTGGACGACAAGCGGCCCGAGGTGCGGAAGCAGCTCGTGGGCGCGCCGTCGCTGCGCGACTATCTCTGCGACGCCTGCCGCGAGTACCACGCGCGGGTACGGGAGCTGCTGACCGCCGAGGGCGTCCTCTTCGAGGACGACGAGAAGCTGGTGCGCGGCCTCGACTACTACACGCGGACGACCTTCGAATTCGTCCACGACGGTCTGGGCTCGCAGTCCGCGGTGGGCGGCGGCGGCCGCTACGACGGACTGTCCGAGATGCTGGGCGGCCCCGCGCTGCCCTCGGTCGGCTGGGCCCTCGGGGTGGACCGTACGGTGCTGGCGCTGCGTGCCGAGGGCGTCGAGCTGGACATCCCGGCGGCGACCAGCGTCTTCGCGGTCCCGCTGGGCGACGAGGCCCGCCGGGTGCTGTTCGGGATCGTCACCCGGCTGCGCAAGGAGGGCGTCGCCACCGACTTCGCCTACGGCGGCCGGGGGCTCAAGGGCGCGATGAAGGTCGCGAACCGCAGCGGCGCCCGGTACACCCTCGTGGCCGGCGAGCGCGATCTGGCCGAGGGCGTCGTGCAGCTCAAGGACATGGAGACGGGCGAGCAGAACGCGATTTTGGTGTCGGACGTCGTCGCCGAGCTGACCGCCCGGCTGGGCGGCGGGTCAACCGGCGGCCCGTCCGGTCACGCTGCCGTGTGACGTTGTTTCAGGACGGCCGCGGACGGTTTCCGGTCGGCGGCCGCGCCGCCCCCGCGCCCCGCCGACCGGGGCCCCTCCGCCCGCGAGGGGCCTTTCGGACCGCCGACCGGCCCTTTTCCCGGCGGCGGGAGCACGGGCATCCTGGACTCGGCGACCGAGGACGCACAGACGGGTGCGGCAGAATGGCCCCTTCCCGTGCAGGCCACTGAGCAATGGAAACGGCGATATGACGACAGCAGCGGCAGACGACGTGAAATCCGGCGACCGGGTGGGCGCGGACGGCGACCGGGGCACGGTCGGCGGCAGCCGCCCCCTGGCCTGGCTGTTGATGATCACGGGCGCCGCCGGACTGCTGGCCGCGTGGGTCATCACCCTGGACAAGTTCAAACTGCTGGAGGACCCGAACTTCACCCCGGGGTGCAGCCTCAACCCGGTGGTCTCCTGCGGCAACATCATGAAGAGCGACCAGGCGGCCGTCTTCGGGTTCCCCAACCCGATGCTGGGCCTGATCACCTACTCCATGGTGATCGCCATCGGGGTCGCCCTGCTCGCGGGCGCCCGCTTCAAGCGCTGGTACTGGCTGGGGCTGAACGCGGGCACCGCGTTCGGCGCCGGATTCTGCATGTGGCTGATGTACCAGTCGCTGTACAACATCAACGCGCTCTGTCTCTGGTGCTCGCTGGCCTGGGTCGCCACGATCGTGATGTTCTGCTACGTCACGGTCCACAACGTCCGGCACCGGATCATCAAGGTCCCCGAGGGGCTGCGCGGAGTGCTCCTGGAGTTCCACTGGATGCCGCCGGTGCTGTGGATCGGCATCATCGGGATGCTCGTCCTGACCCGCTGGTGGGACTTCTGGACCGGCTGAGACCCGCCGCCCGCAAGCCCTCGGCAGTGCCCCCGGAGCCCCGCTCCGGGGGCACTGTCAGTGGGCTGCCTTAGGCTTCAGAGCGTGGAGCCCGATCTTTTCACCGCCGCCGCCGAAGAGCGCCAGGAGAAGGACCCGTCCAGCAGCCCCCTGGCCGTCCGGATGCGCCCGCGCACCCTGGACGAGGTCGTCGGCCAGCGCCATCTGCTCAAGCCCGGATCGCCGCTGCGCCGGCTCGTCGGCGAGAGCGGCGGCGGGGGCGGCCCGGCCGGAGCCTCCTCGGTGATCCTCTGGGGCCCGCCCGGGATCGGCAAGACGACCCTGGCGTATGTGGTCTCCCAGGCGACCGACAAGCGCTTCGTCGAGCTGTCCGCCATCACCTCCGGCGTCAAGGAGGTGCGGACGGTCATCGACGGCGCCCGCCGGGCCTCCGGCGGGTACGGCAAGGAGACCCTCCTCTTCCTCGACGAGATCCACCGCTTCTCCAAGGCCCAGCAGGACTCCCTGCTCCCCGCCGTGGAGAACCGCTGGGTGACGCTGATCGCCGCCACCACCGAGAATCCCTACTTCTCGGTGATCTCCCCGCTGCTCTCCCGCTCGCTGCTGCTCACGCTGGAGTCGCTGACCGACGACGACCTCAGGGACCTGCTCCGCCGGGCGCTCACCGGGGACCGGGGCCTCCGCTCGGCCGTCGGCCTGGCCGAGGACGCGGAGGCGCATCTGCTGCGGATCGCGGGCGGCGACGCCCGGCGGGCCCTGACCGCCCTGGAGGCCGCCGCGGGCGCGGCCCTCGACAAGGGCGAGACGGAGATCTCCCTGGAGACGGTGGAGGAGACGGTCGACCGCGCGGCCGTGACCTACGACCGGGACGGCGACCAGCACTACGACGTGGCCAGCGCCCTGATCAAGTCCATCCGGGGCTCCGACGTCGACGCCGCGCTGCACTATCTGGCCCGCATGATCGACGCGGGGGAGGACCCGCGCTTCATCGCCCGCCGGCTGA
Source organism: Streptomyces sp. NPDC014894 (assembly GCF_043080985.1). NCBI lineage: Bacteria > Bacillati > Actinomycetota > Actinomycetes > Kitasatosporales > Streptomycetaceae > Streptomyces > Streptomyces sp. NPDC014894. Next base: position 868,962 of record NZ_JBIBWD010000001.1, read on the forward strand.
TGATCTCGGCGAGCGAGGACATCGGTCTCGCCGACCCCGCCGCGCTGCCCACCGCGGTGGCGGCGGCCCAGGCCGTGGCCATGATCGGCTTCCCGGAGGCCGCGCTCACCCTCAGCCACGCCACCATCGCGCTGGCGCTCGCCCCCAAGTCGAACACGGCGACCACGGCGATAGGCGCGGCGCTCGCCGATGTGCGCGCGGGGCTCGCGGGCCCGGTCCCGGCCCATCTGCGGGACGGGCACTACAAGGGCGCGGCCAAGCTCGGACACGCCCAGGGCTATGTCTATCCGCACGACGTGCCGGGCGCGATCGCCGCCCAGCAGTACGCGCCGGACGCGATCCACGGCAAGCGGTACTACGAGCCGACGCGCTACGGCGCCGAGGCGCGGTACGCGGATGTGGTGGAGAAGGTCAGGGAGCGGCTCGGCAGATCCGGACCGGCCGGCGATCCGGCGGGCTGAGACCGGCCGGCGGCGGGCCCGGCGCCGCGATGGTCGGCGCCGCGACGGGCCCGGTGCCGCCGCGGGCGGTCCGATGACGCGGGCGGCCTCAGTGGGCGGCCGCCTCGAAGAGGGTGTGCATCGCCTGCCGCAGCTCGGTGACGTCCCGCACCGGCTCGGGGAAGTCGAAGCGCGCGTCGAAGCACCGCTCCCCGACGAACCGCACCCGCAGCCCGAACCGGTCCAGCGCCAGCGGCACCGCCCTCGGCCGGGTCCGGCCCTCGGCGAGCGCGGCGTCGGCGCGCTCCCCGAGCAGGGCGCACAGCTCCTGGAGCTGGTCGCCGTGGGCCGAGTGCAGATGCTGGAGCAGCTCCGTCTCGTGGGCGACGAGCGGATCCACCGAGGCCCGCGCGAAGTCCTCGGGCTCGACGGCGGTCGCGCCCCACAGATCGTCCACATGGATCTCGCCCACTTCCAGCCGGATCATCATCCCGCCCGGCTCGGCGAGGCCCGGGACGCAGGTCAGCCAGCCGGAGACCCAGGCCCGGCCACGGATCCGGTGGGGCACCGAGACCGGCGCCACATCGGTGACCTCCAGCACGGCGGCCAGCTCGTCGTCCTGGGCGTGGGTGGCGGCCCGGACGGCCGGCGAGTCCGCGGGGAAGAGCAGGAAGACCTCTCCGTCCGGGCTCACCACGCGGGCCTGCGGAGTCAGCTGCTCCGGGCGGGCGGCCTCCACGCCGGGAATGAGCAGTACCGCGGAGCATGTACTCTGTACGAGAGTTCGTGTGCGTTCGGCTGCTGACGGCATCCGATCGATTTCAAGTCCGCTGGGACGCGGCTGACCATGAGCTGATCGGACCTCCGTCGCCTCGACGCTCTGCTGAGCAACGTCGGCTTCTTTTGCGCTGTCCGTGATGCGTTTGGTGTTCCCCGGGCGAGACATGCGATCTCCTTGAGTAAGGTGAGCCTAACCTAACCTACAACGGAGGTCTGGAGAACGTGCCTAACCAGTCGCGTCCCAAGGTCAAGAAGTCTCGTGCGCTCGGCATCGCGCTGACGCCGAAGGCGGTCAAGTACTTCGAGGCCCGCCCCTACCCGCCGGGCGAGCACGGCCGTGGCCGCAAGCAGAACTCGGACTACAAGGTCCGTCTGCTGGAGAAGCAGCGTCTGCGCGCCCAGTACGACATCAGCGAGCGCCAGATGGTCCGTGCCTACGACCGCGCCCGCAAGGCCGAGGGCAAGACCGGCGAGGCGCTGGTCATCGAGCTGGAGCGCCGTCTCGACGCCCTGGTCCTGCGTTCGGGCATCGCCCGCACCATCTACCAGGCCCGCCAGATGGTCGTCCACGGCCACATCGAGGTCAACGGCGGCAAGGTCGACAAGCCGTCCTTCCGCGTCCGTCCCGACGACGTCGTGATGGTCCGCGAGCGCTCCCGCGAGAAGCCCCTGTTCCAGGTGGCCCGCGAGGGTGGCTTCGCCGCCGACGGTGAGACCCCGCGCTACCTCCAGGTGAACCTGAAGGCCCTGGCCTTCCGCCTGGACCGCGACCCGAACCGCAAGGAAGTCCCCGTGATCTGCGACGAGCAGCTCGTCGTCGAGTACTACGCCCGCTGATCCGGGCGCGGTACGACATCGCGCTTCAGCCCGCCGTATCCCCGCCCCCGTGGCGGCGGAGCCGGCGGGCTCTCGCGTCTGCTGACCCGGATCCGGCCCGGCCCGGAAGGGGCGTAATCGGGTTCGGGACGCGACCCCGGGCGCGATAGGCTCGGAAGACGATTTCTCGGATATCCAGCGACAAGCAGAGAGCGGTGCGGTGTGACCGGTGGAGAGGTTGCCGGGATCCTGGTGGCCGTCTTCTGGGCGATCCTGGTCTCGTTCCTGGCCGTGGTGCTGGTGAGGCTGGCGCAGACGCTCAGGGCGACCACCCGGCTCGTGGCCGAGGTGACCGAACAGGCCGTCCCGCTGCTCTCGGACGCGTCCGCGACGGTCCGCTCCGCGCAGACCCAGCTCGAAAAGGTCGACGCGATCGCGACAGACGTCCAGGAGGTCACCTCCAACGCCTCCGCGCTCTCCACGACCGTCGCCTCCACCTTCGGAGGCCCGCTGGTCAAGGTCGCCGCCTTCGGCTACGGCGTACGCCGGGCGATGGGCCGCACGGGTGACGACACCCCCCGCGAGCGGGAGCCGTCCCGCCGCACGGTGGTCGTCGGCCGTGCCGCGCCACGCCCCCGGGGCGAACGCGGCCGTTGGGGCAGGAAGGGCTGACACACCATGTTCCGCCGCACCTTCTGGTTCACCGCGGGCGCCGCCGCCGGGGTCTGGGCCACCACCAAGGTCAACCGCAAGCTTCAGCAACTGACCCCCGAGAGCCTCGCGGCGACCGCCGCGAACAAGGCCCTCGACGCGGGTCACCGCCTCAAGGACTTCGCGCTCGACGTCCGGGCCGGAATGATCCAGCGCGAGGAGGAGTTGGGCGAAGTGCTCGGTACGAACACCCCGCCCGACCCCGGACTGCCCGCGCAGCGCCACCGCCCCGCGATCGAACGCCCCGCACGCGTGATCGACACGCGCTCCTACCACTCGTACAACCGGAATGAGGACCACTGATGGAGTCGGCTGAAATCCGCCGCCGCTGGCTGAGCTTCTTCGAGGAGCGCGGGCACGCCGTCGTGCCTTCGGCGTCGCTCATCGCGGACGACCCGACTCTGCTGCTGGTCCCCGCGGGCATGGTCCCCTTCAAGCCCTACTTCCTCGGCGAGGCCAAGCCGCCCGCCCCGCGCGCCACCAGCGTGCAGAAGTGCGTCCGCACCCCGGACATCGAAGAGGTCGGCAAGACCACCCGCCACGGCACCTTCTTCCAGATGTGCGGCAACTTCTCCTTCGGCGACTACTTCAAGGAAGGCGCCATCAAGCTCGCCTGGGAGCTGCTCACCGGCTCCCAGGCCGACGGCGGCTACGGCCTCGACCCCGAGCGCCTGTGGATCACGGTCTACAAGGAGGACGACGAGGCCGAGCAGATCTGGCGCGACGTCATCGGCGTCCCCGCCGAGCGCATCCAGCGCCTGGGCATGGGCCCCAACTTCTGGTCCATGGGCGTCCCCGGCCCCTGCGGCCCCTGCTCCGAGATCAACTACGACCGGGGCCCCGAGTTCGGCGAAGAGGGCGGCCCCGCCGTCAACGACGAGCGCTATGTGGAGATCTGGAACCTGGTCTTCATGCAGTACGAGCGCGGTCCGGGCGAGGGCAAGGAGGACTTCCCCATCCTCGGCGAGCTGCCGTCGAAGAACATCGACACCGGCCTCGGCCTCGAACGCCTCGCCATGATCCTCCAGGGCGTACAGAACATGTACGAGACCGACACCCTGCGGGTCGTCATGGACCGGGCCACCGAGCTGACCGGCGTGCGCTACGGCGCCGAGCACGGCACCGACGTCTCCCTGCGCGTGGTGGCGGACCACATCCGCACCTCCGTGATGCTCATCGGCGACGGAGTCACCCCCGGCAACGAGGGCCGCGGCTATGTGCTGCGCCGCATCATGCGCCGCGCCATCCGCAACATGCGCCTCCTCGGGGCCACCGGGCCGGTCGTCGCCGAGCTGGCCGACGCCGTCATCTCGACCATGGGCGTCCAGTACCCCGAACTGATCACCGACCGGAAGCGGATCGAGGGCGTGGCGCTGGCCGAGGAGGCCCGCTTCCTCAAGACCCTCAACGCCGGCACCAATGTGCTCGACACCGCCATCACCGACACCAAGGCCGGCGGCGGCAAGGTGCTCGCCGGCGACAAGGCCTTCCTGCTCCACGACACCTGGGGCTTCCCGATCGACCTCACCCTGGAGATCGCCTCCGAGCAGGGCCTGAGCGTCGACGAGGACGGCTTCCGCCGGCTGATGACCGAGCAGCGCGACAAGGCCAAGGCCGACGCCCGGGCCAAGAAGACCGGCCACGCCGACCTCTCCGCCTACCGCGAGGTCGCCGACGCCTCCGGCGCCACCGAGTTCACCGGCTACACCTCCCTCGAGGGCGAGACCACCATCGTGGGCCTGCTGGTCGACGGAGTGCCCTCGCCCGCCGCCTCCGAGGGCGACGAGATCGAGGTCGTCCTCGACCGCACCCCCTTCTACGCCGAGGGCGGCGGCCAGCTCGCCGACCAGGGCCGTATCAAGCTCGACTCGGGCGCCGTCATCCAGGTGCGCGACGTCCAGCAGCCGGTGCCCGGCGTCTCCGTGCACAAGGGATCGGTGCAGGTCGGCGAGGTCACCGTCGGCGCCTCCGCCTACGCGGCCATCGACGACAAGCGCCGCCGGGCCATCGCCCGCGCCCACAGCGCCACCCATCTGACCCACCAGGCGCTGCGCGACGCGCTCGGCCCCACCGCCGCCCAGGCCGGTTCGGAGAACTCGCCCGGCCGCTTCCGCTTCGACTTCGGCGCGCCCTCGGCCGTGCCCGGCACGGTCCTCACCGATGTCGAGCAGCGGATCAACGAGGTCCTCTCCCGGGAGCTGGACGTCCAGGCCGAGGTCATGTCCATCGACGACGCCAAGAAGCAGGGCGCCATCGCCGAGTTCGGCGAGAAGTACGGCGAGCGGGTCCGGGTCGTCACCATCGGCGACTTCTCCAAGGAGCTGTGCGGCGGCACCCATGTCGGCAACACCGCCCAGCTGGGCCTGGTGAAGCTGCTCGGCGAGTCGTCGATCGGCTCCGGCGTGCGCCGGATCGAGGCCCTGGTGGGCGTCGACGCGTACAACTTCCTCGCCAAGGAGCACACGGTCGTCGCCCAGCTCCAGGAGCTGGTCAAGGGCCGTCCGGAGGAGCTGCCCGAGAAGATCTCCGGCATGCTCGCCAAGCTGAAGGACGCCGAGAAGGAGATCGAGCGGTTCCGCGCGGAGAAGGTCCTCCAGGCCGCCGCCGGGCTCGCCGAGGGCGCCCGGGACGTCCGCGGGGTCGCCCTGGTCACCGGGCAGGTGCCGGACGGCACCTCGGCCGACGATCTGCGCAAGCTGGTCCTCGACGTCCGCGGCCGCATCCCCGCCGGCCGGCCGGCCGTCGTCGCCCTGTTCACCGTGGCGGGCGGCCGTCCGCTGACCGTCATCGCCACCAACGAGGCCGGGCGCGAGCGCGGTCTCAAGGCCGGTGACCTGGTGCGCGCCGCCGCCAAGACCCTCGGCGGCGGCGGTGGCGGCAAGCCGGACGTCGCCCAGGGCGGCGGTCAGAACGCGGAGGCCGTCGGCGACGCCATCGCCGCCGTGGAGCGACTGGTGGCCGATCACTCGTGAGACGAGGACGCCGTCTCGCGCTCGACGTCGGGGACGCCCGGATCGGGGTCGCCTCGTGCGACCCCGACGGGGTCCTCGCCACCCCGGTGGAGACCGTGCCGGGGCGCGATGTCCCGGCCGCCCACCGGCGGCTGCGGCAGCTCGTCGAGGAGTACGAGCCGCTGGAGGTCGTGGTCGGGCTGCCCCGCTCGCTCAGCGGCGGGGAGGGCCCGGCGGCCCTCAAGATCCGTGCGTTCACCCAGGAGCTGGCCCGGGGCATCGCCCCGGTGCCGGTCCGGCTCATGGACGAGAGGATGACCACAGTAACGGCGGCCCAGGGGCTCCGCGCCTCGGGCGTGAAGTCCAAAAAGGGCCGCTCTGTGATCGACCAGGCTGCCGCTGTGGTGATCCTTCAGAACGCTCTGGAGTCCGAGCGGGCGTCTGGGGCGCCGCCCGGCGAGTCCGTCGAAGTGGTTGTCTGATCGCGATACGGTAACGTTCCGCGCGATGCGGCGGTGTTCGAACAGCCGCCGCACAACGTAGAGGCGGACCGTCCGGCCCCCTCGCGGCTGTTTGGGGAACGATGACTGAATATGGACGGGGCCCAGGCTCCGCACCGTGGCATCCGGAGGACCCGTTGTACGGGGACCAGGGGTGGACAGGTCACCAGGCCCCGGACGGCCGGAACACCGCCCACGGCACGCAGCAGGCCCAGCAGCCGCAGCAGGGGTACGAAGCCGTGCAGGGGGACCCGTACCAGCAGGGTTACGCGAACCAGCAGTACGCCGCCGGTCAGCCCCACGACGGCCACTCCTACGGCGAACAGCAGTACGGAGCCGTCCCGCAGCACGAGCAGCAGCAGTACCAGCAGCAACACGAGCAGCAGCAGGTCCAGCACCAGCAGCAGGCCCAGGGCCACCAGGCCCAGCAGCCGCAGCAGGGCCACCAGCAGGCGCAGGGCCGGCAGCACGCCCAGCAGCCTCAGCAGCAGTACGGCGACGGCTCGCAGCAGGACCCGTACCAGCAGCAGTACACCGAGCACCAGTACGCCGCCGGCGGGTGGGACGCCGCGCAGCAGACCGGGCTGGCCTACGACCCCGCCCAGAGCGCCCCGTACCAGGCCGAGACGCCCGATCTCTACGGGACGCCCGACGCCTATCCGCCGCCCGAGCCCCCCGCCCGCCGGCCCGCCGAGCCCGAGCCCGCCGCCGAGGGCGAGCACGACTGGGAGGCGGAGCCGGAGGCCGAGAAGCACCCCTTCTTCACCGGTGACGACGGCTCCGGCGACGCGGACCCCGAGCCGGGCGGCTCCCGGCGGTCCGGCGGCGACGGCCGGGACGGTCGCGGCGGCCGGACCAAGAAGCAGAAGAAGGGCCGCAACGGCATCGCCTGTCTCGTCGTCGCCGTGGTCCTGGTGGGCGGCCTCGGCGGCGTCTCCTACTTCGGCTACCAGTTCTGGCAGGGCAAGTTCGGCGAGGCCCCCGACTACTCCGGCGCGGGCAGCGGCACCGTCCAGGTCGAGATCCCCCCGCACTCCGCCGGCTTCGCCATCGGCCAGGTGCTCAAGAAGGCGGGCGTCGTCAAGAGCGTCGACGCCTTCGTCTCCGCGCAGGGCAACAACCCCCAGGGCAAGTCGATCCAGGCGGGCGTGTACACCCTGAAGAAGGAGATGTCGGCGGCGAGCGCGGTGAAGCTGATGCTCAGCCCGGCCAGCCGCAGCGCCCTGATCATCCCCGAGGGCAAGCGGAACGCCTGGGTGTACGAGCAGATCGACACCAGGCTCGGGCTGGAGTCGGGCTCGACCAAGAAGGTCGCCCAGGAGCAGGCCAAGGACCTCGGGCTGCCCGACTGGGCGAAGGGCCGCCCCAACCTCAAGGACCCGCTGGAGGGATTCCTCTTCCCGGCCAGCTATCCGGTCGCCAAGGGCACCAAGCCGGAGAAGGTCCTCCGTAAGATGGTCGCCCGCGCCAACCAGGAATACGGCCGTATCGATCTGGAGGCCGAGGCCAGGAAACTCAAACTCGACGGACCGTGGCAGCTCATCACGGCGGCGAGTCTGGTGCAGGCCGAGGGCAAGACGGACGACGACTTCCGGAAGATGGCCGAGGTCATCTACAACCGCCTCAAGCCGGACAACACCGAGACCAACCGGAAGATCCAATTCGACTCCGCCTTCAACTACTTGCAGGGCCAGAGCGAGATCAAGATCAGCGAGTCCGAGATCAAGAGCAATCCGGACCTGTACAACACCTATTACCACGAGGGTCTCACCCCCGGACCCATCGGAAACCCCGGAATCGAAGCGCTGGAAGCAGCGCTCAGCCCGACGTCCGACGGCTGGATGTATTTCGTGGCCACGGACGGAATGAACAAGACGGAATTCGCCAAAACGCATGACGAATTCCTGGAGCTGAAGGAAAAGTTCAATGAATCGGGCGTCGGATGAGCACACCGGGCCGAAGGCGGCACACCGCGCCGCGGTACTCGGATCGCCCATCGCGCACTCGCTCTCCCCGGTGCTCCACCGCGCCGCCTACGCGGCGCTGGGCCTCGACGGATGGACGTACGACCGGCACGAGGTGACCGAGGAGGAGCTGCCCGCCTTCCTCGACAAGCTGGACTCCTCCTGGGCCGGGCTGTCGCTGACCATGCCCCTGAAGCGTGCCGTCATCCCGCTCCTCGACCAGGTCACCGGGATCGCGGCCTCGGTGGAGGCCGTGAACAGCGTCGTCCTCACCCCGGACGGCCGCCGGCTCGGCGACAACACCGACATCCCCGGGATGCTCGCCGCCCTGCGCGAGCGCGGCGTCGGCACGGTCGAGAGCGCCGCCGTGCTCGGCGCCGGGGCCACCGCGTCCTCCGCGCTCGCCGCGCTCTCCCGGATCTGCGAGGGACCGGTCACCGCCTATGTCCGCAGCGAGGCCCGGGCGGCCGAGATGCGCGGCTGGGGCGAGCGGCTCGGCGTCCGGGTGCGTACCGCCGACTGGGCCGACGCGGCCGAGGCCCTGAACGCGCCCCTGGTCGTCGCCACCACCCCGGCCGGATCCACCGACGCCCTGGCGGCGCGGGTCCCCGAGCGGCCCGGCACCCTCTTCGACGTGCTCTACCACCCCTGGCCCACCGCCCTCGCCGGGGCCTGGTCGGCGCGCGGCGGAGCCGTCGTCAGCGGGCTGGACCTCCTGGTCCACCAGGCGGTGCTCCAGGTCGAGCAAGTCACCGGGCGCTCCCCGGCGCCGCTCGCCGTGATGCGGGCGGCAGGCGAACGGGCGCTCGAATCCCGGTAGAATTACCGGTGTTGACCACGGGGTGACGGGGGCGGGAATGGACACCGGGCAGCCGCGGGCGGCGGCGGTGAGCAGGATTCTCGACGTCGTCGAGGTGATCACCGCCTTTCTGCCCGACTGGCTGGAGATCCCCGCGCTCGCCCTGACGGCCCTGGTCGTCGCGGTCGTGGGGGTGCGCGCGCTGCGGAGCCGGCTCGCCGCCCGGCGCGCGGACCGGTCCGTCCGCCCGGCCCCCGGCACCGACGGCCTGAGCGGCGCGGACTACCTCGGCGCCTACGCGCCCCGGCCGTTCCCCCGGCCCGCGACGCCCTCGCCCCGCGCCCCCGGAGGCGCGGATTCCCCCGGTGCCCGCGCCCCGCGACCGGGCGGGAGCTGACGGCACGGGCCGCCGCGCCGCCGTCCGGCAGCTGGACCTCAGAGCCGCGCACCCCGCCGGACATGGGAGGATCGACCCAGGCGGGCCAGGGCCGCGCACCCGGTCGCGCCATTGCATGTGGAGGCGCGAGCAGAGGAGCACCGTTGAGCAGGTTGCGTTGGCTGACGGCGGGGGAGTCCCACGGACCCGCACTGGTGGCGACGCTGGAGGGTCTTCCCGCCGGTGTGCCCATCACCACCGAGATGGTGGCGGACCACCTCGCGCGGCGTCGGCTCGGCTACGGGCGGGGCGCGCGGATGAAGTTCGAGCGCGACGAGGTGACCTTCATCGGCGGCGTACGCCACGGCCTGACCATGGGGTCCCCGGTGGCGGTCATGGTCGGCAACACCGAGTGGCCGAAGTGGGAGAAGGTCATGGCGGCCGACCCCGTCGACCCCGACGAGCTGGCGGCGCTCGCCCGTAACGCCCCGCTCACCCGGCCCCGGCCCGGCCACGCCGACCTCGCCGGGATGCAGAAGTACCACCTGGACGAGGCCCGTCCGATCCTGGAGCGCGCCAGCGCCCGGGAGACCGCGGCCCGGGTCGCGCTCGGCGCGGTCGCCCGCTCCTACCTCAAGGAGACGGCCGGCATCGAGATCGTCTCCCACGTGGTCGAGCTGGCCGGCGCCAAGGCCCCCTACGGCGTCCTGCCCACCCCCGCCGACGTGGAGAAGCTCGACGCCGACCCGGTCCGCTGCCTCGACGAGGACGCGAGCCGGGCGATGGTCGCGGAGATCGACCAGGCCCACAAGGACGGCGACACCCTCGGCGGAGTGGTCGAGGTCCTCGCCTACGGCGTCCCGGTCGGCCTCGGCTCGCACGTCCACTGGGACCGCAGGCTCGACGCCCGCCTCGCCGCCGCCCTCATGGGCATCCAGGCCATCAAGGGCGTCGAACTCGGCGACGGCTTCGAGCTGGCCCGCGTCCCCGGCTCCCGGGCGCACGACGAGATCGTCGCCACCGACGACGGACTGCGCCGCACCTCCGGCCGCTCCGGCGGCACCGAGGGCGGCATGTCCACCGGCGAGCTGCTCCGCGTGCGCGCCGCGATGAAGCCCATCGCGACCGTGCCCAAGGCGCTGGCCACCGTCGACATCACCACCGGCGAGGCCGCGGCCGCCCACCACCAGCGCTCCGACGTCGCCGCCGTGCCCGCCGCCGGCATCGTCGCCGAGGCCATGGTCGCCCTGGTGCTCGCCGACGCCGTCGCCGAGAAGTTCGGCGGCGACAGCGTCACCGAGACCCGCCGCAATGTCACCTCGTACCTCGAGAATCTGAACATCCGGTGAGCGTTCCGGTGATCGTCCTGGTCGGGCCCATGGGATCCGGCAAGTCGACCGTGGGCGAGCTGCTCGCCCAGCGGCTGGGGGTGCCCTACCGGGACACCGACGGGGACATCGTCGCCGCCCAGGGCCGCGAGATCGCGGACCTCTTCGTGGACGAGGGCGAGGCCCGCTTCCGTGAGCTGGAGCGCGACGCCGTACGGGAGGCGGTCGCCGGGCACACCGGCGTGCTCGCCCTCGGCGGCGGCGCGATCCTGGACGAGTCGACCCGCGCCCTGCTGAAGGGGCTGACCGTGGTCTATCTCTCCCTGGAGGTGGAGGAGGCGGTCCGGCGCACCGGTCTCAACCAGGCCCGTCCGCTGCTCGCCGTCAATCCGCGCCGCCAGTGGCGGGAGCTGATGGACGCCCGCCGCCCGCTGTACACCGAGGTGGCCCGGGTGACCGTGGCCACCGATGAACGCACCCCCGAAGAGGTCGCCCAGGCGGTCCTCGACGCTTTGGAGCTGAACGACGCATGACCGAGCAGTCAGTGACCCGAGTCCAGGTCGCGGGCACGGAAGGCACCGACCCGTACGAGGTGCTGGTGGGCCGGCAGCTCCTCGGCGAGCTTCCGGGGCTGATCGGCCGGGCCCAGCGGGTGGCCGTGCTCCACCCGGAGGCGCTGGCCGACACCGGGGAGGCGATCCGCGAGGATCTGGCGTCCCAGGGATACGAGGCCATCGCGATCCAGCTGCCGAACGCGGAGGAGTCCAAGACCGCCGAGGTCGCCGCGTACTGCTGGAAGGCGCTCGGCCAGACGGGCTTCACCCGGACCGACGTCATCGTCGGCGTCGGCGGCGGGGCCACCACCGACCTCGCGGGCTTCGTCGCGGCCACCTGGCTGCGCGGGGTGCGCTGGATCGCGGTCCCGACCACGGTGCTCGGCATGGTCGACGCGGCCGTCGGCGGCAAGACCGGCATCAACACCGCCGAGGGCAAGAACCTCGTGGGCGCCTTCCACCCGCCCGCCGGAGTCCTCTGCGACCTCGCCGCCCTCGACTCGCTGCCGGTCAACGACTACGTCAGCGGTCTCGCCGAGATCATCAAGTCCGGTTTCATCGCCGACCCGGTGATCCTGGACCTGATCGAGGCCGACCCCGAGGGAGCCCGCTCCCCGGCCGGGCAGCACACCACCGAGCTGATGGTCCGCTCCATCCGGGTGAAGGCCGAGGTCGTCTCGGGCGATCTCAAGGAGTCCGGCCGGCGCGAGATCCTCAACTACGGGCACACCCTCGCCCACGCCATCGAGAAGAACGAGCGCTACAAGTGGCGGCACGGCGCGGCCGTCTCCGTCGGCATGGTCTTCGCGGCGGAGCTGGGCCGGCTGGCCGGACGGCTGGACGACGCGACCGCCGACCGGCACCGCGCCGTCCTGGAGTCGGTCGGACTGCCGCTGACCTACCGGGGCGACCAGTGGCCCAAGCTGCTGGAGACCATGAAGGTCGACAAGAAGTCGCGCGGGAACCTGCTGCGCTTCATCGTCCTGGACGGCGTGGCCAGGCCCACCGTGCTGGAGGGCCCCGACCCGGCCGTCCTGCTCGCCGCGTACGGGGAGGTCTCGGCGTGACCCGCCGGGTACTGGTCCTCAACGGCCCCAATCTGGGCCGGCTCGGCTCCCGGGAGCCCGACGTCTACGGCGCGACCTCCTACGCCGGTCTGGTGGAGAGCTGCCAGGCGCTCGGCCGGGAGCTGGGTCTGGACGTGGACGTCCGCGAGACCAATGACGAGGGCGAGCTGATCCGCTGGCTCCACGAGGCGGCGGACGGCTCGATTCCGGTGGTGCTCAACCCCGGGGCCTTCACGCACTACTCGTACGGGATGCGGGACGCGGCGGCCCAGCGCACCGCGCCCCTGATCGAGGTGCACATCTCCAACCCGTACACCCGGGAGACCTTCCGCCACACCTCGGTGGTCGCCGCCGTCGCCAGCGGCACCGTCGCGGGCTTCGGCATCGGCTCCTACCGGCTGGCCCTGCGCGCCCTCGCCGAGGAACTCTCGGCCTGAGCGCCGCCTCGGCTCCCGGTCCGGGCGCCGCCTCGGCTCCCGGTCCGGGCGTCGCCTCCGCTCCGGTCCGGGCGCCGGGGCGGCCTCCCGGTCCGGGCGGCCGGGCACCGGGGCGTCCTCCCGGCGGATCGTCCCGCGAGGCGGTCCGCCGGGGCCGGATCCCGCGGGCACTTCGGGGCGGGGCCGTGCGTTCTCCGGGCGGGGGCCGGGATCGGCGGAGATTCACGGCGCGCCCGGAGGGTACCGTTCGAGGGCAATGACAGCCGAGTTTCCGCCTGACCAGCGTCAGCCGTACGAGACGGAGTGGCACCGGATGCAGCACGCAGTGGGGGCCCCGCTGCCGCCGCCCCACGGACCGGGGCACGGATCGGCCGGATGGACGCACGGCGGCGGCCCGCCCGGCCCGCCCCCGGGCCCCCCACAGCCACCGCCCCCGCAGCCTCAGTCCCCTCCGGCCGCCGGAGCGCCCCCCGGCTGGACCCCGCCCGCCGGACCGCCCCCGGGCGACGGCACGGGCCAGGTACGGCTGCCCCCGGGCGGCCCGGTCCCGCTCCCCGCCCCCCGCGCGGACAACGGCTCCGGCACCGCCCCGCTCGCCGTCCTGCTGATCGGCCCGGCCGGCGCGGGCAAGACGACCGTGGCCCGGCACTGGGCGACCCGCCGCCGCGTCCCCACCGCCCACATCAGCCTCGACGACGTCCGCGAATGGGTCTGCTCCGGCTTCGCCGACCCCCAGTCCGGCTGGAACGACCACTCCGAGGCCCAGTACCGCCTCGCCCGCCGCACCTGCGGCTTCGCCGCGCGCAATTTCCTGGCCAACGGAATCTCCTGCATCCTCGACGACGCGGTCTTCCCCGACCGCCCCGTCGTCGGCCTCGGCGGCTGGAAGCGCCATGTGGGCCCCGGACTGCTGCCCGTCGTCCTGCTGCCCGGACTGGAGATCGTCCTGGAGCGGAACGCGGAGCGCAGCGGCAATCGCAGACTCTCCGACGAGGAGGTGGCGTCCATCCACGGCCGCATGGCGGGCTGGTACGGATCGGGCCTGCCGATCATCGACAACTCGGCGTACGACGTCGAGACCACCGCCCGCGTCCTCGACGACGTCCTCTCCCGCGCCGTCGCGAGCCCCCCGGCCTGGTAGCCCGCGCGCCCGGCCCGGCCGGGCACACCCCCGGTCGGACGCGCTGACCGGGCCGAGCGGCCCGCCCGCTCGTACGATCGGGGCATGTCTGAGGTGTATGGGGTCCGCCGTGACCGGCTGCGCGACCGGTGTGCCGCCACCGGCGGCGCCGGGGCCCTCGTCTCCCGGCCCGCCAATGTGCGCTATCTCGCCGGCGGCGCGCCCCCCGGGGCGGTCCTGCTGCTCGGTCCCGCCGAGGACGTTCTGCTGTGCCCCCGCACCTCCGCAGGCGACACGGCGGGCGGCCGCCCCGACGAGGGGCTGCGGCTGACGGTGCTGCCCGCCTCCGGGGGCGATCCCGCCGTCGCCGCCGCCGAGCTGGCCCGTACGGCGGGGGAGTCGTCGCTCGCCGTCGAGGAGCACCACCTCACCGTCGCCCGCCACCGGGCGGTGCGCTCCGTCGCGCCCCGGCTGCGCCTCGCGGACCTGGGCCTCGCCGTGGAGCAGCTGCGCATCGTCAAGGACGAGGAGGAGATCGCCTGTCTGCGGATCGCCGCCGAGATCACCGACCAGGCGCTGGGCGAACTGCTGGAGTCGATCCTCGTCGGCCGCACCGAGCGCCATCTCGCCCTGGAGCTGGAGCGGCGGCTGATCGACCACGGGGCCGACGGCCCGGCCTTCCCCACCTCCGTCGCCACCGGACCCAATTCCGGCCGCCGGGGCCACCACCCCACCGACCGCCGGGTCGAGGAGGGCGATTTCCTCTCCGTCTGCGTCGGCGCGGACTACCGCGGCTACCGCTGTGAGATCGGTCGTACCTTTGTGATCGGCACCTCCCCGGCGGACTGGCAGATCGAGCTGTACGACCTGGTCTTCGCCGCGCAGCGGGCCGCCCGGGAGGCCCTGGCGCCCGGGGCGGCGTACCGCGACGTGGACCACGCGGCCCGCCAGATCCTGAGCGCCGCGGGCCACGGAGAGGGCCTCGCACCCCTCACCGGGCACGGTGTGGGCCTCGAAATCGACGAGGACCCGCAGTTGGCCCCGGCCGCCATGGGTAAACTGGACGCTTGCGTGCCGGTCACCGTCGAACCGGGGGTCCACCTCCCGGGCCGGGGCGGGGTCCGGATCGATGACACGCTCGTCGTGCGCCAGGAGGCGGACGGCGGACCCGAGCTACTCACCATCACGACCAAGGAGCTGCTCGCGCTCTAGCGCGCACCGTCGTAGCCCCCGGTCGTCCACCAGCGTCAGTCCAGGAGATTCCGCAACCGTGGCTTCCACGAACGACCTCAAGAACGGCATGGTGCTCAAGCTCGACAACGACCAGCTCTGGTCCGTCGTCGAGTTCCAGCACGTCAAGCCCGGCAAGGGCCCGGCCTTTGTGCGCACCAAGCTCAAGAACGTGCTCTCCGGCAAGATCGTCGACAAGACGTTCAACGCCGGCGTGAAGGTCGAGACGGCCACCGTCGACCGCCGCGACATGCAGTTCTCGTACATGGACGGCGACTACTTCGTCTTCATGGACATGCAGACGTACGACCAGCTGCATGTCGCGCGCCCCGCCGTCGGCGACTCCGCGAACTTCCTGATTGAGGGCTTCACGGCCACCGTCGCCACGCACGAGGGCGAGGTGCTCTACGTCGAGCTGCCGGCCGCCGTCGAGCTGGTCATCCAGGAGACCGAGCCCGGTGTCCAGGGCGACCGCTCCACCGGGGGCACCAAGCCCGCGACGCTGGAGACGGGCTTCACCGTGCAGGTCCCGCTCTTCATCACCACCGGTGAGAAGATCAAGGTCGACACGCGTTCCGGCGACTACCTCAGCCGGGTGAACAGCTAACCGTGGCCGCCCGCAACAAGGCCCGTAAGCGCGCCTTCCAGATCCTCTTCGAGGCCGACCAGCGCGGTGCGACCGTGCAGACGGTCCTCGCCGACTGGATCCGCCACTCACGGACCGACACCCGGCAGCCCCCGGTGACCGAGTACACGATGGAGCTGGTCGAGGGGTACGCGCGGTACGCGGCCCGGATCGACGACCTGATCTCCACGTACGCGGTCGACTGGGAGCTCGACCGGATGCCCGTCGTGGACCGGAACATCATCCGCCTCGGAGCCTATGAGCTGGTGTGGGTGGACGAGACGCCGGACGCGGTGGTGATCGACGAAGCGGTGCAGCTCGCCAAGGAGTTCTCCACCGACGAGTCGCCCTCCTTCGTGAACGGCATGCTCGGCCGCTTCAAGGAGCTCAAGCCCAACCTGCGCCGCGAGTAGCGGACGGCGGGCGAGTGGCCTCGGCGGGCCCGGAGCGGTGACGAGAGTCGCCCGCTCCGGGCCCGCCGCCGTCCGTCTCCCCGCCCGCCGCCGCCGTCCGTCTCCTCGCCCGTCTCCCCGTCCGTCCGGGCCGCCGAGCTGTGCCCGCGACCGGGTCCGCGTCCGGTCCGCCGCCGGGAGCGCCTGCCGCCCCGGCTCCCTCAGGGGCCCCATACGCCCCGCTCGCGCCCTGTCGGACGGCTGTGCGAGCCCGGTGCCCCGACGGTGACGCGGAGCGCGCAGAACGGCGGTCAGCCCCCTCGCGGGCGCGCGCACGCGCGAGACCGCGCCACGGCCCCGCCGCCGCGTCCCGGCCCCGGACGCACGGAAGGGCGAACCCGCTACAGGCGGGTCCGCCCTTCTGATGTGACGTTTCTCCGCAATCCTGGCGGAGACGGAATTCAGCCTCGGGAGTGGACTCAGCTCTCCTCGTGGGAGACCGCGCGCCGCGCGTCCGCGTCCAGCACGCCCCAGCTGATCAGCTGCTCGGTCAGGACCGACGGGGACTGGTCGTAGATGACGGCCAGGGTGCGCAGGTCGTCCTGGCGGATCGACAGCACCTTGCCGTTGTAGTCACCGCGCTGGGACTGGATCGTGGCGGCGTAGCGCTGGAGCGGGCCCGCCTTCTCGGCCGGCACATGGGCCAGCCGCTCCAGGTCCAGAACGAGCTTCGGCGGCGGCTCGGCGGCCCCGCCCGGCGTGGTGCCGGGAAGCAGCTCCTGGACCGGAACGCCGTAGAAGTCCGCCAGCTCGGCCAGACGCTGCACGGTCACGGCACGGTCGCCGCGCTCGTACGAACCGACCACCACGGCCTTCCAGCGGCCCTGGGACTTCTCTTCCACGCCGTGGAGGGACAGCCCCTGCTGGGTGCGGATCGCGCGGAGCTTGGCCCCGAGCTGTTTTGCGTATTCGCTGGACATATAGCTCCCCGGACGAAGTCTGGTAACTCACTGTGAGGTTACGCAGCGTTACTTGGATGCGTCAAGCCGAATGGTCCGGACCGGTCTCTTGTCATGATCGGGACGGCTTCCGGGCGGTGCTCCCGCTCCGGGATTCTGCCAGGGGGGCGGCCGGGCGGCCTCTCGGGCCCTGGTACGGTGGCGACGCAAATTAGACGTCCTTTAAGGTCCGTCCCGTGAGGCGGAGAAGGAGGTCCGTTTCATATGGACACGCACAGCTCCGATGTGGCCCGGCCCGTTCTCGAGGCCCCCGACATCGCGCGGGTACTGACCCGTATCGCCCACGAGATCGTCGAGCGCGCCAAGGGCGCCGACGACGTGGTCCTGCTCGGCATCCCGACCCGCGGCGTCTATCTCGCCCGCCGGCTCGCCGCCAAGCTGGAGGAGATCACCGGCCGTCCGACGCCGGTCGGCTCCCTCGACATCACGATGTACCGGGACGACCTCCGTCTGCGGCCCGCCCGCGCGCTCGCCCGCACCGAGATCCCCGGCGAAGGCGTCGACGGACGGCTCGTCGTCCTCGTCGACGACGTCCTCTTCTCCGGCCGCACCATCCGCGCCGCCCTCGACGCGCTCGGCGACATCGGCCGCCCCCGCGCCGTACAGCTCGCCGTCCTGGTCGACCGGGGCCACCGCGAACTCCCCATCCGCGCCGACTACGTGGGCAAGAACCTCCCCACCTCGCTGCGGGAGGCCGTCAAGGTCCAGCTCGCCGAGGAGGACGGCCGCGACACCGTGCTGCTCGGGATCCGCGAGCCGGCCCCCGCCCCCGCCGGCGAGCAGTAGCACCCCCCGACCCTCCGGCCCCGCCGCCCGGCGGGTCCCGCGCGCCCGCATGCCCCAGCGCCCCGCGCAGGGACCCCGGCGGCCGCCCCCGCGAGCCCTCTCCCCGACACATCGGAGCCCCTCGATGAAGCGCCACCTCATCTCGGCCGCCGACCTCACCCGTGACGACGCCGTCCTCATCCTCGACACCGCCGAGGAGATGGCCCGCGTCGCCGACCGGCCGATCAAGAAGCTGCCCACCCTCCGCGGCCGCACCGTCGTCAACCTCTTCTTCGAGGACTCGACCCGGACCCGGATCTCCTTCGAGGCCGCCGCCAAGCGCCTCTCCGCCGACGTCATCAACTTCTCCGCCAAGGGCTCCTCGGTCTCCAAGGGCGAGTCCCTCAAGGACACCGCGCTCACCCTGGAGGCCATGGGCGCCGACGCCGTCGTCATCCGCCACCACGCCTCCGGCGCGCCCTACCGGCTGGCGAACTCCGGCTGGATCGACGGCGCGGTCGTCAACGCGGGCGACGGCACCCACGAACACCCCACCCAGGCCCTGCTGGACGCCTTCACCGTGCGCCGCAGGCTCGTCGGCCGCGACACCGGCCTCGGCCGCGACCTCGACGGCCGCCGGATCACCGTCGTCGGCGACATCCTGCACAGCCGGGTCGCCCGCTCCAACGTCCTGCTGCTGAACACCCTCGGCGCGCACGTCACCCTCGTCGCTCCGCCCACGCTGGTCCCCGTCGGCGTCGAGAGCTGGCCCTGCGACGTCTCCTACGACCTGGACGCGGTGCTCCCCGACTCCGACGCCGTGATGATGCTCCGGGTCCAGAGCGAGCGGATGAACGCGGCCTTCTTCCCCACCGAGCGTGAGTACTCCCGCCGCTACGGCCTCGACGCCGACCGGATGGCCCGGATGCCCGCGCACGCCGTCGTCATGCACCCCGGACCGATGAACCGGGGCATGGAGATCACCGCCGAGGTCGCCGACTCCGACCGCTGCACGGTCGTCGAGCAGGTCGCCAACGGCGTGTCGATCCGGATGGCCGTCCTCTATCTGCTGCTCGGCGGCGCCGAGCCCGCCGTCACCACCGCTTCCGCCCGTACCGAGGAGACCAAGTAACCATGAGCAAGATCCTTATCCGTGGCGCGCAGGTGCTCGGCGGCGAGGCGCAGGACGTCCTGATCGACGGCGAGACCGTCGCCGCGGTCGGCGCCGGACTCTCCGCCGAGGGCGCCGACGTCGTCGACGCGACGGGCCAGATCCTCCTCCCCGGCCTGGTCGACCTCCACACCCACCTCCGCGAGCCCGGCCGCGAGGACTCCGAGACCGTCCTCACCGGCACCCGCGCCGCCGCCGTCGGCGGCTTCACCGCCGTCCACGCCATGGCCAACACCTTCCCCGTCGCCGACACCGCCGGCGTGGTCGAGCAGGTCTGGCGGCTCGGCCGGGAGTCCGGCTACTGCGACGTCCAGCCGGTCGGCGCCGTCACCGTCGGCCTGGAGGGCAAGCAGCTCGCCGAGCTGGGCGCGATGCACGACTCCGCCGCCGGAGTGAAGGTCTTCTCCGACGACGGCAAGTGCGTGGACGACGCCGTGATCATGCGCCGGGCGCTGGAGTACGTGAAGGCCTTCGACGGAGTCGTCGCCCAGCACGCCCAGGAGCCCCGGCTCACCGAGGGCGCCCAGATGAACGAGGGCGTCGTCTCCGCCGAGCTGGGCCTCGGCGGCTGGCCCGCCGTCGCCGAGGAGTCGATCATCGCGCGCGACGTCCTGCTCGCCGCGCACGTCGGCTCCCGCGTCCACATCTGCCACCTCTCCACCGCCGGCTCCGTCGAGATCGTCCGCTGGGCCAAGTCCAAGGGCTGGGACGTCACCGCCGAGGTCACCCCGCACCACCTCCTCCTCACCGACGAGCTGGTCCGCACCTACGACCCGGTCTACAAGGTGAACCCGCCGCTGCGCACCCAGGCCGACGTGCTCGCCCTGCGCGAGGCGCTCGCCGACGGCACCATCGACTGCGTCGCCACCGACCACGCCCCGCACCCGCACGAGGACAAGGACTGCGAGTGGGGCGCGGCCGCGATGGGTATGGTCGGTCTCGAGACCGCTCTCTCCGTCGTCCAGGAGACGATGGTGGAGACCGGACTCCTCGACTGGGCCGGTGTCGCCGACCGGATGTCCTTCCGCCCCGCGGCCATCGGCCGGCTGGCCGGACACGGCCGCCCCGTCGCGGTCGGCGAGCCCGCCAACCTGACGCTCGTCGATCCGGCATACCGTGGAGCGGTGGACCCCGCGGGCTTCGCCTCCCGCAGCCGCAACACCCCCTACCAGGGCCGTGAGCTGCCGGGACGCGTCACCCACACCTTCCTGCGGGGCCGGGCAACGGTACTCGACGGGAAACTCGCGTGACATCACTCACCCACATCGCAGCACACCTCGCCGCCGAGAAGAAGTCGGCGGAGGTGACGGACTGGGCGGCCCGTATCGGCTGGGTCGTCGGGCTGCTGCTCTTCATCGCCCTCGTCTACTGGCTGATGCGCCAGGGCTGGAAGTGGCGCGGCAGTCTCCAGTCGGGACTGCCCGAGCTGCCCGCCGTGCCCGAGACGCCCGGCGAGGCCCGGCTGACCCTGACCGGCCGCTACCACGGCTCCACCACGGCCGGGCAGTGGCTCGACCGGATCGTCGCCCACGGCCTCGGCGTCCGCAGCCGGGTCGAGCTGACCCTCACCGACGCCGGACTGACCGTCCTGCGCCCGGGCGCGACCGACTTCCTCATCCCCTCGGCCGCCCTGCGCGAGGCCCGCCTCGACAAGGGCATCGCGGGCAAGGTCCTCGCCGAGGGCGGGCTCCTGATCATCACCTGGGAGCACGGCGACACCCTCCTCGACTCCGGCTTCCGCTCCGACGCCGCGGCCGGCCACAACGAGTGGGTCACCACCCTGAACCACCTGATCAACACGACGGAAGGCGCACGATGACGACCTCCACCCGGGGAGCCGGCCAGGCTCCCGCCGTACTCGTCCTGGAGGACGGCCGCATCTTCCGCGGCCGTGCCTACGGGGCCGTGGGGGAGACCTTCGGCGAGGCGGTGTTCAACACCGGCATGACCGGCTACCAGGAGACGCTCACCGACCCCTCGTACCACCGCCAGGTCGTCGTGATGACCGCGCCGCACATCGGCAACACCGGCGTCAACGACGAGGACGACGAGTCCCGGCGCGTCTGGGTCGCGGGATACGTCGTACGCGACCCCGCCCGCGTCCCCTCCAACTGGCGCTCCCGGCGCACCCTCGACGACGAGCTGACCGGTCAGGGCGTCGTCGGCATCAGCGGCGTCGACACCCGCGCCCTCACCCGCCACCTCCGCGAGCGCGGCGCGATGCGCGTCGGCGTCTTCTCCGGCCCGGCCCTGGCCGGCGCCGACGACGAGAGCCTGCTCGCCCGCGTCCGCCGGGCCCCGGAGATGACCGGCGCCGACCTCTCCGCGCAGGTCGCCACCGCCGAGTCCTATGTGGTGCCCGCGATCGGGACCAAGCGCTTCACCGTCGCCGCCATAGACCTCGGCATCAAGGGCATGACCCCGCACCGGATGGCCGAACGCGGCATCGAGGTGCACGTCCTGCCCGCCGCCGCCACCGCCGACGAGGTCTACGCCGTCGGCCCCGACGGCCCCGACGGAGTATTTCTCTCCAACGGCCCCGGCGACCCCGCCACCGCCGACCTCACCGTCGTCAAGGCGGTCCTGGAGCGCAGGACCCCGCTCTTCGGCATCTGCTTCGGCAACCAGCTCCTCGGCCGCGCCCTCGGCTTCGGCACCTACAAGCTGAAGTACGGCCACCGGGGCATCAACCAGCCCGTCCAGGACCGCACCACGGGCAAGGTCGAGATCACCGCCCACAACCACGGATTCGCCGTCGACGCACCGCTCGACCAGGTCTCCGAAACCCCCTACGGCCGCGCCGAGGTCTCCCACGTCTGCCTCAACGACAACGTGGTCGAAGGCCTCCAGCTGCTCGACCAGCCGGCCTTCAGCGTCCAGTACCACCCCGAAGCAGCCGCGGGCCCGCACGACGCCGCGTACCTGTTCGACCGCTTCGTCTCCCTGATGGAGGGCCAGCGTGCCTAAGCGCACCGACATCCAGTCCGTCCTGGTCATCGGATCCGGCCCGATCGTGATCGGTCAGGCCGCCGAGTTCGACTACTCCGGAACCCAGGCCTGCCGGGTCCTCAAGGCCGAGGGCCTGCGGGTCATCCTGGTCAACTCCAACCCGGCCACGATCATGACCGACCCGGAGATCGCCGACGCCACCTACGTCGAGCCGATCACCCCCGAGTTCGTCGAGAAGATCATCGCCAAGGAGCGCCCCGACGCCCTGCTGCCCACCCTCGGCGGCCAGACCGCGCTGAACACCGCCATCTCCATGCACGAGCAGGGCGTACTGGAGAAGTACGGCGTCGAGCTGATCGGCGCGAACGTCGAGGCGATCAACAAGGGCGAGGACCGCGACCTCTTCAAGGGCGTCGTCGACGCCGTACGGGAGAAGATCGGCCACGGCGAGTCCGCCCGCTCGGTGATCTGCCACACCATGGACGACGTCCTGCGCGGCGTCGACACCCTCGGCGGCTACCCCGTCGTCGTCCGCCCCTCCTTCACCATGGGCGGCGCCGGCTCCGGCTTCGCCCACGACGAGGAGGAGCTGCGCCGCATCGCCGGCCAGGGCCTCACCCTCTCCCCGACCACCGAGGTCCTCCTGGAGGAGTCGATCCTCGGCTGGAAGGAGTACGAGCTGGAGCTGATGCGCGACAAACACGACAACGTCGTGGTCGTCTGCTCCATCGAGAACTTCGACCCCATGGGCGTCCACACCGGCGACTCGATCACCGTCGCCCCCGCGATGACCCTCACCGACCGTGAGTACCAGCGGCTCCGCGACATCGGCATCGCCATCATCCGCGAGGTCGGCGTCGACACCGGCGGCTGCAACATCCAGTTCGCGATCGACCCGGACGACGGCCGGATCATCGTCATCGAGATGAACCCCCGGGTCTCCCGCTCCTCCGCGCTCGCCTCCAAGGCCACCGGCTTCCCCATCGCCAAGATCGCCGCGAAGCTCGCCGTGGGCTACACCCTGGACGAGATCCCCAACGACATCACCGAGAAGACCCCGGCCTCCTTCGAGCCCACCCTCGACTACGTCGTCGTCAAGGCCCCCCGGTTCGCCTTCGAGAAGTTCCCCTCCGCCGACTCCACCCTCACCACCACCATGAAGTCGGTCGGCGAGGCCATGGCGATCGGCCGGAACTTCACCGAGGCCCTCCAGAAGGCCCTGCGCTCCCTGGAGAAGAAGGACAGCCAGTTCGACTTCGTCTCGCCCGTCGGGGCCGGGAGCAAGGACGAACTCCTGCGCGAGGCGGTGCGCCCCACCGACGGCCGGATCAACACCGTCATGGCCGCCATCCGCGCCGGGGCCACCCCCGAGGAGGTCTTCGAGTCGACCCGGATCGACCCGTGGTTCGTCGACCAGCTCTTCCTGATCAAGGAGTACGCCGACGAGCTGGCCGCCGCCGACAAGCTCCACCCCGAGCTGCTCGCCGACGCCAAGCGCCACGGCTTCTCCGACGCCCAGATCGCCGGCATCCGCGGTCTGCGCGAGGACGTCGTCCGCGAGGTCCGCCACGCGCTCGGCATCCGCCCCGTCTACAAGACGGTCGACACCTGCGCCGCCGAGTTCGCCGCGAAGACCCCGTACTTCTACTCCTCCTACGACGAGGAGAGCGAGGTCGCCCCGCGCGAGAAGCCCGCGGTGATCATCCTGGGCTCCGGCCCGAACCGCATCGGCCAGGGCATCGAGTTCGACTACTCCTGCGTCCACGCCTCCTTCGCCCTCTCCGACGCCGGGTTCGAGACCGTCATGGTCAACTGCAACCCCGAGACCGTCTCCACCGACTACGACACCTCCGACCGGCTCTACTTCGAGCCGCTCACCCTGGAGGACGTCCTGGAGATCGTCCACGCCGAGTCGCTGGCCGGACCCATCGCCGGAGTGATCGTCCAGCTCGGCGGCCAGACCCCGCTCGGCCTGGCCCAGGCCCTCAAGGACAACGGCGTCCCCGTCGTCGGCACCCCGCCGGAGGCCATCCACGCCGCCGAGGACCGCGGCGCCTTCGGCCGCGTCCTCGCCGAGGCCGGACTGCCCGCCCCCAAGCACGGCACCGCCACCACCTTCGACGAGGCCAAGGCCATCGCCGACGAGATCGGCTACCCCGTCCTGGTGCGCCCCTCCTACGTCCTCGGCGGCCGCGGCATGGAGATCGTGTACGAGGAGGCCCGCCTCTCCTCGTACATCGCCGAGTCCACCGAGATCAGCCCCACCCGCCCGGTGCTGGTGGACCGTTTCCTCGACGACGCCATCGAGATCGACGTCGACGCCCTCTACGACGGCCACGAGCTGTACCTCGGCGGCGTCATGGAGCACATCGAGGAAGCCGGCATCCACTCCGGCGACTCCGCCTGCGCCCTGCCCCCCATCACCCTGGGCGGCTTCGACATCAAGCGGCTGCGCGCCTCGACCGAGGCCATCGCGCGCGGCGTCGGCGTCCGCGGACTGATCAACATCCAGTTCGCGATGGCCGGGGACATCCTCTACGTCCTGGAGGCCAACCCCCGCGCCTCCCGCACGGTCCCCTTCACCTCCAAGGCCACCGCCGTGCCCCTCGCCAAGGCCGCCGCCCGGATCTCGCTCGGCGCCACCGTCGCCGAGCTGCGGGCGGAGGGGCTGCTCCCGCGCGAGGGCGACGGCGGCACCCTGCCGATGGACGCGCCGATCTCCGTCAAGGAGGCCGTCATGCCGTGGTCGCGGTTCCGCGACATCCACGGCCGCGGCGTCGACACCATCCTCGGCCCGGAGATGCGCTCCACCGGCGAGGTCATGGGCATCGACTCCGTCTTCGGCACCGCCTACGCCAAGTCCCAGGCGGGCGCCTACGGCCCCCTGCCCACCAAGGGCCGCGCGTTCATCTCCGTCGCCAACCGCGACAAGCGCTCGATGATCTTCCCGGCCCGGGAGCTGGTCGCCCACGGCTTCGAGCTGCTGGCCACCTCCGGCACCGCCGAGGTCCTCAAGCGCAACGGGATCAGCGCCACCGTCGTGCGCAAGCACAGCGAGGGCGAGGGCCCCGACGGCGAGAAGACCATCGTCCAGCTCATCCACGACGGCGCGGTCGACCTCATCGTCAACACGCCCTACGGCACCGGCGGCCGGCTCGACGGCTACGACATCCGCACCGCGGCCGTCGCCCGCTCCGTCCCCTGCCTCACCACCGTCCAGGCGCTCGCCGCGGCGGTCCAGGGCATCGACGCCCTCAGCCGGGGCGACGTCGGCGTCCGCTCCCTCCAGGAACACGCCGAGCACCTGACCAAGGCCCGCGACTAGCAGAGGCACACGGGGGACACCGGAAACGGTGTCCCCCTCCTCATGAGGACACCCACCATGTACCGACTCTTCTTCGCCCTCGTCTTCCGGTGGATGGACCCCGAGCGGGCCCACCATCTGGCCGTCCGCTGGATCCGCCTCACCGCGCGCGTCCCCGTCCTGCGCACCTTCGCCGCCGCCCTGCTCGCCCCCCGCCACCAGGAGCTGCGGACCGAGGCGCTCGGACTGCGGATGCACGGCCCCTTCGGCCTCGCCGCCGGCTTCGACAAGAACGCCGTCGCCATCGACGGCATGACCATGCTCGGCTTCGACCACATCGAGATCGGCACGGTCACCGCCCTCGCCCAGCCCGGCAACCCCCCCAAGCGCCTCTTCCGGCTGATCCCCGACCGGGCGCTGATCAACCGAATGGGCTTCAACAACGAGGGCTCGGCCGCGGTCGCCCAGCGCCTCGGCGAGCGGCGACCCGTCTTCAAGAGCGTCGTCGGCGTCAACATCGGCAAGACCAAGGTCGTCCCCGAGGCCGAGGCCGTCGCCGACTACGTCACCTCCACCGAGCGGCTCGCCCCGCACGCCGACTACCTTGTGGTGAATGTCTCCTCGCCCAACACCCCCGGGCTGCGCGACCTCCAGGCGACCGAGTCCCTGCGACCGCTGCTCACCGCCGTCCGCGAGGCCGCCGACCGCACGGTGACCGCCCGGCGCGTACCGCTGCTGGTCAAGATCGCGCCCGATCTCGCCGACGACGACGTCGACGCCGTCGCCGACCTCGCCCTGGAACTGGGCCTGGACGGCATCATCGCCACCAACACCACCATCGGCCGCGAAGGACTGCTCTCCCCGTCCTCGCTGACCGCCGAGACCGGCGGCCTCTCCGGCGCACCCCTCAAGGAGCGCTCCCTGGAGGTCCTGCGGCGGCTGTACGCCCGGGTGGGCGACCGCATCACCCTCGTGGGCGTCGGCGGCGTGGAGAACGCCGAGGACGCCTGGCAGCGCATCCTCGCCGGGGCCACCCTGGTCCAGGGCTACAGCGCCTTCATCTACGAGGGCCCGTTCTGGAGCCGTTCCATCCACCGGGGCCTGGCCGCGCGCCTGGCCGCCAGCGAGTACGCCACCCTCGCCGAGGCCGTCGGCGCCGGCGTCCGCCGGGATGCCGCCGAGGCCGCCGAGGGCGCCGCCGCGAAGGAGTCCGCCGCGTGATCCCCTTCGGTACCCGGCTGCGGGAGGCCATGGACACCCGGGGCCCCCTCTGCGTCGGCATCGACCCGCACCCCTCCCTGCTGACCCACTGGGGCCTCGGCGACGACGTCAACGGCCTGGAGCGGTTCACCCGTACGACGGTCGAGGCGCTGGCCGACCGGGTCGCCGTCCTCAAGCCGCAGTCCGCGTTCTTCGAGCGCTTCGGCTCCCGGGGCGTCGCCGTCCTGGAGAAGGCCGTCGAGGAGGCCCGGGCGGCGGGCGCGCTGGTGCTCATGGACGCCAAGCGCGGCGACATCGGCTCCACCATGGCCGCCTACGCAGCGACCTATCTGGACCCCGCCTCCCCGCTCTTCTCCGACGCGGTGACCGTCTCCCCGTACCTCGGCTTCGGCTCGCTGCGCCCGGCGCTGGACGCGGCCGCCGCGTCCGGCTCGGGCGTCTTCGTGCTGGCTCTCACCTCCAATCCGGAGGGCGCGGAGGTCCAGCGCTCCACCGCCGCCGACGGGCGCTCGCTCGCCCAGCTGATGCTGGACCACATGGCCGCGGAGAACGCGGGCGCCCGGCCGCTCGGCTCGGTGGGCGCGGTGGTCGGCGCCACGCTGGGCGACGCCGGGGTGGATCTGGCGATCAACGGTCCCCTGCTCGCCCCGGGCATCGGCGCCCAGGGCGCGACGCCCGCCGATCTGCCGGGCGTCTTCGGCGCGGCCGTGGGCGATGTGGTGCCCAGCGTGAGCCGGGGCGTGCTGCGGCACGGACCGGACCGGGCGGCGCTGAGGGAGTCGGCGGAGCGCTTCGCCGAGGAGGTCAGGACGGCGGTCTCGGCGGCCTCCGGCCGGTAGTCCGGGCCGTTCCGGGGCCGCGCCGCGGCCCCGGAGCACCGCAGGTACACGCCCTCTTGACAGAATCTTGGCTTAAATCACAGCCCTAATGTCGCAAAAGTCCTGGTCGGTCGATGCTGACCAGGACTTTTCGCTTGTTCTCGCTGACTGGAGCGGTGATGGCCGCTAGTCTCCGTCGAAGAGCGAACGTGCACTGCGTTGCTCGTTGCTCCCCTGGTGTGGGGCGACTAGGTTCCTCACCGGTCCGTATCCGACAGTTCGACATCCGAGGTGACGTAGGCGTGGCTCTTCCGCCCCTTACCCCTGAACAGCGCGCAGCCGCGCTCGAAAAGGCCGCCGCGGCTCGCCGGGAGCGGGCCGAGGTCAAAAATCGACTCAAGCACTCCGGCGCCTCGCTCCACGAGGTCATCAAGCAGGGCCAGGAGAACGACGTCATCGGCAAGATGAAGGTCTCCGCCCTGCTCGAGTCCCTGCCGGGCGTCGGCAAGGTCCGCGCCAAGCAGATCATGGAGCGGCTCGGCATCTCCGAGAGCCGCCGGGTGCGCGGTCTCGGCTCCAATCAGATCGCGTCCTTGGAGCGCGAGTTCGGCGGTGGTCCCGCCTGACGTTCTCGGGCACCCCCGGGAACCTGGATAATCTGCTGCATGGCAGTAGAGGTACGTCCGCGGCTGACCGTGCTCTCCGGCCCCTCCGGGGTCGGCAAGAGCACGGTCGTCGCGCATATGCGCAAGGTCCACCCCGAGGTCTGGCTCTCGGTGTCGGCCACCACGAGAAAGCCGCGCCCCGGCGAGCGCGACGGTGTCCAGTATTTCTTCGTCTCCGACGATGAATTCGACAAGCTGATCGCTAACGGCGAGCTGCTGGAGTGGGCCGAGTTCGCGGGCAATCGGTACGGCACACCGCGCCGCGCCGTCCTGGAGCGCCTGGAGTCGGGTGAGCCCGTACTGCTGGAGATCGACCTCCAGGGGGCCCGCCAGGTCAAGCAGGCGATGCCGGACTCGCGACTGGTCTTCCTCGCCCCGCC
The DNA here is from genome assembly GCF_043080985.1 of Streptomyces sp. NPDC014894. NCBI lineage: Bacteria > Bacillati > Actinomycetota > Actinomycetes > Kitasatosporales > Streptomycetaceae > Streptomyces > Streptomyces sp. NPDC014894. The sequence continues at coordinate 897,344 of NZ_JBIBWD010000001.1, forward strand.
GAGCTGGGACGAGCTGGTGCGCCGGCTCACCGGCCGGGGCACCGAGTCGCCCGAGGTCATCGAGCGCCGGCTGACCGTCGCGAAGGTGGAGCTGGCGGCCGAGTCGGAATTCGACACCACCCTGGTCAACACCTCCGTCGAGGACGTGGCGCGTGAGCTGCTAGCCTTGATGACGGTGTCTTCCGGGGAGTGACGTTCCCGGGTCTTCTGGGGAGTGACCCCAGGATCCTCACACCGTTCGGTCTTTTCCCATTCTTCGGAAGGTAGAGCGTGTCCTCTTCCATCACCGCGCCCGAGGGCATCATCAACCCGCCGATCGACGAGCTGCTCGAGGCCACGGACTCGAAGTACAGCCTCGTGATCTACGCGGCCAAGCGCGCGCGTCAGATCAACGCGTACTACTCGCAGCTCGGCGAGGGCCTGTTGGAGTACGTCGGTCCGCTCGTCGACACCCATGTCCACGAGAAGCCGCTGTCGATCGCCCTGCGTGAGATCAACGCGGGTCTGCTGACCTCCGAGGCCATCGAGGGCCCGGCCCAGTAAGTACGCGGTACGGCTCAATGACCACAGGCCCGGCGGAATGTCCGCCGGGCCTGTGGTGTCTCATGGGGACATGACCGGGCGAGTGCGGGGAGGCACAGTGGACAAGCCGAAGATCGTTCTGGGGGTCAGCGGGGGTATCGCCGCCTACAAGGCGTGCGAGCTGCTGCGCAGACTGACGGAATCCGGCCATGATGTGCGGGTCGTACCGACCGAATCGTCACTGAACTTCGTCGGAGCGGCGACCTGGGCGGCACTATCCGGCCATCCCGCCGCCACCGAGGTCTGGTCCGGTGTCCATGAGGTGCCCCATGTCCGGATCGGCCAGGGCGCGGATCTGGTCGTCGTCGCCCCCGCCACCGCCGACCTGCTGGCCAAGGCGGCCCACGGCCTCGCCGACGATCTGCTCACCAATACGCTGCTGACCGCCCGCTGTCCGGTCGTCTTCGCCCCCGCCATGCACACCGAGATGTGGGAGCACCCCGCCACCCAGGAGAATGTGGCGACGCTGCGCCGCCGCGGCGCGATCGTCGTCGAGCCCGCCGTCGGCCGGCTCACCGGTGTCGACACCGGCAAGGGGCGGCTGCCCGACCCGGGCGAGATCTTCGAGGTCTGCCGCCGGGTGCTGGCCCGCGGCGATCTCGCCCCCGACCTGGCCGGACGCCATGTCGTGGTCAGCGCGGGCGGCACCCGCGAGCCGCTGGACCCGGTCCGCTATCTGGGCAACCGCTCCTCCGGCAAGCAGGGGTACGCCCTCGCCCGCACGGCGGCGGCCCGGGGCGCCAGGGTCACCCTGATCGAGGCCAACACCCAGCTGCCCGACCCGGCCGGCGTCGATGTGATCCATGTCGGCACGGCGGTCCAGCTGCGCGAGGCGGTCATCAAGGCCGCCGCCGAGGCCGACGCCGTGGTGATGGCCGCCGCCGTGGCCGATTTCCGACCTCTCGAATACGCCACCGGGAAGATCAAGAAGAAGGACGGCGAGGAGCCGGCGCCCATCGCCCTGGTCCGCAATCCCGACATCCTCGCCGAGGTGTCCGCCGAACGGCTCCGGGCCGGTCAGGTGATCGTGGGCTTCGCCGCCGAGACCGACGACGTCCTCGCCAACGGCCGCCGCAAACTCCGCGGCAAGGGCTGTGACCTGCTGGTGGTCAATGAGGTGGGGGAGCGCAAGACCTTCGGCTCGGAGGAGAACGAAGCGGTCGTGCTCGCCGCCGACGGAGCGGAGACCCCGGTGCCGTACGGCCCCAAGGAGGCCCTCGCCGACACGGTGTGGGACCTGGTGCTGCCGCGTCTCACGTGAATTCTGTGTGTCGGCGGGCGATCCGGACGAAAGTGATGAGAGCGGCATCACACCCATGGGTTTTCGGACGGTCGCCCGGCCCCACGCCCCGTGATCGCAGGCCGCGAGGGTCCTGGCCGGTTCTCGCTACAACCGTCGCTCGACGGCCATTCGCCTCCACGAAGCGAGACGGGTGGTTCGGAGCCGGGGGGTGGCGGATAAACTGGTCATGGAACGTCGCGGGGCGCAGCCCCCTGCCGGTCCGCCAATGATCAGCCAGCAGCCGCTGCAACCCCAGGGAGCGATGTGTCCCGCCGTCTCTTCACTTCGGAGTCCGTGACCGAGGGTCACCCCGACAAGATCGCCGACCAGATCAGCGACACCATCCTCGACGCACTCCTTCGGGAGGACCCGACCTCCCGGGTCGCCGTGGAGACCTTGATCACCACCGGCCTGGTCCATGTGGCCGGCGAGGTGACCACCAAGGCCTACGCCGACATCCCCACCCTCGTGCGCAACAAGGTCCTGGACATCGGGTACGACTCGTCGAAGAAGGGATTCGACGGCGCCTCCTGCGGCGTCTCGGTCTCCATCGGCGCGCAGTCCCCCGACATCGCCCAGGGCGTGGACACGGCGTACGAGAAGCGCGTCGCGGGCGCCGCCTCCGGCGACGAGGGCGACGAGCTGGACAAGCAGGGCGCGGGCGACCAGGGCCTGATGTTCGGCTACGCCTGCGACGAGACGCCCGAGCTGATGCCGCTGCCGATCCACCTCGCCCACCGGCTCTCCCGCCGGCTCTCCGAGGTCCGCAAGAACGGCACCATCCCGTATCTGCGTCCCGACGGAAAGACCCAGGTCACCATCGAGTACGACGGCGACAAGGCCGTCCGCCTCGACACGGTCGTGGTCTCCTCGCAGCACGCCTCGGACATCGACCTGGACTCGCTGCTCGCTCCCGACATCCGCGAGTTCGTCGTCGAGCACGTCCTCGCCCAGCTGATCGAGGACGGCATCAAGCTCGACACCGAGGGCTACCGCCTCCTGGTGAACCCGACCGGCCGCTTCGAGATCGGCGGCCCGATGGGCGACGCCGGCCTCACCGGCCGCAAGATCATCATCGACACCTACGGCGGCATGGCCCGCCACGGCGGCGGCGCCTTCTCCGGCAAGGACCCGTCCAAGGTCGACCGCTCCGCCGCCTACGCCATGCGCTGGGTCGCGAAGAACGTCGTCGCCGCCGGCCTCGCGGCCCGCTGCGAGGTCCAGGTCGCCTACGCCATCGGCAAGGCCGAGCCCGTCGGCCTCTTCGTCGAGACCTTCGGCACCGCCACGGTCGACACCGAGCGCATCGAACAGGCCATCGCCGAGGTCTTCGACCTCCGCCCCGCGGCCATCATCCGCGACCTCGACCTCCTTCGCCCCATCTACGCCCAGACCGCCGCCTACGGCCACTTCGGCCGCGAACTGCCCGACTTCACCTGGGAGCGCACCGACCGCGTCGACGCCCTCCGCACGGCCGTGGGCCTCTAGCCCTCAGCCCTGACGTACGAACGAGGCCCCGGCGCCCCCGCAGAGGGGGGCGCCGGGGCCTCGGCCGTGCCCGGCGGCCCCCGGGCCGGTGGCGTTGTCAGTGGGGTCTGGTAGGAATTTGGCTGTGAGCAGCGAGGATGAGCGGTCTGAGGAGCCCACCGCCGGTGGGCCGGAGCAGCTTGCGCTGATCAGGGAGACGGTGCGCAGGGCGAAGGTGCCGAAGGCGAAGCCGAGGACGTGGCGGGGGGCCGCGCTGGCGAAGGAGTCGCCGGTGGCGCGGGTGGTGGTGAACAAGGGGGTGCTCCATCTCGACCAGTACTTCGACTACGCGGTGCCGGAGGAGCTGGACGCCGACGCGCGCCCCGGGGTGCGGGTGCGGGTGCGGTTCGGGGCCGGGGCGCACCGGGTGCGGGAGGGGCGGCGGGAGGGCGGCGGTCTGATCGACGGCTTCATCGTCGAGCGCCGCGCCGATTCGGACTACGGGGGAGCCCTCGCCGCCCTCGCCTATGTCGTCTCGCCCGAGCCGGTCCTCGGCCCGGAGATGCTGGCGCTCGCCCGCGCCGTCGCCGACCGGTACGCGGGCTCGCTCGCCGACGTCCTTCAGCTCGCCATCCCCCCGAGGAACGGACGCGCCGAGTCCAGGCCGTCGCCCGAGCCGCTGCCGCCGCCCGATCCGCCCGGGCCCGGGAGCTGGGAGCGGTACGGGCGGGGAGCGGCGTTCCTGGAGGCCCTGGCGGCCGGGGGAGCGCCCAGGGCCGTGTGGACCGCGCTGCCCGGCCCGGAGTGGCCCGGCGAACTGGCGCGCGCGGTCGCCGCCACGCTCGCGTCGGGGCGCGGCGCGCTGGTCGTGGTGCCCGACGGCCGGCGGGCCGTGCGGGTCGACGCCGCGCTGACCGATCTCCTCGGCGCGGGCCGCCACGCCCTGCTGACGGCGGACTCCGGCCCCGAGAAGCGCTACCGGCAGTGGCTCGCGGTGAGCCGGGGCTCGGTCCGGGCCGTCGTCGGCACCCGCTCGGCGATGTTCGCCCCCGTACGGGATCTCGGGCTGGTCGCCGTCTGGGACGACGGCGACTCCAGCCACAGCGACGAGAACGCGCCCTTCCCCCATGTCCGCGAGGTGCTGGAGCTGCGCGCGACGCATGAGCGGTGCGCTTTCCTGCTCGGCTCGGCCAGTTGCACGGTGGAGGCGGCCCAGCTGGTGGAGAGCGGCTGGGCCCGCCCCCTGACCGCCGACCGCGAGCAGGTGCGCCGCGCCGCCCCCCTGGTGCGCACCGTCGGCGACGGCGACCTCGCCCGTGACGAGGCGGCCCGCGCCGCCCGGCTCCCCAGCATCGCCTGGCAGGTAGTGCGGGACGGGCTCACCACCGGTCCGGTGCTGGTCCAGGTGCCCCGGCGCGGCTATGTGCCGCGTCTGGCCTGCGAGCGCTGCCGCACCCCCGCGCGCTGCCGGCACTGCTCGGGACCGCTGGAGGCCCCCGACGAGCGGGATCTCACCTGCCGCTGGTGCGGTCGCGGCGCGGTGGACTGGCACTGCGCCGAGTGCGGGAGCACCCGGCTGCGGGCCCGGATCGTGGGCGCGCGGCGTACGGCGGAGGAGCTGGGCCGGGCGTTCCCCGCCGTCCCCGTCCGCACCTCCGGGCGTGATCATGTGCTGGACGCGGTCCCCGCCCGGCCGGCGCTGGTGGTGAGCACCCCCGGCGCGGAGCCCGTCGCCGAGGGGGGCTATGCGGCGGCGCTGCTGCTGGACGGCTGGGCGATGCTCACCCGGCCCGATCTGCGGGCGGGCGAGGACGCGCTGCGCCGCTGGATCGACGCGGCGGCCCTGGTCCGGGGCCAGGGCGAGGGGGGCACGGTGGTGATCGTCGCCGAGCCGACCCTGCGGCCCGTGCAGGCCCTGGTCCGCTGGGATCCGACCGGCCACGCCCGGCGGGAGCTGGCGGACCGGGCCGAGCTGGGCTTCCCCCCGGTCTCCCGGATGGCGGCGGTGACCGGCCGCGCCGATGTGGTCGCGGCGTTCATGACCGCGGCGGAGCTGCCGGGCGAGGTGGAGGTCCTCGGGCCGGTGCCGCTGCCACCGGCGCCCCCCGGCCGTCCCCGGCGGCCGGGGGAGCCGCCGCCGGGAGAGGTGTGGGAGCGGGTTCTGCTGCGGGTGCCCCCGGGCAGCGGGGCGGCGCTCGCCGCCGCCCTGAAGTCGGCGCAGGCGTCGCGTCTCGCCCGCGGCGGCACGGACCAGGTCCGGATCAGGGTCGATCCCCTGGACATCGGCTGAGCGGACCGCCGCCCCGCGAGGGGCGGCGGTCCGCCGTCGCGGGGCCCGGGGCGGGCGGTGGTCAGCCGTTGCGGGGCCGGGGGCGGGCGGTGGTCAGCCGTTGCGCGGGCCGGGGAAGGCCCCCGGGCGGGCCGGGTCGTGGAGCGGCTGCGCGGCGGCCGTGTGCTGGGGCGGCATGGCGCGGGCGGCCGGCACCGTCGCCGGAAGGCCGGGTGGCGGCAGGGTCCGGGTGGCGGCGGGCTCGATGGCCCGGTCCTCCCCGGTCACCGACGGCTGGCCGGCCCGGCGGGCGCCGTACCGGCGGTGGACCGCCTGCTTGGTGACCCCGAGCGCCGAGCCCACCGCGTCCCACGAGAAGCCCAGCGAGCGGTCGAAGTCCACGGCCGCCGTGACCAGCGTCTCGACGCTGTCCCGCAGCTCCTGCGCGAGCCGCACCGTCGGGGCCGGGGCCCTGCCGTAGACGACGAATCCGGCGGACGGGCCGGAGCGGCGGGGGCGGTAGACATTGCCCAGCTGGGCGGTGAGCGTGCGCAGAGCGTCCACCTGTCGGCGGACCCGCTCGATGTCCCGCACCAACAGGTGCAGACTTGCCCGGGCTTGGGCGTCGTGGGTTGCGTGGTCGGCCATTGGGAAGCCTCTCGAACCGGCGGTGAAAGGGGGTCGGACCGCATCGACGGGCGGCCCGCTTCGGTCAATCTCTCTTGACCAACGCGCCACCGGGCGATGTGGTCACGGTGCGGGGGCGTAAGCGCGTACGCGCAGGGCGCGCGGGCGTCCGTACGCCCCCTGCGGTGATCCCCCCTAGACTGGTGCGCCGCTCGTCCTCGTACCCGCCGCCGGTCCGTTCCCGCATGTCACCGGCTCACCGCATCCGTCCGCCTGAGAGGCAGTCAGCACCGATGAAGCTCGTCTTCGCAGGCACCCCCGAGGTCGCCGTCCCCGCACTGGACGCCCTGATCGCCTCCGACCGGCACGAGGTGGCCGCCGTCGTCACCCGTCCGGACGCACCCGCCGGGCGGGGGCGCAAGCTGGTCGCCAGCCCCGTCGCCCAGCGCGCGGAGGAGGCCGGGATCGAGGTGCTCAAGCCCGCCCGCCCCCGTGACGAGGACTTCCTCGCCCGGCTGCGCGAGATCGCGCCGGACTGCTGCCCGGTGGTCGCCTACGGAGCGCTGCTGCCCAGGGTCGCGCTCGACGTGCCCGCCCGGGGCTGGGTCAATCTCCACTTCTCGCTGCTGCCCGCCTGGCGCGGCGCGGCGCCCGTGCAGCACGCCGTGCTCGCCGGGGACGAGATGACCGGGGCCGCGACCTTCCTGATCGAGGAGGGGCTCGACTCCGGCCCGGTCTACGGAGTGATCACCGAGCGGGTCCGGCCCACCGACACCAGCGGCGATCTGCTCACCCGGCTCGCCTTCGCGGGCGCGGGACTGCTCGCCGCCACCATGGACGGCATCGAGGACGGCGCCCTCACGGCGGTGCCGCAGCCCGCCGAGGGAGTGTCGCTCGCGCCCAAGCTCACCGTCGACGACGCCCGGGTGGACTGGCGGGCCCCGGCCCTGCGCGTCGACCGCGTCGTCCGCGGCTGCACGCCCGCCCCCGGCGCGTGGACCGAGTTCCGCGGCGAACGGCTGAAGCTGGTCTCCGTGGGTCTGGTCGCCGACCGGGCCGGCCTCGCCCCCGGGGAGCTGGCCGCGGGCAAGAACGACGTGCACGTCGGCACCGGGTCGCACGCCGTCGAACTGCTCTGGGTCCAGCCCCAGGGGAAGAAGCCGATGCGCGCGGCCGACTGGGCGCGCGGCGTCCGTATCGCCCCCGGGGAGTGCCTGGGCGGGGCCCCGGCGTAGAGGCGCGGGGCACCGGCGCGCGGCCCGGCGCGGATCCCGGAGCCCGGGGCGCGCCCGTCGTGAACCGGGTCCGGGCAGGCCCCGGCGCACACGCCCGCGCACACCCCCCGGACGGGCGCGGGACGCCCTCGCTCGCGACGCGGAGCCGCCCCCCCACTGCGGGCGCGGGACGCCCTCGCTCGCGACGCGGAGCCGCCCCCCACTACGGGCGCGGCACGCCCCCGCTCACCACGCGGAGCCGCCCCCCGCGCCGGGGGACTACCCTTACAGGGTTCGGACCCTTGTCACAGCGGAGCACCTTTGAACGACCAGGCACGCGCCCACGGCCCTCGCCGACCCCACAAGCCCTACCGCCGCCCGAAGAAGGACCCCGTGCGGATCCTCGCCTTCGAGGCGCTGCGGGCGGTCGACGAGCGCGACGCGTACGCGAACCTCGTCCTGCCCCCGCTGCTGAAGAAGGCCCGTGAGCAGGGCGACTTCGACGCGCGGGACGCGGCGCTCGCCACCGAGCTGGTGTACGGCACCCTGCGCCGCCAGGGCACCTACGACGCGATCGTCGCCTCCTGCGTCGACCGCCCGCTGCGCGAGGTCGACCCGCCGGTGCTCGACGTGCTGTCGCTCGGCGCCCATCAGCTGCTGGGCACGCGCATCCCCAGCCACGCCGCCGTCTCCGCCAGCGTGGAGCTGGCCCGGGTGGTGCTCGGCGACGGCCGCGCCAAGTTCGTCAACGCCGTACTGCGCAAGATCGCGCGGGACGACCTCGACACCTGGGTGGAGCGGGTCGCGCCGCCGTACGACACGGACGCCGAGGAGCATCTCTCGGTGGTCCACTCGCATCCGCGCTGGATCGTCTCCGCGCTCTGGGACGCGCTCGGCGGCGGCCGCGCCGGGATCGAGGACCTGCTGGAGGCGGACAACGAACGGCCCGAGGTCACCCTCGTCGCCCGCCCCGGCCGCTCCACCGCCGACGAGCTGCTCGGCTCGCTCGACGAGGAGGCCGGACTGCCCGGCCGCTGGTCGCCCTATGCCGTACGGCTGGTCGAGGGCGGCGAGCCCGGCGCCGTGGAAGCGGTCCGCGAGGGCCGGGCCGGGGTCCAGGACGAGGGCAGTCAGCTCGTCGCCGCCGCCCTCGCCAACGCCCCGCTCGACGGCCCCGACACCCGCTGGCTCGACGGCTGCGCGGGCCCCGGCGGCAAGGCCGCCCTGCTGGCGGCGCTCGCGGCCCAGCGCGGCGCCGCGCTGCTCGCCTCCGAGAAGCAGCCGCACCGCGCCCGGCTGGTGGAGCGGTCGCTCACCGGCAATCCGGGTCCGTACCAGGTCATCGCCGCCGACGGCACCCGTCCGCCGTGGCTGCCCGGCGTCTTCGACCGGGTCCTCGTGGACGTCCCCTGCTCGGGTCTGGGCGCGCTGCGCCGCCGCCCCGAGGCCCGCTGGCGCCGCCGTCCGGAGGATCTCGACGGATTCGCGCCGCTCCAGCGCTCCCTGCTGCGGGAGGCCCTGAAGGCCGTACGGGTCGGGGGAGTGGTCGGGTACGCCACCTGCTCCCCGCATCTCGCCGAGACCCGGGTGGTCGTGGAGGACGTGCTGCGCGGCCGCGGCGGGAACGCCCCCGTCGAGGCCGAGTGGGTGGACGCCAGACCGCTGATGCCGGGCGTGCCCGCGCTCGGCGAGGGTCCGGACGTCCAGCTCTGGCCCCATCTGCACGGGACGGACGCGATGTATCTGGCCCTGCTGAGGCGCACCGCCTGACCGCGTCCCCGCCGAAACGCTCCCCAGAGCCCCGGTCGCGGCCCGAAATGCGAGTTTTGGGCGGACTCGACGGCTCCCCGGCCGGATTGGTCTGTACCGGATCACCGGCCGGGGCGGGGAAGCGTCCCGGAGCATGGCAGTCTTGGGCCATGGCCGTACAGATCAATCCGAGCATCCTCTCCGCCGACTTCTCCCGCCTGGCGGAAGAGGCCAGAGCCGTCGAGGGCGCGGACTGGCTCCATGTCGATGTGATGGACAACCACTTCGTGCCCAATCTGACCCTGGGCGTGCCGGTCGTGGAGTCCCTCAGCCGGGCGACGGAGACACCGCTGGACTGCCATCTGATGATCGCCGACCCCGATCGCTGGGCTCCCCAGTACGTCGAGGCGGGGGCCGGTTCCGTCACCTTCCACGTGGAGGCGGCCGCGGCCCCGGTGCGGCTGGCGCGGGAGATCCGGGCCAAGGGCGCCCGCGCCTCGATGGCGCTGAAGCCCGCCACCCCGATCGAGCCGTACGAGGATCTCCTGCCCGAGCTGGACATGCTCCTGATCATGACCGTGGAGCCCGGATTCGGCGGACAGGCCTTCCTGGACATCATGCTGCCGAAGATCCGCCGCACCCGGCAGCTCATCGACAAGCACGGCCTGGAGCTGTGGCTCCAGGTCGACGGCGGGGTCTCGGACGCCACGATCGAGCGGTGCGCCGAGGCCGGCGCGGACGTCTTCGTCGCCGGGTCCGCCGTCTACGGGGCGAGCGACCCGGCCGAGGCGGTGCGCGCCCTGCGGGCGAAGGCCGACGGCGCCGGCGCGGGCCGGGCGTGCCGCCACTGACCGACCGCTGCAGCGATCACCGGCCGATCGGCCGGTGATCGTCACGGAGGGATTCGCGCGGGCGCACACGGCGCCACGGCCCGCGCGGCCCCCGAGCCACAACGAACGAACTCGGCCCATCGGGGCTGATCAACATCCATCGGATCTGACAGGATGACGGATCCGGAGTGTGAACGGCAGTGAGGAGATCGCGGTGTCGACGGGCCGGTCAGCTGCGCGGATGGGACCCGCGGAGCTGGTGCAGGCGGCGGCCATGGCCCGCCGCTTCTATCTAGAGGGCAAATCCAAGATCCAGATCGCGGAGGAGTTCGGCGTCAGCCGCTTCAAGGTCGCGCGGGTCCTGGAGACGGCGCTGGAGCGTGATCTCGTACGGATCGAGATCCGCGTTCCCGCCGAACTGGACGCCGAGCGCTCGGACGCGCTGCGGGCGCACTTCGGGCTGCGGCACGCGGTGGTCGTGGAGTCCCCGGCGGAGGCCGAGGAGTCGCCGGACCCGGAGAATCTGGGCGAGGTGGCCGCCGATCTCCTCGGCGAGCTGGTGGACGAGGGCGATGTGCTGGGGCTGGCCTGGGGCCGCTCCACCATCCATATGGCCGCGGCGCTCGACCGGCTGCCGCCGTGCACGGTCGTCCAGCTCACGGGCGTGTACGACGCGGGGACCGCCGAGCGCGGCTCGGTGGAGGCCGTCAGACGCGCGGCCCAGGTCTCCGGCGGCGACGCCCACCCCATCTACGCGCCGATGCTGCTGCCCGACGCGGCGACCGCCGCCGCGCTGCGGAACCAGACGGGCATCGCCCGCGCCTTCGACTACTTCGACAAGGTCACCGTCGCGGCCGTCTCCATCGGCTCCTGGGAGCCCGGCATCTCGACGGTGTACGACATGCTCAGCGACGAGGAGCGCGCGCGGTACGCCTCGTACGGGGTCGCCGCCGAGATGTCCGCGCATCTCTTCGACCGCGACGGCCGCCGGGTCGGCCGCGATCTGGGCGAGCGGTGCATCACGGTGGAGGCCGACCGGCTGCGCGGAATCCCCGAGGTGGTGGCGATCGCCGGCGGGGCGCGCAAGGCGGAGGCGATCGCGGCGGTGCTCCGCTCCGGTCTGGTCACCAGCCTGGTCACGGACACCGCGGCCGCCGATCATCTGCTGTCGGTCCCCGCGGGGCCGAGGCCCGCCCTGGAGCGCGCCGACCCCGACGACTGACCGGCGTACGCCCTCCTGCTCCTCCCCCTGCTCCTCTTCCGCCGTCGACGCCCGCGATCTCCGCCGCCCCGGCGGCTCGGGCCCGGCTCTCGCGGCCGGTCGGGGCCGTGTGTCAGCGGGCGGGCCGCGCGGGTCGTGCTCCGAGCCACCCGTACGGGTCGTGTGTTCAGGGACGAGCCGCCCGTCCGGGTCGCGCTGTGGGCGGTCGGCCCGTCGGGGTCGTGCTTCAGCGGGCAGCCGGCCGTCCCGGCTCCCAGGGGCACGGCCGGCGGCGCTCGCCCGCCGTGGTGAGCGCGGCGGTACGGGACGTTCGTCCGTGCGGCCCGGAGTCGATCGCCCCGAACCCCGAGAGCGCTCTGAGGTGCTGCCGTACGGCGGCGGACACGGCGGCGGCGGAGGGACGGCCCCCGGCGTCCGGGCCCGGGGTCCGGCCGGGGCAGAGAAAACTGATCTCGTGATCGGCCGCCGCCCGCGCCAGACCGCGCGTCTCGTCGTCGGCGGCCCGGCCCAGCTGGAGCCACACCGATCCGATGGGCAGATGGGGCAGCACATGCGGGACGACCGCCTGGTCCAGGATCCGCGGATCGCGGAAGACCGTGACGGTGATCTCCGTCCGGGCGAGCCCCCGGACCCAGTCCCCCTGGGAGGCGATCAGCTCGGCGAACGCGGCGGCCGCCCGGACGGAGCAGCCGCCGGGCAGGATCCAGGAGGCCGCGGACACCCCCGCCGCGCAGAACTCGTTCGCGATCCGGCGGGCGTCGGGATCCGATCCGAGTACGGCTGCCCGGTGGAATAACATCGTCAGCGACCTCACAACGCGGAGAAGCATGAGCGAGCGGCGGCGCGGCAGGCGTCTCCCGGGCGGAACGGCCCCGCCGCGGCCGGTGTCGGGCCGTGGAACGGCCGCCGGACGGACTCCGCCCCGACCGGGCGCGGACCGTCGCACCGGCCCGTGTGGTCAATAATTCTTTACCCTACGCGGTGCGGCCCGGATCGCACAGGCCCCACGGCGAGGAGGCGCGCCCCGAGAGGGCGTTCACGGCCGGCCGGGGCGCTCGGCGGTGGTTCCAACCCTCCCCAACAGCCGTACAATCAGCGGAGCCAGACGGTCAGTCAACTTTCCTTGACCGTCCCGTGTGCCCCGCGCCTACTCGTGCCGTGAATCGCTCCGCGGACGCGTGACCAGGGAGGTCCCCAACGCATGACGGATGAGTCCGGTGCGGCGGAGCTGCCCCGGCGGGTGGCCGCACGGCTGAACCTCCTCTTCGACGTGATCCAGCCCGCAGCGCTCCAACGCCCCTGGAGCAGCGCGGAGGTCGCCGACCGCGCCGGAGTCGACACCGCGTACGTCGACGGGCTGCGCGCCGCGACCCTCTCCCCGGACGAGATCGACCCCGGGATCGGCGAGAAGCAGCGGGAACGGCTCTTCGCCCAGCGCCTCGAATGCCTCTTCCGCACCCGGCTCTCGCCCCGGACGGGCAAACGGGTCACCCAGACCGAGGTCGCCGAGGCGCTCAAGAGCAACAAACAGCACGTCGGCAATCTCCGCGCGGGAAAGAACAATCCCTCGATCGTGCTCGCCCAGAAGTACGCCGACTACTTCAACGTCGACGTCGGCTACTTCAGCGCCGCCCCGCTCAGCGCCGTCGCCGCCTGCTTCGGACACTCCAGGGACTTCCTCGTCCGCCACGACGACGATCCCTATGTCGTCCACGCCACCGCCAATCTGCGGCTGCTGCGCGCCATGGCCGACAAACGCGTCCGTCATGTGGTCGGACGGCTGGTCGACCGGTACGAGGCGGCCTCCGGGGAGAGCCCGGACGACGACGCCCCGGACCACGACGCGCCGGGCGACTCGCCGGGCGTCGGCGCCCCGGGCGACACCGCGGGCGGTTCTCCGGGAGGGAGACCGGTCGGGACCTCCTGGGGCGGAGCGCCCCCCGGAGGCGGCGGATGAGCCCGCCGGCGCCCCTGTGCTCCTCGCGGCCCGCACTGTGCCGATGGCACATACCGGAAGGTGACGACATGGGCGCCCTGTCGCTGTGGTGGATGCGATGGCGCTGGGCACGCCGGATCCGTACCGAACTCGCCCTCCCCGACGCCCCCTCCCTCCAGGAGGTCATCGACGCCGTCGCGGCCCGGCGGGGCCGCCCGATCAGACTGCTCGTCGAACCCCTGGAGCTGCGCGTCTCCGGCTACTGCGCCCAGTCCGACGAGGCCGACTACATCTATGTGGACGCCAACGCCGGACCGCTGCTCCAGTACCAGGTCGTCTGCCACGAACTCGTCCACCTCCACCTCGGCCATGAGCCGGCCGACCACGGGGCGATCGACGACGACGTGGCCCGGGCCCTCTTCGACACGGTCAGCCCCGACGTCGTACGACTGGTCCTGGGCCGGGACGCCTACGACGAGGACGCCGAACTGGAGGCCGAGGTCATCGGCACCGTCCTGCTCCAGTGCATCGATCTGTCCCGGCAGTCCAATCCCGCCCTGACCGCCTCCTTCGAGATCGGGAGCACGGGTGTCTGAGAGCGCCTACGACGCCGTCTACCTAACGGTCAGCTGTGCCGCGTACACCATGTTCCTGCTGAGACTGCTGCGGCTGCGGGTCGCGCCCTCGGGCCCCCTGCTGATCACCACCGCGGCCCTCTTCTGGGGCGCGACCGCCTTCCTCTTCGCCGCGCCGACCGTCTACCGCGCGGTGGGGGAGACCACCGGGGTCCCCCAGCTCGCCACGCTGCTCGTGTACGGCTCGGTCATCGTCTACGGCGGGCTCGCCCAGGCCATGGCGCTGATGTGGACCCCGACCGAGCGCTCCGACACCACCGGCGCACGCCCCCGGATCCGCCGTCAGATCGCGCTCTACACCGCGCTGGCCGCGCTCCTCGCCGTGCTCTTCCTCAGCGCCGCCCCCACCGGCCCGGAGACCCCGCTCACCTTCGACGTCGACCAGGCGGGCGACCCGGTGCTGCTGGTCTTCCTCCTGCTCTACCAGGCCGGCTGGTTCGCCGCCTGCCTCTACATCGCCGCCATCGGCCGCCGCCATCTCCGGCTGGTCGGCCGCGACGAGCCCCGGCTCCGGCGCGGTCTGCTCGCGGTCACCGCCGGCACCCTCGTCTGCGGGGCCTACGGCATCGCCAAGGTCATCGCGATCGCCGGGGCGGCCTCCGGCGCCTACCGCGTCGACGTGCTCAGCAATGTCGTCGGCCCGATGGCCTCCGCCCTGGGCGCCGCGCTGATCGTCACCGGCTTCTCCTACCCCGTCCTGTGCAAATGGCTCGCCGACCGCCGGGACTACCGGCTGCTCGCCCCGCTGTGGGAGGCGGTGGTACGGGACCACGCCCCGCGCCACGTCCTCTCCTCGGCTGCCCCGCTGCTGGGGCGGTTCTCCCTGGGCAGCACCGGATTCCTGCTGACCCGCCGGATCATCGAGATCACCGACGCCCAGCGCTCCCTGCACCCCTACCGCACCGGCGGCCCCGCCGAGGCGATCCGGGGGCGGGCGGGGGAGCACGGGCTCAGCGGGCCCGAGCTGCGGGCCGCCGAGGAGGCCGCCGGACTCCTCGGCGCCGTCCGCCGGGCCGCGGCGGGCGCGGACCGCGACGTCCGGCCCGCCCCCGCGGGACCGGGCCGGCTCGCCACCGACGCGGACGCCCGCGTCGAGCGCGAACAGCTGGTGCGCGTCGCCCGGCTGCTCGGCCACCCCGCCGTCCGCGAGGCCGCCGGAGCGTCGGCGTGACGGCCGCCCCCGGGCCGCCGCCGCCCCGACCGGAGCCCGCCGCCGATCCGGAGGCCCCCTTCGCCCAGCCGTACGTCCGAGCCCAGCCGTACGTCCGAGCCGAGGCGGACACCGCCGCCGAGGCGGGCTCCCTCGCCGAGCCGGGCGCCGCCGCCTCCGAGCCGTACGCCCCCGCCCGGACGGAGGCCCCCGCCCCCGATCCGTACGCCCCCGCCGAGCCGGACTGGGCCGCCTACCAGCGGCTCGCGCGGACCAGCCCCAAGGCCCTGAAGACCGGCCTCAACCTGGCCTTCTACCGCTGTTTCGCGGTCCCCGGGATCGCCACCGCGCTGGCCGCCTCCGGCGGCATCCTCCGGCAGCCCCTCACCCGGGCCAAGGCCACCGGCCTCCCTCTCTTCCAGCTCCTCGAATCCGGCTTCGACTCACCGGAGGCCCGGCTCGCCGTCCGCCGTCTGCGCGCCGCGCACCACGGGCTGCCCGCCGACGACGACGCGTTCGTCTACGTCCTCGGCCTGTTCTGCGTCCATCCGCTGCGCTTCATGGCGCTGTACGGACCCCGGCCGCCCACCGCCGCCGAGCGGGCCGCCTCCCACGCCTTCCACGCCGAACTCGGCCGCCGTCTCGGTCTGACCGGAGTGCCCGCCGACCACGACCGGCTGGCGGAGTTCGTGGACGCCTACGAGGCCCGCTCCTTCCGCCCCACACCCGAGGGCCGGGCCCTGTGGCGCTCCGCGCGGAGCGTCTTCGAGCAGCGGCTGCCCGGCCCGCTCGCCCCCCTCGGCCCGCTGATCGCCGAATGCCTGATGGACCCGTCGATGCGGATCCTCGGCATCGGACGGCGGCCCGCCCCCCTGCGCGCCCTCGCCCGGGCCGTCGTCCGCCGGGCCCTCGCCCGCGAGGGCTGACCCCGGGAACCCGGGCGCGACGCCCTGACCTGCCCGTACCCCCCTTTGGAGGATCCGCTTGACCCCGGCCCCGCGCGCTGGAGCTTCCTCCCACGGGGTCCGGGCCCCACCCCGTGGGACAATGAAGTACGTGCGTTTTCCCCCGCTCATCTGCCCGGGGGCCAACTCCGATCGACTGGGATGTTCAGCACGTGCGTTTCCTCAATGATCTGAAGCCGCCGTACGACCTCACGTATGACGACGTGTTCATGGTCCCGCGCCGCTCGGCGGTCGGTTCCCGCCAGGCCGTGGACCTCTCGTCGCCCGACGGCACCGGCACCACCATCCCGCTGGTCGTCGCCAACATGACCGCCATCGCGGGCCGCCGGATGGCCGAGACGCTGGCCCGCAGGGGCGGCCTCGTCGTCATCCCCCAGGACATTCCGATCGAGGTCGTCACCGACGTCGTCTCCTGGGTCAAGACCCGTCATCTGGTCCTCGACACCCCCATCGTCCTCGCCCCCCACCAGACCGTCGCCGACGCGCTCTCCCTGCTGCCCAAGCGGGCGCACGACGCGGGCGTCGTCGTGGACGGCGACCACCGCCCGGTCGGCGTCGTCACCGACGCGGACCTCGCCGGAGTGGACCGCTTCACCCAGCTCAGCGAGGTCATGTCCACGGACCTGCTGCTCCTGGACGCGGACATAGACCCCCGCGAGGCCTTCCACCGCCTCGACCACGCCAACCGGCGCTACGCCCCCGCGGTGGACGGCGACGGCAGGCTGGCCGGCATCCTCACCCGCAAGGGAGCCCTGCGGGCGACCCTCTACACCCCCGCCGTCGACGAGGCCGGGAAGCTGCGCATCGCCGCCGCCGTCGGCATCAACGGCGATGTGGCGGGCAAGGCCAAGCAGCTTCTGGACGCGGGCGTCGACACCCTCGTGGTGGACACCGCCCACGGCCACCAGGAGTCGATGATCTCCGCGATCAAGGCGGTCCGCGGACTCGACCCGCGCGTCCCGATCGTCGCGGGCAACATCGTCGCCGCCGAGGGCGTCCGCGATCTGATCGAGGCCGGCGCGGACATCATCAAGGTCGGCGTAGGACCCGGCGCGATGTGCACCACGCGCATGATGACCGGCGTCGGCCGGCCGCAGTTCTCCGCCGTCCTGGAGTGCGCCGCCGAGGCGAAGAAGTACGGCAAGCACGTCTGGGCCGACGGCGGGGTGCGCCACCCGCGCGACGTCGCCATGGCGCTCGCCGCCGGAGCCTCCAACGTCATGGTCGGCTCCTGGTTCGCCGGCACCTACGAGTCGCCCGGCGACCTCCAGCAGAGCGCCGACGGACGGCTCTACAAGGAGTCCTTCGGCATGGCCTCCGCGCGGGCCGTGCGGAACCGCACCAGCGAGGAGTCGGCCTACGACCGCGCCCGCAAGGCGCTCTTCGAGGAGGGCATCTCCACCTCGCGGATGTTCCTCGACCCGGAGCGCCCCGGTGTGGAGGACCTGATCGACTCCATCGTCGCGGGCGTCCGCTCCTCCTGCACCTACGCCGGCGCGGGCTCCCTGGAGGAGTTCGCCGAGCGGGCCGTCGTCGGTGTGCAGAGCGCCGCCGGATACGCCGAGGGCAAGCCGCTGCACGCCAGCTGGAGCTGATCGCCGTACGCTCCGGATCCGGTCCCCGGGAGGTCTTCGGGGGCCGGATCCGCGGTTTCCGCACACCGCCGAAAGTTTTTTGGCATGGAAGGTGTGCGCCGGGGTAGGCGCGCCTTTGCACTGACCACGGAGCAGGGGAGGACTAAGTGTTCACGGCGAGCCAGGTCACGACCGAACTCACACAGCCGGGTACACGGGGGCCGAGCACGGAGCTGCACCTTCCGGAAGTGCCCGACCCCGGGGCTGTGGCCCCCAAGGACGCGCGTGAGATCTCCCGGATCTTCTTCGTGCGCCTCGCGGAGCTGGAGGAGGGCACCCGCGACCACCAGTACGTGCGGAACACGCTCATCGAGCTGAACCTCGCGCTGGTGAAGTACGCAGCCGGCCGGTTCCGCAACCGGGCCGAACAGATGGAGGACATCGTCCAGGTCGGCACCATCGGCCTGATCAAGGCGATCGACCGGTTCGAGCTGAGCCGTGAGGTCGAATTCGCCACCTTCGCCGTCCCTTACATCGTCGGTGAGATCAAGCGGTTCTTCCGGGACACCAGCTGGGCCGTCCATGTGCCGCGCAGGCTCCAGGAGCTGCGGATCGACCTCGCCAAGGCGACCGACGAGCTGTCCCAGCGGCTGGACCGGTCCCCGACCACCGCCGAGCTGGCGGAGCACCTCGGGATCGACCAGAACGAGGTCATCGAGGGCGTCGTCGCGAGCAACGGCTACACGGCGGGCTCGATCGACATGCCCATGGAGGACTCCTCCGACCACACCTCGACCCCGCTCTCCGACCGGCTCGGCGCTCCCGACGCCGATCTGGAGATCGCCGAGAACGTCCAGGCGCTCAAGCCGCTGATCGAGGAGCTGGACGAGCGCGACCGCAGGATCCTCCGGATGCGGTTCGGCGACGAGCTGACCCAGTCGGAGATCGGCGCGGAGCTGGGCGTCTCGCAGATGCATGTGTCACGGCTGCTGACCCGGATCACCACGCGACTCCGCGAGGGGCTGCTGGCGACCGAGTAGCCCGCGGCGGCCTCACCCCCCCGGGCCCCGGGCACGCGCGCCCCGGCCGTGGGACGAACCGGAACTCTCCGGCTCGTCCCACGGCCGGGGCGCGCGCTCGTTCCCGGCACACCCGGCCGAGGCCCGCAGGGCCGGCCCACCGCCCGACACGAGCGCGCCGCCCGGCGACCGGCCCCCGCCCCGGCGCTCCCGCCGGGCCGCCGCCCCGCCCAGTCCACCCCCGTGGGCCTGGGCGTACCCGCTCCGCCGGCGGCGCCGCCCCGGCCGGGCGTCGTTCCGGATCAGACGCGCGGCCGTGTTCTACTGCGGTGACGGCCTCGCGCCGCACCCCACCCACCGGCCCGGCAGAGAAGTGATCCGCCCGCAGTGCTCCTCAACGACCTCGACGCACGCATCGTCCACGCCCTCGCGGAGGACGCCCGCCGCTCCTACGCCGACATCGGCGCGATGGTGGGACTCTCGGCCCCCGCGGTGAAGCGGCGGGTGGACCGGCTGCGCGCGGTGGGCGCGATCACCGGTTTCACCGTACGGGTCGACCCGGCCGCGCTGGGCTGGGAGACCGAGGGGTACATCGAGCTGTACTGCCGCAGCAACACCTCCCCCGAGGCCATCGAACGCGGTCTGAAGCGCTACCCGGAAGTCGCCTCCGCCTCCACCGTCACCGGGGAGGCCGACGCCATCGTCCAGGTCTTCGCCTCCGACATGCGCCACTTCGAACGCGTCCTGGAGCGGATCGCGGGCGAGCCCTTCGTCGAGCGCACCAAGTCCGTGCTGGTGCTCTCGCCGCTGCTGCGCCGCTACTCCTCCGGTTCGCCCGCCTGACGCCCCGCCGCACCCGGCCCGCCGGACCCGCCGCGGAACCCCGCCCGCCACGGCGCCGCACCCGCCTCGGTCGCCTCGGTGGCGCGTGCGCCCCACCCGCGCCGGTCCTCACCGACGCGATCACCCGGCGTCTCTCACGGCGGTGACGTCTCTCACGGGACGGTACGGAGCACCTCATGGCGGCCCTCTCGATCAGCGGCGTCGGACGAACCGGGCAGGCCCCACTCTTCCGCCGCCGCGCCCCCGGCGCATCGTCCCCGAGGACGCCCCCGTCTCCGCCGCGCGGCGGGCGGCGTCCCGTACCACCGGCGGAGGGGCCCCGGCCGCGCGGCGGAGCCGTATACGGCCGCCGGAGCCGCACTCCGCGCAATGAATCGCCGCCGGCGGTTCGCATCGCGCAACGAATCGCCTGTCGGAGCGCAACGCTCGCGCCTTGCCCGCACCCGAGCCCGGACCGTACGGTTTTGAAGGTTCTCTGTGCCCCGGGACTCCCCGGTGCTTCCCACCCCGTACATCGCCCGAGGTCAGCCATGCCGCCGCTGCGCACCGCACTGCTCCAGAGCTCCGGACGGCCGGGCTCGCCCGGTGAGAATCTGACGGCGCTCGACGCCGCGGCGGCCCGTGCCGCCGAGGGCGGGGCGCGGCTGCTGATCACCTCGGAGATGTTCCTGACCGGGTACGCGATCCGCGACCGGGTGCCCGCGCTGGCCGAGACCGCCGACGGCCCCGCCGCCGGGACCGTCGCCGAGATCGCCGCCCGCCACGGCCTCGCGATCGCCTACGGATACCCCGAGCGCGACGGGGAGCGGATCTTCAACTCCGTACAGCTCATCGACTCCTCGGGCGAGCGGCTGGCGGGCTACCGCAAGACGCATCTCTTCGGCCCCTTCGAACAGCGCTGGTTCACCCCCGGCGACCGGCCGGTCGTCCAGGCGGAGCTGGACGGCGTCCGGATCGGGATGCTGATCTGCTACGACGTGGAGTTCCCGGAGAACGTCCGGGCGCACGCGCTGGCGGGCA
The DNA here is from genome assembly GCF_043080985.1 of Streptomyces sp. NPDC014894. Taxonomy (NCBI): domain Bacteria; kingdom Bacillati; phylum Actinomycetota; class Actinomycetes; order Kitasatosporales; family Streptomycetaceae; genus Streptomyces; species Streptomyces sp. NPDC014894. Next base: position 917,728 of record NZ_JBIBWD010000001.1, read on the forward strand.
CGGATCTGCTGGTGGTGCCCACGGCGCAGATGCACCCCTTCCAGTTCGTCGCCGAGTCGATGATTCCGGTACGGGCCTTCGAGAGCCAGCTGTACATCGCGTACGTCAACCGGACCGGCTCCGAGGGCGCGTTCGAGTTCGTCGGTCTGAGCTGTCTGGCCGGACCGGACGGAGTGGCCAGGACCCGGGCCGGGCGGGGCGAGGAGCTGGTGTTCGGCGAGGTCGACCCGGATCTCCTCCGCGCCTCCCGGGCGGCCAATCCCTATCTCCGCGACCGCCGCCCCGATCTGTACGCGCCGCCGGCCTGACCCTCCCGCGACGCGCCCGCCCCGCGGTCCCTCCGCTTCCCCCGCTCTTCCGTTTTTCCCGTGCAAGGAGTCCGTACCCCATGACGTCCACGGTGCCCACCGCCGTCCAGCGCACCGACGCGCAGCCGCCGATCACCATGTTCGGCCCGGACTTCCCGTACGCGTACGACGACTTCCTCGCCCACCCCGCCGGGCTCGGCCAGATCCCCGCGACCGAGCACGGCACCGAGGTCGCGGTGATCGGCGGCGGTCTCTCCGGGCTGATCACCGCGTACGAGCTGATGAAGATGGGGCTCAAGCCGGTCGTCTACGAGGCGGACCGGATCGGCGGACGGCTGCGCACGGTCGGTTTCGAGGGCTGCGATCCCTCGCTCAGCGCCGAGATGGGCGCGATGCGCTTCCCGCCGTCCTCCACGGCGCTCCAGCACTACATCGACCTGGTCGGGCTGACCACCACCCCGTTCCCGAACCCGCTCGCCCCGGGCACCCCCTCCACCGTGGTCGATCTCAAGGGCGAGACCCACTACGCCGAGACCATCGACGACCTGCCGCAGGTCTACCGCGATGTGATGGACGCCTGGAACGCCTGTCTGGAGGAGGGCGCGGACTTCTCGGACATGAACCGCGCGATGCGCGAGCGCGACGTGCCGCGGATCCGGGAGATCTGGGCGCGGCTGGTGGAGAAGCTGGACAACCAGACCTTCTACGGCTTCCTCTGCGACTCCGAGTCGTTCGCCTCCTTCCGCCACCGCGAGATCTTCGGCCAGGTCGGCTTCGGCACCGGAGGCTGGGACACCGACTTCCCCAACTCGATCCTGGAGATCCTCCGGGTGGTGTACTCCGAGGCGGACGACCACCACCGGGGCATCGTGGAGGGCAGCCAGCAGCTTCCGCTGCGGCTGTGGGACCGCGAGCCGTCGAAGATCGTCCACTGGCCGCTCGGCACCTCGCTCGCCTCCCTGCACGGCGGCGACCCGAAGCCCGCCGTGACCCGGCTGAACCGCACCGCGGGCAACCGGATCACGGTCACCGACGCCTCGGGCTCCATCCGCACCTATGAGGCGGCCGTCTTCACCGCGCAGTCCTGGATGCTGCTGTCCAAGATCGCCTGTGACGACTCGCTCTTCCCGATCGACCACTGGACGGCGATCGAGCGCACCCACTACATGGAGTCGTCCAAGCTCTTCGTCCCCGTCGACCGGCCGTTCTGGCTGGACAAGGACGAGGAGACCGGGCGGGACGCGATGTCGATGACGCTCACCGACCGGATGACCCGCGGCACGTATCTGCTGGACAACGGGCCCGACGCGCCCGCCGTCATCTGCCTCTCGTACACCTGGTGCGACGACAGCCTCAAGTGGCTGCCGCTCTCGGCGCACGAGCGGATGGAGGTCATGCTGAAGTCGCTGGGCGAGATCTATCCGAAGGTCGACATCCGGCGGCACGTCATCGGCGACCCCGTGACGGTCTCCTGGGAGAACGAGCCGTACTTCATGGGCGCGTTCAAGGCCAATCTGCCCGGTCACTACCGCTACCAGCGGCGGCTGTTCACCCACTTCATGCAGGACCGGCTGCCCGAGGACAAGCGGGGCATCTTCCTGGCGGGCGACGACATCTCCTGGACGGCGGGCTGGGCCGAGGGAGCCGTCCAGACCGCGCTGAACGCGGTCTGGGGCGTGATGACGCACTTCGGCGGCGCGACGGACCCGGGGAACCCCGGTCCGGGCGATGTGTACGACGAGATCGCGCCGGTGGAGCTGCCGGAGGACTGACGGTCCGGGCCCGGACCGGCCGGACCCGTGGTCCGGGCCGGGGCCGGGTCAGGGCTGTCGGCGTGACGGTCCGGCCGGAGGGGCACGGCGGCCCCGTCCGGCGGTCCGGGTCAGGGACACGGCGTCAGCAGACAGCGGCCCACCAGCCCCGCCCCCGCGTCCAGCCGCTCGGCGAACTCCTCGGCGAGCTGGGGCAGATCCCGGATCCGCCACAGCAGCCGGGCCGCCGACCAGGCCCCGTCGCGGGCCCGGTCCAGGCTCCAGGCCCCCGCCAGATGGGTGAGCGGATCGGCCAGCTCCAGCACATCGGGGCCGGGCATCAGATCCTCGCGGACCCGCTCCTCCACGAGGGCGAGGACGTCGCCGACGCGGTCGAAGTCCTTCTCCAGATCCGCGGGCTCGCAGCCCAGCGCCCGGCAGGAGTCGACCACGGCGAGCGCCAGATCGTGCCCGATGTGCGCGTTGATCCCGGCCAGGGCGAACTGCACCGCGCGGATCCCGGGGTGGTGGCGGTACTGGAACAGCGGCCGCCAGCAGGCGGGCGGCCGGGCCCCGCGCTCCGCCGCCGCCACCGCCGAGAGATAGCGCCCGGCGAAGAGCACGCTCAGCGAGGTCGCCGCCCGGCGGTCGCCGAACTCGCCCGCGTCGACCCGCCGGCCGATCTCCTCGTTCACCGCGAGACAGACCCGGTTGAAGACGCTCACCCCGTCGGCCGCCGGCCGACGGGAGCCGAGATCCCGCATCCGCGCCACGACGTCCGCCATGCCGGCCGTCTCCGTCGTGGTCCGTTCCCTGTACGCCATGGGTGCAGCGTCCCAGCCGGCGCGCCGTTCCCGGGGCGCGCGGCCCGGACTTCCCCGGAACGGGGGACGTACGGCTAGCGCTCGCCGCCGCTCTTGCCGCCGCCGCGGGTCGCGGGGCCGGAGCCCGCGCTGCCGGAGTCGTACGCCGAGGTGCCCTCGTCCAGGAGCGGACGCTGCTCCTTCAGATGCGCCGGGGCGAAGGCGCGCAGGACGTGGTAGCCGGTGATGACCACGATCGTGCCGAGCGCGATGCCGCCCAGCTCGAAGCTGTCGGTGATCTTCAGGCTGACGCCGCCGACGCCGATGACGATGCCCGCGGCGGCCGGGACCAGATTCAGCGGATTGCTCAGATCGACCTTGGCGTTGATCCAGATCTGCGCGCCGAGCAGGCCGATCATCCCGTAGAGGATCACGGTGATCCCGCCGAGGACTCCGCCGGGGATGGCCGCCACCACCGCGCCGAACTTCGGGCAGAGCCCGAAGAGCAGGGCGAATCCGGCGGCGGCCCAGTAGGCGGCGGTGGAGTAGACGCGGGTGGCGGCCATCACGCCGATGTTCTCGGAGTACGTGGTGTTGGGCGGGCCGCCCACGGCGGTGGAGAGCACCGACGCCGCGCCGTCGGCGGCGATCGCGGTGCCGAGCTTGTCGTCGAGAGGGTCGCCGGTCATCTCGCCGACGGCCTTGACGTGTCCGGCGTTCTCCGCGATCAGCGCGATGACCACGGGGAGCGCGACCAGGATCGCCGACCACTCGAAGCTGGGGCCGTGGAAGGAGGGCAGTCCGATCCAGTCGGCCCGGCCCACCGCGGAGAAGTCGAGCCGCCAGTGGTCGACGGCCTCGCCGCCGCCCAGCGGCGAGTGGATCTTGCCGAAGACCCGGTCCAGGACCCAGGAGAGCAGATAGCCGAAGACCAGCCCGAGGAAGATCGCGATACGGGAGAGGAAGCCGCGCAGACAGACCACGGCGAGCCCGGTGAAGAGCATCGTCAGCAGCGCGGTCCACTGGTCCTGCGGCCAGTAGGTGCTGGCGGTGACCGGGGCCAGATTGAAGCCGATCAGCATGACGACCGCGCCGGTCACGATCGGCGGCATCGCGGCGTGGATGATCCGCGCGCCGAAGCGCTGGACGGCCAGCCCGGCGAGGAAGAGCGCCGCGCCGACGACGAGGACCGCGCCCGTGACGGTCGCGCTGTCGCCGCCGCCCGCCCGGATGGCGGCGGCCACTCCGACGAAGGAGAGCGAACAGCCGAGATAGCTGGGCACCCGGCCCCGGGTGGCCAGCAGGAAGATCATCGTCGCGACGCCGGACATCATGATCGCGAGGTTGGGGTCGAGCCCCATGAGCACCGGCGCGACGAACGACGCGCCGAACATGGCCACGACGTGCTGGGCGCCGAGGCCCGCCGTCCGCGGCCAGGAGAGCCGTTCGTCGGGGCGTACGACGGCTCCCGGAGCGGGGTTCCGCCCGTCGCCGTGCAGGGTCCAGCGCACGCCGAGGTTCACGGGCCGCTCCTTCTGTGTCCTTGGGGGGTGTTCGAGGATCGGCGCAATGGTAGTGCGAGTTTCGGCCAGGGGTTCCCTCGGCCGCGGCCGTGCGGGGGAGGACCACCCGGGGGCCTGGGGCCGGGCCCGGCCGGGGCAGGGGGCGGAGGCCGGAGCCGTACGCGAGACGCCGGAGCCGTACGCCGGGGCCGGACCTGGCCGGGTCCGCCCGGGCCCGCGTTCCGGCCCCCGGAGCCGCCGGGGCCTGGCCGGGGGTACACGGCGGGCGGGCGCCTTCCGCGCGTCTCCGTCCGGGCCGGGCTCGCGGGCCCGGCCCGAGGGACGGGCGGTTGGCCGGAACGCCTCCCCTCACGGATGGGCGGGGGAGGGGGCGGCCAGGTGGGTAACGGCGGCCCGGGGCGCGGGGAGTCGGGCCCCGCCGCACCGCACCGCGCCGGGTCCGTACCCGGCGCCGACCGGGCTCCGGGCCCGGGTCTCAGACCGTCGACTCCGACGCGGAGCGGTCCCCCGAGGCGCCGGCCGGCTGTTCCGCGCGGGCCGAGCGGAGCACGCCCGCGCCCAGGATCAGTCCGAAGGCCAGCGCCGTCACCAGTCCGAAGGAGACGATCAGGCTGGTCGCGTCCGCCACCGCGCCGATCGCCGACGGGGCGATCAGCCCCGAGGTGTAGGTGATCGTCGCGACGCCCGCGATGGCCTGGGAGGGGCGCGGCCCGCTCCGGGCGGCCGCGGCGAAGGCGATCGGGACGACCACGGCCACGCCGAGGCCGATGAGTCCGAAGCCGGCCAGCGCCAGGGCCGGATGGGGGGCCAGCACGACCAGCAGACCGCCGCCGGTCGCCAGGACGCCGCCCCACCGGACCGTGCGCACCGCGCCGAACCGGTCCACCACCCGGTCGCCGACCAGCCGGGCCACCGCCATCGTGAGCGCGAACGCCGTGGTGGAGGCGGCCGCGAGACCGGCCGAGGTCCCCAGCTCGTCGCGGAGGTAGACCGCCGACCAGTCCAGGCTCGCGCCCTCCGCGAAGACCGCGCAGAATCCGACCGCGCCGATGATCACCGCGGACTTGGGCGGCAGCGCGAACCTCGGCGGGGCCTCCTCGTCGGGGGTGCTCCGCAGGTCCAGCACTCCCTGGCAGGCGATCAGCCCGAGCACCGTCAGCACCGCGGCCGCCAGCGCGTGGTGCAGCCGGGCGTCGGTGCCCAGATGCGCGGCGAGGGTGCCGCCCGCCGAGCCGATCAGCGTGCCCACGCTCCACATGCCGTGCAGGCTGGACATGATCGAGCGGCCGAGCCGGTTCTCCGTCTCCACGCCGAGCGCGTTCATCGCCACGTCCGACAGCCCGGCGGCGGCCCCGTACAGGAACAGCGCCCCGCACAGGGCGAGCAGATTCGGGGCGAGGGCGGGGAGCACCAGCGCCAGGGTCCACAGCGCGAGCAGTCCGCGCAGGGCGTTGCGCGCGCCGAAGCGGTGGCTCACCGCACCGGCCAGCGGCATCGTCAGCGACGCGCCGATGGCGGGGAAGGCGAGCGCGAGCCCGAGCTGTCCGGCGCTGACGCCGGCGTGGTCCTGGATCCACGGGATACGGGTGGCGAAGCTTCCGGTCACCGCCCCGTGCACGCAGAACACCGCCGCCACGGCGAACCGCGCCCGTTTCCATCGTTGCCGCTCCGCGACCGCTTCGTGCGCCATGTCGGCGTTCCTCCCCTGTCCGTTGGTGAGGAGTAAACTATCAGGAACCCTGCCTGATAGATAATGGTCACGACGGGGGAAGTCGATCTGAAAGGATTCCGGCATGCCCGCATCCCCGAGCACCGCCCGGGCCATCAACGATCGGCTCGCGCTCGAACTGCTTCAGAGCGAGGGCCCGTTGACGGCCGGACAGCTGAAATCCATGACCGGACTCTCCCGGCCCACGGTCGCCGATCTGGTCGAGCGGCTCCAGGAGTCGGGGCTCATCCGCGTCGTCGGGGAGACGGGCGCCCGCCGTCGCGGCCCCAACGCCCGGGTGTACGGAATCGTCGCCGACCGGGCCCATCTCGCGGCCCTCGACGTCCGCACCCAGGGCGTCTCGCTCGTCGTCGCCGACCTTCTCGGCGACACCCTGGCCGAGGCGTATCTGCCCATCGACGGCGACACCCGACCCGAGCCCGCGGTGGAGCGGGCGGTGGCGCTGCTGGAGCGGACCGCGCGGGACGCGGGCGCGGCCCGGCTGCACAGCGTCGGCATCGGCGTGCCCGGTCTGATCGACCCGGCCACCGGGGAGCTGCGCGACGCCACGGGCCTGCCCGCCTGGCACCGGCTGCTCGTCGCCGAGCTGCAGAAACGACTCCCCGCGCGGGTGGTGCCGGAGAACGAGACCAATCTGGCCGCCGTCGCTGAGCAGCGGGCCGGCGCGGCCCGGGGCCGTGACACCTTCGCCTTCCTCTGGCTCGGCCACGGGGTGGGCGCGGCGCTCTTCCTCGACGGCCGGCTGCGCCGGGGCGCGTCGGGCGGCGCGGGCGAGATCGGATTCCTTCCGGTGCCGGGCACCGGGGGGCTGCCGACCGCCCACGGCTGCGACGGCGGCTTCCACTCGCTGGCCGGTTCGGGCGCCGTCTCCGTCCTCGCCGAGGAGCACGGCGTCAAGGCCCCGGACGCGCCGGGTCCGGCGGCGGCCGCGCTCGTGTCCGAGGCGGTGGCGGCCGGCGAGGACGCCTTTCTGGACGCGCTCGCCGGGCGGCTGGCCGTCGGCGCGGCGGCGGTGGTCTCCGTCCTCGACCCGGGGTGTGTGGTCCTCGGCGGCGAGGTGGGGCTGGCGGGCGGCGCGGAGCTGGCGGCCCGGGTGGAATCCGCGCTGGCGGCGCTGACCCCGCTGCCCACGCTGGTGCGCGCGGGGGAGCTGGGCGGCGCGGCGGTGCTGCGGGGGGCGCTGCTCACGGCGCGGGACGCGGCGCAGGAGGAGCTTTTCGGCCCGGGGGCGTGAGGTCGGGCCTCGGGGCTCCCGGCGCGGGCGGAGGGAAGCCCGACGACGGCAAGGGCCGGGACTCCGCCGCCGGGCGTCCGCCACCCCGCGCGCGTGCGGAGGTCAGCCGAGCGTAAAAGGACTAGACCAGACGGGTCAAGGGGTGGACGCCCCCCGGCCCCGCAGCCGGGGCCCGCCCTGCCCGCAAGCCCCGCGCCTGCCCCCGGGCCCGCCCTGTCCGCAGCCCCGCGCCGCCCCCGCGTCCGCGCCCGGCACCCGCCCTGTCCGCAGCCCCGCGCCGCCCCCGCGTCCGCCCCCGGACCCGCCCTGTCCGCAGCCCCGCGCCGCCCCCGCGTCCGCCCCCGCGTCCGGCACCCGCCCCGTCGCTCCCGTGAGCCCGGGCCCCGGGCCACCGCAGACCTGGGGATCGACCTCCCGTGTGTCTGAGCCACACCTTCCGTGCGCCGTCCGCGCCGCCCGATCCTTCATGAGAGCCCTTCCCTGAGCCTCCGGGCCCGGCTGTCCTCGGCCCCGTGCCGGGTCTCCCGCGGGCCCGGGGCCCGGCCTCCCGTGCCCGAGCCCGGCCTCCCGTACCCGTGCCCGAGCCCGGCCTCCCGGCTTCCCGTGCCCGAGCCCGGCCTCCCGGAGGCCCGACCCGGTACCGAACTCCCGCGGATCCGCGGGACCCGCCGCCCGCCGCCCGCCGCGCGCCCGCCCCGGCCCTCCGTCGCCCCGGGGCCGGCTGCCTGCGCGAAAGCCCTGGCCCCTGGCCCCTGGCCCCCGGCCGAGCCTGAGACACGGCCGCCCGGGCGGCCCCGCCCCCCCGCCCCGCAGCCCCCGGCACGGGACCCCGTGAGCCCCCGCCACGCCCCCCGCGGGCCCCCGGCCCGCCCCCCCTTGTGAGTCAGACCACACCCATCACCCGCATGGCCCACAGCCACCCGTGGCAAACTGGCCCTGTATCAGCAGCAGCGCACTCCGGGGTCGGTGAAAGTCCGAACCGGCGGTTACAGTCCGCGACCCGTCCGCAGCCAGCGGCCGGTTGACCAGGTGAAATTCCTGGACCGACGGTTAAAGTCCGGATGGTAGGCAGTGCGCGGCGGGCGGCCCTTCACACGGCATGCCGGCCCTCGGCGGCGGCTGATCGCCCTCTGTGGCGATCGGTGCGCCCCTTCGGCCCGGCGCGGCCATGTGCCGTGGCGTCCCGCTCTCTGTCGTCATCGACAGGCCCCGGAGTCCGTGCCCGAAGAGGCAGGAGGACCCGGTGGCCACCGCAGCCGACACCGCCGCCATGCGCCGAGCGATCGCGCTCGCCGCCCGCGGACTCGGCTTCACCAGCCCCAACCCGGTCGTGGGATGCGTCGTCACCGACGCCTTCGGACAGATCGCCGGCACCGGCTGGCACCAGCGCGCCGGCGGACCCCACGCCGAGGTGCACGCCCTGCGCGAGGCGGGCGCGAGCGCCCGGGGCGGCACCGCGTACGTCACCCTCGAACCCTGCGACCACACCGGACGCACCGGCCCCTGCTCCCGGGCGCTGATCGAGGCCGGGGTGGAGCGCGTCGTCCACGCCGTCGCCGATCCCACCCCGCAGGCGTCCGGAGGCGCGGACACCCTGCGCGCCGCGGGCGTCCGCGTCGAGTCCGGGCTGCTCGCCGCCGAGGCCGAGGCGGGCAACATCGCCTGGCTCACCTCCGTACGGCTGCGCCGCCCCCACGTCCGCTGGAAGTACGCCGCCACCCTCGACGGCCGGATCGCCGCCCGGGACCGCACCAGCCGCTGGATCACCTCGCCCGAGGCCCGCGCCGACGTCCACCGGCTGCGCGCCGAGGCCGACGCGGTCGTGGTCGGCTCCGGCACCCTCGCCGCCGACGATCCCCACCTCGCCGTGCGCGGCGTCGACGGCGCGAGCCAGCCCCTGCGCGTGGTCCTCGACACCCACGCCGTGATCCGGCCGGACGCCCGCGTCCTCGACGACGCCGCGCCCACCCTGATCGCCGTCGGCGAGCACGCCGACACCGCCCGGCTGCCGGGCGTCGAGACCGTCCGGCTCCCGGCCGGCGAGCGCGGTCTCTCCGTCCACGCCCTGCTGGACGAGCTGCACGGACGGGGCGTCCGCTCCGTCCTCCTCGAAGGCGGCCCCACCCTCGCCGGAGCCTTCGTCGCCGCCGGGGCCGTCGACCAGGTCGTGGCCTATCTCGCCCCCGTACTCCTCGGCGCCGGACCCGCCGCCCTCGGCGACGCCGGAATCTCCACCATCGGCGAAGCGTTCCGGCTCGAGACGACCGACACCGTCCGCATCGGCCCCGATCTCCGGATCACCGCCGTCCCCGTCACCGCACCCAAGGAGCGCTGAGTGTTCACCGGAATCGTCGAAGAGCTGGGCGAGGTCACCGCCGTCGAGAACCTGGGGGACTCCTCCCGCTTCCGGCTGCGCGGCCCCCTGGTCACGGACGGCGCGCGCCACGGAGACTCCATCGCGGTCAACGGCGTCTGCCTGACCGTGGTCGAGGCCGCCGACGGTCAGTTCACCGCCGATGTGATGGCGGAGACCCTCACCCGCTCCAGCCTCGGCGCGCTCGCCCCCGGCTCCCGGGTCAATCTGGAGCGGCCCACACCGGTCGGCGGACGTCTCGGCGGACACATCGTCCAGGGGCATGTCGACGCCACCGGCACCATCGTCGACCGCGCCCCCTCGGAGAACTGGGAGATCGTCACGGTCTCCCTCCCCGCCGCCCTCTCCCGCCATGTGGTGGAGAAGGGCTCGATCACGGTCGACGGGGTCAGCCTCACCGTCGTGGAGGCGGGCGACGACCACTTCACCGTGAGCCTCATCCCGACCACCCTCGCGCTGACCACCCTCGGCCTCAAGCGGACCGGCGACCCGGTCAACATCGAGGTCGACATCATCGCCAAGTACGTCGAGCGGCTGCTCGGGTCCCGAACCCAGGAGATCGCGCCATGAGCGCCCTGTCCACGCTGAACTCCGTGGCCTTCACCGCCTTCGGCCAGGACATCAAATGGTCCGACATGATCGGCAACACGATCGGTCTGATCGCCCTGGCGCTCGGCTGGCGGCGCTCGGTGTGGACCTGGCCCGCCCAGCTGCTCTCCGGCGTGGTCCTGATCGGGGCCTACGCCTCCGCCCAGCTCAGCGGCGGCGTCGGCAAACAGCTCCTCGTCATCCTCGTCGCGCTCTGGGGCTGGCGGCTCTGGACCCGGGGCAGCCGGCAGGCCCAGGACGGCTCCGTCGCCGTCCGCTTCGCCACCTGGAAGGAGCGCGGGCTGCTCGCCGCCGGAGCCGTCGCCGGCACCCTCGCCGTCGGCTGGCTCTTCACCCTCTACCCGTCGCTGTCGTGGAGCCCGTGGGCCGACGCGTACATCTTCGTCGGCACCATCGTCGCCATGGTCGCCCAGGCGCGCGGACTGGTCGAGTTCTGGTTCGCCTGGCTGCTGGTCGACATCGTCGGCGTGCCCCTGGCCTTCAGCAGCGGCCTCGCCTTCTCCGGTCTGGTCTACGTGATCTACTTCGCGCTCGTCCTGTGGGGCCTGCGCGACTGGTGGCTGCGCTCCCGTACCCCGGTTCTGAAAGGAGCCCCGGCATGACCTCCGTCCCGCTGGAATCCGCCCCGCCCGCCGGCCGTCCGCCGCGCACCGCGGAGCCGGCCCCCACCTGGTACTCCACCGACAATCGTGAGGACTTCGCCCTCGACCCGGTCGAGCAGGCCATTCGCGACATCAAAGAGGGCCGCCCCGTGGTGGTCGTGGACGACGAGAACCGGGAGAACGAGGGCGATCTCGTCATCGCCGCCGAGATGGCCACCCCCGAGGTCGTCGCCTTCATGATGAGCGAGTGCCGGGGACTGATCTGCGCGCCCATGGAGAGCGACGAGCTGAACCGGCTCGAACTCCCGCAGATGGTCGAGCGCAACACCGAGTCGATGCAGACGGCCTTCACCGTCTCCGTCGACGCCGCCCCCGCCCACGGCGTCACCACCGGCATCTCCGCCGCCGACCGCGCGACCACCCTGCGGCTGCTGGCGAGCGGCGAGGCCGCCCCCGCCGACCTCGTCCGCCCCGGCCATGTCTTCCCGCTCCGCGCCAAGCCGGGCGGAGTCCTGGTCCGCAACGGACACACCGAGGCCGCGGTCGATCTCGCCCGGCTCGCGGGACTGCGCCCCGCGGGCGCCATCGTGGAGATCGCCGGCGAGGACGGCGTCATGCTCCGCCTGCCCGAGCTGGTCCCCTTCGCCCGCAAGCACGGACTGACGATCATCTCCATCGAGGATCTGATCGCCCACCGGCTCGCCACCGAGCCCACCGTCCAGCGCGAGGCCGCCGTCGACCTGCCGACCTCCTTCGGCCGCTTCACCGCCTACGGCTACCGCTCCGTCATCGACGGGGTGGAGCACGTCGCCCTCGTCCACGGCGAGGTCGGCGACGGCGAGGACCTCCTCGTCCGCGTCCACTCCGAGTGCCTGACCGGCGACATCTTCCACTCGCTGCGCTGCGACTGCGGCCCCCAGCTGCACGCCTCCATGGAGCGCGTCACCCGCGCGGGCCGCGGCGTCATCGTCTATCTCCGCGGCCACGAGGGCCGGGGCATCGGACTGCTGCCCAAGCTCCGCGCGTACGAACTCCAGGAGCGGGGCCGCGACACCCTCGACGCCAACCTCGAACTCGGGCTCCCCGCCGACGCCCGCGACTACGCCGCCGGCGCGCAGATCCTCGCCGACCTCGGCGTCCGGAGCCTGCGGCTGATGACCAACAACCCCGACAAGGTCACCGCCCTGGTCCGGTACGGCCTCACCGTCCACGGCCGGGAGCCGATGCCCGTCCAGGCCGGCGAGCACAATCTCCGCTATCTGCGCACCAAGCGGGACCGGATGGGCCACGATCTCCCCGATCTGCCCGGACTCGACGCGACCGCCGCGTCCGCCTGCGGCAATCAGTGACGCCCGCGGAACCGGCGGCACGGCCTCGGGCGGCCGGTGACCGGGACCGCGGAGGACCGCTACACCCGCTACACCCGCGACGGCCGACGGCACGGCCCGCGGTGATCAGCAACGACGAGAATCCTCAAGGAGAAGCGTGAGCGGCAAGGGCGCACCCGAACTGTCCGTACGCAACTGCGGCGACCTCCGCGTCGCGGTCGTCGCGGCCCTGTGGCACGAGCAGATCATGGACGGACTCGTCGACGGCGCGCTGCGCGCCCTCGGCGAGCTGGGCATCGACGAACCGACCCTGCTGCGGGTCCCCGGCAGCTTCGAGCTGCCCGTCGTCGCCAAGGTCCTCGCGGGCCGGGGCTACGACGCGATCGTCGCGCTCGGAGTCGTCATCCGCGGCGGCACCCCGCACTTCGAGTACGTGTGCCAGGGCGTCACCCAGGGCCTCACCCAGGTCTCCGTCGACACCGGCGTCCCCGTCGGCTTCGGCGTACTGACCTGCGACACGGAGGAGCAGGCGCTCGCCCGCGCGGGCATCGAGGGGTCGACCGAGGACAAGGGGCACGAAGCGGTCACCGCGGCCGTCGCCACCGCCGCGACCCTGCGTTCGGTCAGCGAACCCTGGCGCTGACGGCCCGGCCGCACCCCGTACCCTGAGAGAATCATGGCGAACAAAACCTTCGAAGAACTCTTCGCCGAGCTCCAGCTCAAGGCGCAGACCGGCGACCCGGCCACCTCCCGCACCGCCGAGCTGGTGGGCAAGGGAGTCCATGCCATCGGCAAGAAGGTCGTCGAGGAGGCCGCCGAAGTCTGGATGGCCGCCGAGTACGAGGGCAAGGAAGCCGCCGCCGAGGAGATCTCGCAGCTGCTTTACCACGTCCAGGTGATGATGGTCGCGCGCGGGATCTCCCTCGACGACGTCTACGCCCACCTCTGACCGACCGACCGACCACCGCCTGACCGCCTGACCGATCGTTCCGTTCCGTTTCCCGCACTCCGTCTACGTAAGGAAGCCGACCTCATGCTGCGCATCGCCGTCCCCAACAAGGGTTCACTGTCCGGACCTGCGTCGGCGATGCTCCATGAGGCCGGCTACCAGCAGCGCAAGGAGTCGAAGGAACTGGTCCTGGTCGACCCGGAGAACGAGGTCGAGTTCTTCTACCTCCGCCCCCGGGACATCGCGATCTACGTCAGCACCGGCCGGCTCGACATCGGCATCACCGGCCGCGATCTGCTGCTGGACTCCGGAGCCGGCGCCGAGGAGATCCTCCAGCTCGGCTTCGCCCGCTCCACCTTCCGCTACGCCACCCGGCCGGGCACGGCGAGCGGCGTCGCGGACTTCGGCGGCATGACCGTCGCCACCTCCTACGAGGGCATCGTCGCCCAGCACCTCGCCGACAACGCCATCGACGCCTCCGTGGTCCACCTCGACGGCGCGGTGGAGACCGCGATCGAACTGGGCGTCGCCCAGATCATCGCGGACGTGGTCGAGACCGGGACCTCGCTGCGCAACGCGGGCCTGGAAGTCATCGGCGAGCCGATCATGACCTCCGAGGCCGTGGTCATCCGCCGCATCGGGGCCGACGCCGAGGACGCCAAGGTGCAGCAGTTCCTGCGCCGGCTCCAGGGCGTCCTGGTCGCCCGCTCCTACGTGATGATGGACTACGACTGCCGGGTCGAGCACCTCGAACAGGCCGTCGCCCTCACTCCCGGCCTCGAATCGCCCACGATCTCCCCCCTGCACCACGAGGGCTGGGTCGCGGTGCGCTCCATGGTCGCCGCCAAGGAGGCGCAGCGGATCATGGACGATCTGTACGAGCTGGGCGCGCGAGCCATCCTCACCACCGCCATCCACGCCTGCCGGCTCTGAGGACCTTCGAAACCATGTCCAGCACCCCCGCCCGGGACCACTCCCTCCCGGTGACCTTCCGGCCCACCCGCACCCGGGTCATCCTGCTGACCACCGGCGTCGCGATGTTCGCCGTCGTCACCTTCGTCGGTCTGACGCTGGACCGGCTCAGCCCGGGGGAGCGGATGAGCTTCGTCTTCACCGCGCTGATCCTCTTCGCGGTGCCGGCCCTGCTGGCCCGGCCCAAGGTGGTCGCCGACGACACGGGCGTCACCGTCGTCAACATCACCGGGGTACGCCGGCTGGAGTGGGCGGAGATCGTCCGGGTCAATCTCCGCCAGGGCGACCCCTGGGTCTTCCTCGATCTGAGCGACGGCACCAGCCATCCGGTCCTCGGCATCCAGCCGGGCGTCGCCAGGGAGGCGGCCGTCCACGACGCCCGCGCCCTGCGCGCGCTGGTCGAGTCGCACAGCTCCGCGGCCGCGGCCTAGATCCCCTCTTTCACGGCCTTCGCCCCGACGGAGCGTCAGCCCGCCGGGGGATCCTGCGGGCCGCGCTCCCTCGGACCGCGGCCCGAGAGGACCTCGCCGTACGCCTGCATCAGATCGGGCAGCCGCAGGGTGGCGAGATCCTCCCGGGTGGGCGTCCCCGGATAGCCGGAGAGCCGCAGATCGCGGTAGGCGCAGCTCTTCTCGTACAGGGTCCGCAGAAAGCGGCCGTTGCCCAGCTCGTCGATCCAGCTCTGGTCGACCACATGGCCGCTGATGGAGCGCAGTTCGTCCACCGCCTCCTCGTCCCACACATCGCCGTTCTCCGCGGCCAGCACCTCGCCGATCGCGGTCAGCTCCAGCGGGCGGTACGAGGGGAAGTCGACGCGGGTGGTGAAGCGGGAGGTCAGCCCGGGGTTGGCGGCGAGCAGCCGGTCCATGCCCTCCGGATAGCCGGCCAGGATCACCACCAGGTGATCGCGATTGTCCTCGGCCCGCTTCAGCAGCACCTGGAGCGCCTCGTCGCCGTAGGCGTCGCCCTTGGTGTAGCCCGAGTTGGCCAGGCTGTACGCCTCGTCCACGAAGAGCACCCCGCCGAGCGCCGAGTCGATCAGCTCATTGGCCTTCACCGCCGTCTGGCCGAGGAACTCGCCGACCATGTCGGAGCGCTGGGCCTCCACCAGATGGTCGCCGCCGAGCAGTCCGAGCGCGTAGAAGACCCGGCCGAGGATCCGGGCGACGGTGGTCTTTCCGGTGCCCGAGGGCCCGGAGAAGATGAAATGGCGCTTCGGCGGCTGCACCGGCAGCCCTTGACCGGCCCGCAGCCGGGCCATCTCCAGCTGGGCGGAGAGCGCCTTGACCTGCCGTTTCACCGGATCCAGGCCCACCATCCGCTCCAGCTCGGTGAGCGCCTCGGCCAGCAGCGCGGGGTCGGTCGGCCCCGAGGGGAGCAGCGCGGGGGAGCCCTGGGCCGGGGTCCGGTCCCGCCGCCGGATCGCGTCGGGCAGCGGTACGGGCGGCACGGAGCCGGGCATCCGGTCCTGCGGATCGGGCCCGAGCCGGGCCTCGGCCGCGGCGCCCTCGGCCTCCGACGTCTCGGTGGCCCGCTCCTGGAGGGGCTCGGGTCCGAATCCGGCCAGGGAGACCGCGAGCCCGGCCGATTCGTCGTAGCCGTCGATCCCGTCGTACTCCGCGATCGCCGTCAGCCGGGCCGAGGTGTCCATGAAGGCCGGATCGATCCGGTGCACCGCCCGGTACAGCGGGAGGGCGGCCGCGCTGCGGCCGGTGCCCTCATGGGCGCGGGCGAGCCAGTAGCGCAGCTCCTTGCGCTGGGGCTGCTCGCTGCGGCAGCGCATCAGCGCCGTCGACAGCAGCGGCTCGGCCTGTCCGTACATCTCCAGCCGCACCCGGGCCATACCGCCGAAGAGCCCGGCCTCGATGCCCAGCAGGGGATCGTCGACCAGCGGCTCGGTGTGCCGCACCAGCTCCTCCCAGTCCTTGACCAGATAGGCGCGGCAGGCGTGCAGAAAGCGCACCTGGGGATCGGTGTCCACGGGCGGCAGCCCGGCCAGCGCCCGGTCCAGATCGGGCACATGGCGGCCGTCGAGCCAGTGGGAGGCGTGCGCGAGCAGCAGATCGCGCGGGGTCTCCAGCACCGGCTGGACCCACCAGCCGAGCCAGTACCAGGAATTGAGGGTGCGTCGGTGGCGGGTGCGCTGCTCGCCGAAGCGGTCGCGGGCGCGGTACATCCGCAGCAGCGCGTTGGCGGTGTCGACGCGCAGGGCGTGCAGTCCCAGCCAGCCGTCGGCCATACCGGGGTCGAGCTGCACCGCCGTCCGGAACTCGTCCTCAGCCTGGGGGTAGGCCCCCATGGTGTACGCGTCCACGCCGCGCACCCAGGCGAGGTCGGCCGGGGCCGGTGCGCCCTGCGTGCCGAATTCCATCAGGTCCCCCACAAAGTGCACCTGCGCCGTGTCCGGGAGGACGTCCCCCGGTCCGCCGTCGGCGGGTGACGGCGGCAAGGCACCGAACCGCCGTTCCGTGGACGGGATTTGACCCCACCGAATGGCATCGTACCTGCGCGGGGACGCCGAGCTTAAGGGTGCCGGGAAGTGATCCGGATCGCGGTGACCGAGGGTGAGGACGGGGGCTCGGGGGCGGCGCGGCCGGGGCAGAACGAAGCCCCCGGTCACGGGGGAACAACCGGGGGCTTCGTGTCTGCGGCGGCCGCGAAAGCCGCACATTGAGAACGTAAGACCTGTACGGCCCCTCGGTCAAGCAGAGTTCGGGCCCTCTTCCGGCAGATTCCCGACTGGTCGGTATGGTCGGGAAAGCCGGTCACCCAGTGTGATGATCTGGTTCTGGCGTGCGTTTGTTCGGGTGCCGGGGAGCAACTCGTATCCCTCGGGGCGCTCCCGTATCAGCGCGTCCGCGAAGGGGCGGGACGGGTCGGCCGAGAAATGGCGGGTCTCCGCCGCTGTCCAGCCGTCCCAGAAGGCGGTCAGCGCACTCCCGTCCCGCCGCCGGCCGCGCGACCAGGAGCTTTCGGCGTCCCGTTCCATCCACAGCAGCGCCGCCAGATACGGGCGCAGCGCCCGGCGGCCGGCGCCCACGCCCTCGACCAGGACCACGGGTGCGGCGGGGAGGGGGCGCGCGGGGGTGAAACGGCGCTCGACCCAGTCGTAGGGGGCGTATCGCGCGGCCGTGCCCCGGGCGAGGGGCTCGATCACCTGGCGGAGCATCCGGTCCGTCCAGTCGAAGAGTTCGTCGTGGCTGGCCAGATCGTCCAGGTGGAGTACGGGGACGGGCGCGGCCCCCGCGGGACGCTCCAGGGCCGCCGCGAGCCGGGCGGCGAAGGTGCTCTTGCCGGAGCCCGCGTGGCCGTCGACCGCGATCAGCCGCACCGGGCCGCAGGACGGGGGCAGCGCGCGCAGCGTCCGGGCCGGCCGGTCGAGATCCTCCATTCGGCCACCCTACGGCGGGCGGCGTGCTTCCTGTCGGCGGGGCGGCTCGGCTCGGGTCGGGGCCCGCGCCCCCGTGCCCGTACCCCCGCGCCCTCGGCCCCGTACCCCCGCGCCCCCGCGCCCCCGTGCCCGTACCCCCGCGCCCCGGTCCCGGGAGGCGCGCCGGAAAAGCCGCCGGAGGCTGGCCCCGGCCGCCGTCAGCGGCGATAGTGGCCCCCGTCGAGTCCACCGGCCGTGCGCCGCCGACCTGGGGGTCCCTTTGGCCACTTCGCGCAGAACCGTGCTGAGCGCCGCGATCGCGGCGGCCGCGGGAGCGGGGGCGCTCTCCGCCTCCTCCGTCTCCGCGCTTCCCGCGGCCTCCTCCGGGCCCGTCCGGTCCCCGGCGCCGGGGACCGGACGGCCCTTCGATCCCCCGGCCGTGGACAACCGCTTCTGGGTCTCCCACACCGACTGGCGCTCCGGCGACCGGGAGGGCGTCCGCGCCGTCGCGGGCCCGCGCCCCGGGCTGGTCATCGCCCGTCCGGCCGGTGTGGTCGAGTACCCCGACCCGCACACGGGCCGCACCGAGAGCTGGGAGTACGCCGTCTGGACCTCGCCGGAGCACCGCCCGAGGGTCCCCGCCACCGAGGTGATCGCCTCCTGGAACGCGAAGACCCCGGCCGGCACCTGGATCCTGGTCGAGGTGAGCGGCGGCTACGACGACGGCGGCCGGTCGCCGTGGTTCGTGCTGGGCCGCTGGGCGTCGGGCGACGGCGACATCGCGCGGGCCTCGCTGGACGGCCAGTCCGACGGCCGGGCCTCCGTCTGGACCGACACCCTCGCGATCGACGATCCGGCGGGCGGGCGGCGGCTGACCTCCTACCGGCTGCGGCTCACCCTGCACCGCAGGCCGGGCGCCCGGCTCACCCCCGCGGTCCGCCGGATCGGCGCGATGGCCTCGGACGTACCGAAGCGGTTCACCGTGCCCGAGACCGTCCCGGGGGCCGCGGGCGAGCTGGCCGTGCCGCGCTACTCGCAGAACATCCACATCGGCCGCTATCCCGAGTACGACAACGGCGGCGAGGCCTGGTGCAGCCCGGCCTCCTCACAGATGATCATCGAGTACTGGGGCCGTCGCCCCACCGACGAGGACCTCGCCTGGGTCGATCCCGCCTTCGACGATCCCCAGGTCTGCCACGCCGCCCGCCGCACCTACGACCACCAGTACGAGGGCTGCGGGAACTGGGCCTTCAACGCCGCCTACGCGGCGACCTACCGCCGGATGAACGCGGTCGTCACCCGGCTCGGCTCGCTGACCGACGTGGAGCGGCTGATCGCGGCGGGCATCCCGGTCATCACCTCGCAGTCCTTCCGCGAGGAGGAGCTGACCGGCGCGGGGTACGGGACGGCCGGCCATCTGATGACCGTGATCGGGTTCACCCCCGAGGGCGATGTGATCGCCAACGATCCGGCCTCCGACGCCAATGACGCGGTCCGCCGGGTCTACCGCCGCCGCGAATGGGAGACGATCTGGCTCCGGACCCAGCGGTACAGCGCGAGCGGGAAAGTGGTGTCCGGCACAGGAGGCGTCTGCTACCTCTACTGGCCCGAGCGCCCCACGCCCGCCCAGCGCCGGGTTCTGGCCGCTCTCGGGGTGCGCTGAGCCGATCTCCGGCCCTCAGGGGCAGTGACCCGAGTCACTGCCCCGGGGGACGTCTCCTGGCACTGTGGTCGAAACGCCGGGCCACCGGACCTCCGGACCGGGCGCTGTGCGCCGGACCGGGCCACCGGACGGCGCCCCGGGACCCGGCCGCCGGGCCCCCGGACCGACCCCGGCGGACGCCCCCTCCGCCGGCCGACCGAGCGAGACACCATGACCTCCACCGCAGGCTCCGCCGTATCCGCCGCCGTCGCTCCTTCCGCCCGCACCCGCACCGGCGGCCCCGACGACCGCTCCGACGTCGTCGAGCACATCGTCGGCTGGGCCCTGGTGATCGTCCTCGCCATGCTCGTCACCCGGCTCGGCCTGCTGTAGTCCCCCCGCCGGGCCCTCCCGGGCGCTCCCGCCCCGCGTCCGGAACAGCGGCGCACCGCACGGCGGAGGCTGACGGATCATCCGTTCCGGCGCACCCGTGACGGAACTCCCCCGATCGGGCATACTCAACGCGCCACAGCCGCCGCCCAGCCCCTTCCGTGATCCGGAGGCGCAGCATCGGCCTGGCGAAACGACAGGCGAGGCGCGCTCCACCCCTGGCGCGCGACGCCCCAGCGCCCGACAGGGAGGAGAGCGCGCAATGTCCGACAGCGTCCCGCAGCCGGTGGACCGACGGCTGCCCACGGAGGAGTCCAGGGAACTGATCGCCCTGGTCCGCGACATCGTCCAGCGGGAGGTCGCCCCCCGGGCGGCCGAGGAGGAGGAGTCCGGGCACTTCCCCCGGGAGCTGTTCTCCCTGCTGTCCGCCTCGGGGCTGCTCGGCCTCCCCTACGCCGGCGAGCACGGCGGCGGGGACCAGCCGTACGAGGTCTATCTCCAGGTCCTGGAGGAGCTGGCCGCCGGCCGCCTCACCGTGGGCCTCGGCGTGAGCGTCCACACCCTGGCCTGCCACGCGCTCGCCGGATACGGCTCCAAGGAGCAGCGGGCGGCCTGGCTGCCGGATCTGCTCGGCGGCGGTCGGCTCGGCGCGTACTGCCTCTCCGAGCCCGCCTCGGGATCCGACGCCGCCTCGCTGCGCACCAAGGCCGTGCGCGACGGCGACGACTGGGTCATCACCGGGACGAAGGCGTGGATCACCCACGGCGGCGTCGCGGACTTCTGCACCGTTCTGGCGCGCACCGGCGCGGAGGGGGCCCGGGGGATCACCGCGTTCCTGGTCCCCGGCGACGCGCCGGGGCTGAACGCCGCCGTGCCGGAGAAGAAGATGGGCATGAAGGGCTCGCCCACCGCGCAGCTCCACTTCGACGGCGTCCGGGTCCCCGACTCCCGCCGGATCGGCGAGGAGGGGCAGGGCTTCACCATCGCGCTCTCCGCGCTGGACTCCGGCCGGCTCGGCATCGCGGCCTGCGCGGTCGGCGTCGCGCAGGCGGCCCTGGACGAGGCGCTCGGCTACGCCGCCGGCCGTCATCAGTTCGGCCGTCCCGTCGCCGACTTCCAGGGGCTGCGGTTCCTGCTCGCCGACATGGCGACCCGGGTCGAGGCGGGCCGCGCCCTGTATCTGGAGGCCGCCCGGCTGCGGGACGAGGGCCGTCCCTTCTCCCGGCAGGCCGCCATGGCGAAGCTGTTCTGCACCGACGCGGCCATGAGCGTCACCACCGACGCGGTCCAGGTGCTCGGCGGCTACGGCTACACCGCCGACTTCCCCGTGGAGCGTTACATGCGCGAGGCGAAGGCGCTCCAGATCGTGGAGGGCACCAACCAGATCCAGCGCATGGTCATCGCCCGTCATCTGCTGGGGCCCGAGTCCCGCTGAACTCCGCCGTCCCGGTGCCGCGTTCTCCCCGAGAGCGCGGCACGGGCGTTTCCGACCGAGGCGCCGTCGGCGGCCGAAACGATTCGCCGGGCATCGTGCGCCCGGCGCCGTCGCGCGCCCAACACCCGGACGGACGGCGAGCGGTGGTGCGGTCGAGGCACTCTCGGCGGCGCACGGCCCGGGCAGGCCGGTTCCGCGCCATGCCGGTCGGCCGCCATGGCGCGGGACGGTGCGGGGACTACGGGATCGGGTACGGGGTACGAGCGGTACGCACGGGTTCGAGACCGCCGGGTACGGATGCGCGTACGGGGCCGTCAGGCGGCGCGGGCGCGCACCGGGCGGGAGCCGGGCCCGCCGACGTGCGAGAAGGGCTGCATCCGCCAGTCCAGGCCCTGAGGCAGCGTCAGCAGCAGCCCCATCTCCTGCTCCTGGACCTCACGGGTCTCGTCGGCGGGACGGGCCTGCCCGGCGGGGCGGCCGGTGCCGGTGCAGACGGTCAGCCCGAACGGATTCCACGGAGTGGGGCACAGAGCGTGCTCCGGCAGCGCGTCCTCGTCGGCGAGGAGCGCGATGGGCTGCGCGCAGTCCGGGCAGATGACCCGGTACATCTCGAAGGTGTCGTACGCGTCGAACTCGTCCATCTCGGCCGACTCTGCCGGATCAAGGGGCTCCGGTTCGGGACGGCCGATGTTCTTCACACTCTGCATGGGTTCTCCCCCTCGGGTGGGCCAATCAGGCACATGTGGCCTCGACCACAGCAAGCACTTCCCCATGCGATTGGCGGGTAACCATCCGGTCACGGCCGAGGCCGATTCATTCCTGTGGCGTTCGTCACATGCCCCTCGCAGATGCCCCGGCACGGCCCGCGGGGCTGTGCCGGAGGCCGCTTCGCCAATTAGGTTGATCCGCATGGAGGAGCTGGATCGTCACATCGTTGAATTGCTCGTCAAGGACGGCCGCATGAGCTACACCGACCTGGGCAAGGCCACCGGCCTGTCCACCTCGGCGGTGCACCAGCGGGTACGCCGGCTCGAACAGCGCGGAGTCGTCCGAGGGTACGCCGCGGTCGTGGACCCCGAGGCGGTGGGTCTGCCGCTCACCGCGTTCATCTCGGTCAAGCCCTTCGACCCCAGCGCCCCCGACGACATCGCCGAACGACTCGCCGACGTACCCGAGATCGAGGCCTGCCACAGCGTCGCCGGAGACGAGAACTACATCCTCAAGGTGCGGGTCGCCACCCCCCTGGAGCTGGAGAACCTCCTCACCCGCATCCGCTCGCTGGCCGGGGTCTCCACCCGTACCACCGTCGTCCTCTCCACCCCCTACGAGGCCCGCCCGCCGCGCATCTGAACCACTCCCTAGGCTGGTGCCCATGACCGAGAGCACCGCCCTCCGCGGCGAGCACCGCACCACACTGCTGCGCGGCGGAGAAGTTCACAGCCCCGCCGATCCCTTCGCCACCGCGATGGTGGTCGAACAGGGCCATGTCGCCTGGGTCGGCTCCGAGGGGGCCGCCGACGCCTTCGCCGCCGGGGTCGACGAGGTCGTCGACCTCGAAGGCGCTCTCGTCACGCCCGCGTTCACCGACGCACATGTGCACACCACGGCGACCGGGCTCGCCCTCACCGGTCTCGACCTCTCCGGCGCGCCCACCCTCGCCGACGCCCTGCGGCGGGTGCGGGAGCACAGCGCCGGCCGCCCCGACGGACAGGTCCTCATCGGCCACGGCTGGGACGCCGCCCGCTGGCCCGAGCGCCGCCACCCCACCCGCGCCGAGCTGGACGGGGCGAGCGGCCGCCGCCCGCTCTACCTCACCCGGATCGACGTCCACTCGGCCGTCGTCACCACCGCCCTGCTCGACCTGGTGCCCGGGATCGAGCGGCTGACCGGCTACCACCCCGACGGGCCGCTCACCGACGCCGCCCACCACGCCGTACGGGCCGCCGCCCACGCCGCCGTCACCCCCGCCCAGCGCGAGTCGGCCCAGCGCGCCGCCCTGGAGCACGCCGCCTCGCTGGGCATCGGCACCGTCCACGAGTGCGCCGGACCCGACATCTCCGACGAGGACGACTTCACCGCCCTGCTCGCCCTCGCCGAGGCCGGCCCCGGCCCCCGGGTCGTCGGCTACTGGGCCGAGCGGATCGCGGACGCGAAGGACGCGCTGCGGATCCGGGAGCTGGGCGCCGCCGGAGCGGCGGGGGACCTCTTCGTCGACGGCTCCCTCGGCTCCCACACCGCCTGTCTGCACGACCCGTACGCCGACGCGGCCCACCGGGGCACGGGCCACCTCGACGCGGCCGCCGTCGCCGCCCATGTCACCGCCTGCACCGAAGCCGGCCTCCAGGCCGGTTTCCACGCCATCGGGGACGCCGCCCTCACCGCCGTCACGGACGGGGTGCGGGCCGCCGCCGAGACCCTCGGCCTGGCCCGGATCCGCGCCGCCCGCCACCGGATCGAGCACGCCGAGATGCTCACCCCCGAGACCGTCGCCGCCTTCGCCGAATTCGGACTCACCGCCTCCGTCCAGCCCGCCTTCGACGCGGCCTGGGGCGGCGACGACGGCATGTACGCCGAGCGGCTGGGCGTGGAGCGGGCCCGCACCCTCAACCCGTACGCCGCGCTCCTGCGCGCCGGGGTGCCGCTCGCCCTCGGCTCCGACAGCCCCGTCACCCCGCTCGACCCCTGGGGCACGGTCCGCGCCGCCGCCTTCCACCGCACGCCCGAGCACCGGATCTCGGTCCGCGCCGCCTTCACCGCCCACACCCGGGGCGGCTGGCGGGCGGCCGGGCGCGACGACGCCGGGGTCCTGGCGCCCGGCGCGCCCGCCGACTACGCCCTCTGGCGCACCGGCGAACTGGTGGTCCAGGCCCCCGACGACCGGGTCGCCCGCTGGTCGACCGATCCGCGCTCCGGCACCCCCGGACTGCCCGACCTCACCCCCGGCAACGAGCTTCCCGTCTGTCTGCGGACCGTGGTGGCCGGCCGGACCATCTGGACAAACCGGTCGTGAGCCGCCGAACGAGTGACGTACGGGCGCGGTGAACCCCGGGATGGTGTCCGGGGCGGTCGGCCGCGACCTGCGGATCTTCCGCGCCGACGCCGCCGAATTGGGCAAACCGCGCAGATCGCACGACTGTTGACATGGAGCGCCCACGGGCGGGTAGGTTCGGCCGAGTCCACCACAGGACGTCCGACCGGCGGACCACCACGCAGTCGTCGAACGCCGCTGGGCCATGGGCGGTGCGCCGCACCGGAGCACCGCCACTGGGAGCCAGGTCCAGCGCCCGCGCCTCGGGGGCGGGGCAAGGTTGCAGCCGGACGGCGGGTGAGACCCGGACGGGGTCCGGCGTTCAGTAGACAACGGTCTCGGTCGGCCCGCAGCCGGCGGGTCCCAGGCCGGCCCGAAGGACGCCGGACCCCTGTCCGTACCCCTTCGGCCCCGCCGCGCGCACGGCCCGCCCCGGCGTCCGTGTCCGTGCCGTCGCGGGGCCCCGCCCGGCGATCGCTATGGTGGGTCTCTGTGCACGGACATAAAAGGGGCCAGCAGTGAACGACGGCGCTAGGGACAGCGAAGCCCAGGCGAAGCGGTACGGGCCGCTCGGCAGATCCTTGGTGATCATTCCGACCTACAACGAGGCCGAGAACATCACGACGATCGTCTCCCGGGTGCGCGCCGCCGTGCCCGACGCGGACGTCCTCGTCGCCGACGACAACAGCCCCGACGGCACCGGCAAGATCGCCGACGAGCTCGCCCACGAGGACGACCAGGTGCGGGTGCTGCACCGCAAGGGCAAGGAAGGACTCGGCGCGGCCTATCTCGCGGGCTTCTCCTGGGGCCTGGAGCACGGCTACGACGTACTGATCGAGATGGACGCGGACGGCTCCCACCAGCCGGAGGAGCTGCCCAGGCTGCTGACCGCCCTCAAGGGCGCCGACCTGGTCCTCGGCTCCCGCTGGGTCCCCGGCGGCCGGGTGGTCAACTGGCCCAAGTACCGCGAGTTCATCTCCCGCGGCGGCAGCACCTACTCCCGGATGCTCCTCGGCCTCTCCATCCGCGACGTCACCGGCGGCTTCCGCGCCTTCCGCGCCGACACCCTGCGCGGCCTCGGACTCGGCGAGGTCACCTCCCAGGGCTACTGCTTCCAGGTCGACCTCGCCCGCCGGTCCGTCGCGGCCGGCTATCACGTGGTCGAGGTCCCGATCACGTTCGTCGAGCGCGAACACGGCGACTCCAAGATGAACCGGGACATCGCCGTCGAGGCCCTGTGGCGGATCGCCGGCTGGGGACTGTCGGAACGCACCAACAAGCTGCGCGGCCGCCCGAATCCCTGAGCCCGGTCCCTGAAGCTCCCGGGGTCCTCGGGCCCCGGCGGCCGGATACCACACCGGCCGCTGCCCGTCCAGGGCGAGCCGTGCCCTGTCGCCCCGGGCGGCGGCCGCCGAGACTGGATGCAGTCCCGCCCGAACGCCCCGCGCCTCCGCGTCCGGCCCGCTCCCCGCCTGCGGACCGGCCGCGCGAGCGGGGCGGCCCGCCCCCGAGCGGACGCACGGGGCCGGGCACGGGGGAATGGGGGGTACGGGGGACCCCGGGGGCCGCGCCGGAGACGGTGCGGCCCCCGAGGGACCGGCCCCGGTCGTCCGGCTCCCGCCGGGGCGACCCGGGCGGCGCTTCTCGGACAACGTTCGCCCGGACCCCGTGACGGGGCTGCCCCGGGCGTTTCCCCCCGGCACATAATCTGCGCCATGGCCCTCCACAACCCAGAACTCCGGAACTTCCTGCTGTCCCGGCGGGCCCGGCTCGGCCCGGGCGACGTGGGGCTGCCCACCTCGGGATCCCGGCGGGTGGACGGACTGCGCAGGGAGGAGGTCGCCGCCCTCGCGGACGTCAGCGTCGACCACTACATCCGGCTGGAGCGGGGCCGCGCCTCCCAGGTCTCCGACACCGTCCTGGACGCGGTCGCCAGAGCGCTCCGGCTCACCCCGGCCGAACACCGCCACCTCTACCGGCTCGCCCGGCCCGACGCCCTCACCCCGCGCGACCCGGCCGAGACGCCCGTACGCTCCGGAGTGCGCCAGGCCCTCCAGGCCATGACCGCCCCCGCCTATCTGGTCGGCGCGCGCGGACTGATCCGGGAGTGGAACCGGCCGGCGTCGGAGGTCTTCGTCGACTTCGCCCGGATCCCGCCCGAGCGCCGCCACGTCGGCTGGATCGTCTTCACCGATCCGCGCGCCCGCGAGCTGTACGCCGACTGGGAGACCAAGGCCCACGAGACCACCGCGTATCTGCGCACCGAGGTCGCTCAATACCCGCACGACGCCGAGCTGGCCGCCCATGTCGCCGAGCTGGCCCGCGCCAGCGCCGACTTCCGCGCCCTCTGGTCCCGGCACGCCGTCCTCGGGATCAGCCACGGCACCACCGCGATCCGCCATCCCTCGGCCGGCGTCCTGGAGCTGTCCTTCGAGACGATGCGGCTCACCGACGACCCGCGCGAGGTGGTCGTCGTCTACTCGGCGGCGGCCGGATCGCCGTCGGCCGCCGCGCTGGCCCGGATCGCGGCCCGGGAGCCGCCGGACTCGGCGCCGGGCGCGCCCGGGCGGAACGGCCTCCCCGCCCGCGAGCCCCGCGAAGGCGGGGAACGATCTTCCTGATCACCCCCTTACACCGCTTCGGCGGGCGTCCAGGCACACTGGGAGCATGACGACCGGCGCCATGCCCCCTTCAGCCCCCGGCCCCAAGCGCTCACGCGCCCGCACCCTCATCCCGCTCTCCGTCGCCGCCTGGCTGGTCCTGGAGATCTGGCTGCTGACCCTGGTCGCCGGGGCGGCCGGCGGACTCACCGTGTTCGCCCTGCTCGTCGCGGGCGGCCTGCTCGGCGCGGCGGTGGTCAAGCGCGCCGGACGACGGGCCTTCCGCAATCTGACCGAGACGCTCCAGCAGCAGCAGAGCGGCGCACCGCAGAGCACCCCGACAAAGGGCACCAGCGGCACCAGCGGCGACGGCAACGGGCTTCTGATGCTCGGCGGGCTGCTGATCATGCTGCCCGGACTGCTCTCCGACGTGGCCGGCCTGCTGCTGCTCGCCCCGCCCGTCCGCTCCCTGCTGGGGCGGTACGCGGAGCGCTCGCTGGAGCGCCGGATGCGCGCCGCGGGTCCCGGCAGCCTGGGGGACGCCTTCCAGCAGGCGCGGATGCACCGCCCCGACGGAAAGATCGTCCAGGGCGAGGTCATCCGTGACGACGCTCCCCCGAACCCCTCCGCCGGGGACGCGGACCCGAGCGGCCCCAGGCCGCCGCTCGCCCGCTGACCGGCCCTCTCGTACGTCCGTACTGTCCGGTGCGGGTGTTCCGTCCCCCGGCCCGGGGGTGGAACACCCGCACCGGGCCCGCACGGAGGACCGACCCCGGGGCCCGGCGCGTGAAGGACCGGGCCCGAACGCACGCGTGAGGACCCGCCCCGGGCGCGCCGAGAAGGCGATCGCCCCCGGGCGCGCGCAAAGAGCCGCGGGCCGTCTCACACACATGGTGTGAGACGGCCCGCGGCTCTTGTCTCGCCTGATGCTCTCGGGATCCGGTTAAGCGGACTTCCTGCTGTCCCGCGGATGCACGGCGATGTTCATGGCACCGGAGCGCAGAACCGCCAGCCTCTCGGCCAGCACCTCCTCCAGCTCCTCGCGGGTACGCCGCTCCATGAGCATGTCCCAGTGCGTGCGCGCGGGCTTGCCCTTCTTCTCTTCGGGGCCGTCCCCGTCCACCAGGAGTGCCTGGGCGCCGCACGCCTTGCACTCCCACTCCGGCGGAATTTCTGCCTCGACCGAGAACGGCATCTCAAAACGATGTCCGTTCTGGCATGCGTACTCCACCGCCTGGCGCGGGGCCAGATCGATGCCGCGGTCCGTCTCGTAGCTGGTAACCACGAGTCGCGTGCCGCGGAGAGCTCGCTCACTCATGAATCGTGCCTCCCGGGCTTGTCGCCCACAGGACAGGTGTCGCTGTCGTCGTCATCCGGTCAACGTCCGGTCGGCCGTAAAGATTCCCGTTCCGGGTCATGCGTCGCCCGTCGTGCCGCTGCTTTCCCAAGGTTGGGGTACCCGCCAGTGCCCGGTTTGTCACATCTGGCAGAAAGTGTCACCCACGGATTCCACTTCCCCCCTGTGCGCAGTAACGGTCCGCCTGGCAGGCCAAACGCGTACACTACCGGCCTTTCACTGCACCGTCTAAATCCGCTCCGGCACCGGATTGCCCGCGGCGGCCACCGCACGGGCGACGGGAACCCGGGCGAGCAGGACGAAGCCCAGCCCGAAGAAGACGATCAGAGAGAGGATCGCATCGCGATAACTGCCGGTCAGCTGGTACGCGAGCCCGAAGAACAGCGGCCCGAGCCAGCTCAGCCCGCGGTCGCTCATCTCGTACGCCGAGAAGTACGCCGCCTCCTTGCCGCGCGGCACCAGGTGTGAGAAAAGCGACCTGGACAGCGCCTGACTGCCGCCCAGAACCAGGCCGATCGCCGCCGCCAGCGCGAAGAACCAGACCGGCGAGGCCGCCGGAAGCAGGAAGCCGGCCACCAGAATCAGCGTCCACACCGCCAGCGAGCCCAGAACGGTCCGTTTCGCGCCATGCGTCCGGGCGAGGCGTCCCATGCCGAGGGCGCCCGCCACAGCCAGCACCTGCACCAGCAGCACCGCGACGATCAGCGTCGTCTGGTCGAGCCCCAGCTCCTCGGAGCCGTAGACGGACGCCTGCGAGATCACCGTCTGGATGCCGTCGTTGTAGACCAGATACGCCAGCAGGAACGACAGGGTCAGCGGATGCCGCCGCATGTCCCTCAGGGTCGCCACCAGCTGGCCCCACCCCGTACCCACGCCGCCCGCGCCGTCCGGGCCGTCGGGTCCCGCCCGCCGGTCCCGCAGCCGCCGCAGCGGGATCACCGTGAACGCGCCCCACCACAGCCCCGCCGTCGCCAGACAGATCCGTACCGCCTCCGCCTCCGACAGGCCGAAGGACGCGTGCCCGCTGTACAGCACCAGATCGAGCACCAGCACCAGCGCGCCCGAGGTGTAGCCGAACGCCCAGCCCCGCGAGGAGACGGCGTCCCGCTCGCCCGGCCCGGCCAGCTCCGGCAGATAGGCGTTGTAGAGCACCATCGAGACCGACAGCGCGGCGTTCGCGACGATCAGCAGCACCGCGCCCAGCGCGTAGCGTTCGCCGCCGAGGAAGAACATCCCCGCCGTCGCCGCCGACCCTGTGTACGCGGCCGCCGCCAGCAGCGGCTTCCGCCGCCCCGTACGGTCGGCCCACGCGCCCGCCAGCGGCATCAGCAGCACCGCCAGCACCACCGACACCGAGATCGAGTAGGCGAACAGCGAACCCGCCCGCACCGGGACGCCCAGCGGACGGACGAACCCGTCGGCGTCCGCCGCCGCCTTCGCCACCGACGTCAGATACGGCCCCAGGAACACCGTGACGACACTCGTCGAATAGACCGAGCAGGCGAAGTCGTAGAAGTACCAGCCCCGCTGCTCCCGGCGGCGCTCCGCGCCCTCCGCGCCCTTCCCGCTTCCCCCGGCCGCCCCGTCCGCGGTCTCCGCGGTCATCCGCGCCCCCAACTCCTCGCCCGCGCTCGCGGTGCGTGCCTCCGGGGGTACGGGCGGTCCCGCGCGCCCCCGCGTCCGCGCCTCGCGGTGTGTGTTCCCCGGGGCGCGCGGGCGAATCAGGCCCAGGCCCCCCGGCCGGTCAGCACGGCGCGCAGCGTCTCCAGATGATCGGTCATGATGCCATCCACGCCCAGGTCCAGGAGCCGGGTCATCCGCTCCGGGTCGTTCACCGTCCAGACGTGCACCTGGATTCCCCGCGCGTGCGCCGCCCGCACGAACCGCCGGTCCACCACCCGCACCCCGGCGCGGGTCTCCGGGACCTGGACGCAGACGGCCCCGGCGCGCACCGCGACCGGCACGCCGAGCGAGCGCATCCGCAGCCCCAGCACCCCGCGCACCCCGTACGAGGTCGCCAGCCGGGGACCGGCCAGCCGGGCCGCCCGAGCCACCCGGGCCTCCGAGAACGAACCGACGCAGACCCGGTCCCACGCCCCCGTCCGGCGCACCAGCTCGACCAGGGGCGCGAGGGCGGACTCGGCCTTGACGTCCACGTTCCAGCGCGCCCCGGGGAACTCCTCCAGCAGCTCCTCGAAGAGCGGCAGCGGCTCCCGTCCCGCCACCCGCGCCCGCCGCACCTCGCTCCACGGCAGCCGGGCCAGCCGTCCGCGCGCGTCCGTGACCCGGTCCAGCGTGGTGTCGTGGAACGCGACCAGCTTCCCGTCCGACGTGGTGTGCACATCGGTCTCGAAGTAGCGGTAGCCGAGACCGGCCGCCCGCCGGAACGCGGCGGCCGTGTTCTCGATCCCGTCCGCCGCGCCGCCCCGGTGGGCGAAGGGCAGGGTCAGCGGGTGATCCAGATAGGGATGGCGTACGCGAGTCACCGGGGAATTATCGCCCGCCGGTCGCCGGGGAACCGTCCCCGCCGGTCACGGGCAGAGCGTCACCGATCACGGGGAGAGCGCCGAGGGCCGCCGCCGGAGCGCCCTCGCCCGGTCCCGGCGACGACGGCCGGTCGGGGGCCGCAGAGGCCGCGGGAGTCGCAGGGGCGGCGGGAGTCGCGGGGGCGGCGGGAGTCGCGGGGGCCGGGTCGCCGGCGGGGGTGAAGACCCGCAGGAACAGCTGGGCGAGCGGGCCGATCGCCAGCGCGTACACGACCGTGCCGACACCGACCGAACCGCCCAGGGCGAATCCCGTCGCCACCACGGTCACCTCGATCCCCGTCCGCACCAGCCGGATCGAGCGGCCCGTGACCCGGTGCAGACCCGTCATGAGACCGTCGCGCGGGCCGGGCCCGAAGCGCGCCGCGATGTAGAGGCCGGTCGCCGCGCCGTTCAGCACCACGCCCGCCGCCATCAGCGGGATCCGCGCCCCCAGACCCTCGACGTCCGGCAGCAGCGCCAGGGTCCCGTCCATCGCCAGACCGATCACGAAGACATTGGAGACCGTGCCCAGGCCGGGGCGCTGCCGGAGCGGTATCCACAGCAGCAGCACCGCCGCGCCGACGATGATCGACATCGTGCCGATGGTCAGCCCGGTCCGCTCGGCCAGCCCCTCGTTCAGCACATTCCACGGCTCCAGGCCGAGTCCGCCGCTCACCAGCAGCGCCGAACTCGCCCCGTACAGCGCCAGCCCCGCGTACAGCCGGCACAGCCGGCGGGTGAGATGGGTGGACCTTCTGGTCACGGCGATGGCCCCTCTGGTGGTTCTGGACTGACCCGTGCCACTCTGTGGCTATGGAACCGATGGCAACCATGGCCAATTCCGGGAAGGTGGACTGATTTCCATGACGCAGTGGACTTCGGCGGTCGGCGCATCCCAGCTGGCCCGCCAACTCTCCTCCCAGCAGCCCCGCCCCGCCGGCCCGGGCGCCCGTAAGCCGCCCGCCTACCGTGCGCTCGCGGACGGCGTCCGGCTGCTCGTCCTGGAGGGCCGGGTCCCCGTCGCCGCGCGGCTCCCCGCCGAACGGGAACTGGCCGTGGCGCTCTCCGTCAGCCGCACCACCGTCGCCGCCGCCTACGAGGCGCTGCGCTCCGAGGGATTCCTCGAATCCCGCCGGGGCGCGGGCAGCTGGACCGCCGTGCCGGCCGGGAATCCGCTGCCCGCGCGCGGCCTGGAGCCGCTGCCGCCGGAATCCCTCGGCTCCATGATCGACCTGGGCTGCGCCGCGCTGCCCGCGCCCGAGCCGTGGCTCACCCGCAGCATCCAGGGCGCCCTGGAGGAGCTGCCGCCGTACGCCCACACCCACGGCGACTACCCGGCCGGGATCCCGGCCCTGCGCCGGATGCTCGCCGAGCGCTACACCGACCGGGGCATCCCCACCATGCCCGAGCAGATCATGGTCACCACCGGCGCGATGGGCGCGATGGACGCCATCTGCCATCTCTTCGCCGGACGCGGCGAGCGGGTCGCCGTCGAGTCGCCCAGCTACGCCAACATCCTCCAGCTGATGCGCGAGGCCGGGGCGCGGCTCGTGCCGGTCGCGATGGAGGAGGGCCTCGGCGGCTGGGACCTGCCGAGATGGCGGCAGGTGCTGCGGGACGCCGCGCCCCGGCTGGCCTATGTCGTCGCGGACTTCCACAACCCCACGGGCGCGCTGGCCGACGACGACCAGCGCCGCTGGCTGGTCGACGCGGCCCGTTCGGCCGGCACGGTCCTGGTGGTGGACGAGACCATGTCGGAGCTGCATCTCGACGGGGGCCGGGAGATGCCCCGGCCGGTCTGCGCCTTCGACCCGGCCGGGTCCACGGTGCTCACCGTCGGATCGGCGAGCAAGGCGTTCTGGGCCGGGATGCGGATCGGCTGGGTACGGGCGTCTCCCGAGGTGATCCGCTCGCTGGTCGCCGCCCGCGCCTACGCCGACCTCGGAACGCCCGTGCTGGAGCAGCTCGGCGTCAACTGGCTGCTGCGCACCGGCGGCTGGGAGCAGGCGGTCGCCGTCCGCCGCACCCAGGCCCGGGAGAACCGCGACGCGCTGGTGACGGCGGTCCGCCGGGAGCTGCCGGACTGGGAGTTCGCCGTTCCGGACGGCGGGCTGACCCTCTGGGTGCGGACCGGGGGGCTCTCCGGCTCGCGGATCGCCGAGGTCGGCGAGCGGGTCGGGGTGCGGGTGCCGTCCGGTCCGCGCTTCGGGGTCGACGGGGCCTTCGAGGGCTTCGTCCGGCTGCCCTTCACCGTCGGCGGCCCGGTCGCGGACGAGGCGGCGGCCCGGCTCGCGGCGGCGGCCCGGCTGGTGAAGACCGGCGCGACGACGGGGACGGAGGCGCCGAGGACGTTCGTGGCGTGAGGGGCGTCGGCGGGGCGGACGCTCGCAGCTCGCAGCTCTGAGGGATGTTCGCGGGCCGGGGGCGGTGATCTACGCGGCCCGGGGGCCCGGGGCCGGGGCCAGGGGCCTGAGCGGCCCGGGTGCGGGGTGTCCCGGTTGCGGGGTGTCCCGGGCCCTCAGCCCTCCGCCGGTACGGGGGCGGGCGCGCCCGCCGGGCCCCGCGCGGGCGCCCGGTCGCCCGCCGCCGGGTCTGCCGGGTCCATCAGGTCTGCCGGGCCCGCCGGATTCACCAGGTCTGCCGGGTCCGCCGGGTCTGCCGGATCCATGGGGTCCGCCGCCCCGTCCTCGTCCCCCGCGTCTCCGCCCTCGTCCCGCCTTGCGTCCTGGCGCTCGGGCAGCAGCTCCAGCACCGCCCGCCGGTGCGCCTCGGCGCACGACTCGTCGTACGGGTCCGGGGTCGCCGGGACCTGGAGTCTCAGCACCGGGCCCGGGCCCAGCCGCGCGTAACCGCGCCCCGGCGGGACGTCGGGCGTCGGCGTGGTGTGCGGGGCGGCCCCGAGCACCGCCTCGACCTCGTCGAACCCGGCGGGTCCGAGCACCACCCGGGCGCGGGTGTGGGTCCGTACCGCCTCGGTCAGGGCGTCCAGTCCGTCGGACTGCTCGGCGATCACCACCGTCACCGCCGCCGCCCGTCCGTGCCGCAGCGGCACCTGGAGCAGCGTCTGCGGGTCGGGGCGCCCGTCGGCGGCGGCCAGATGCCCGAAGAGGCTCGGGCGGTCCACCAGGATCCACAGCGGCCGTCCGACATCGTCGGGCACCGGGTGCCCGGCCTGCCGGGCGCGGTTCGCCGCGATGAGCCGCCGCTCGGTCTCGTGCGCCGCCCACTCCAGACTGCTCAGCGCCCCGGCGAGCCCGCATTCGACGGCCAGCACGCCCGAGCGCCCGGCCAGACAGGCGTAGTCGCCGGTCCCGCTGCCCTCCACGATCAAGACGTCCCCGTGCTGGAGCGCCTGGAGGGCGATCGAGCGCAACAGGGTCGTGGTGCCGCCGCCGGGCCGGCCGACCGCCAGCAGATGCGGCTCGGTGGAGCGCGGTCCGGTCCGCCAGATCACCGGGGGCGCGTCCCGGGTCTCCTCGCCGTCCGTCACCGGCACGGTGCGCTGCACCGTGCCCGCGTCGGTGAAGCCCAGCACGGTCTCGCCGGGGACGGTGACGAACCGCTGGGCCGCGATGCCGGTCGACAGCGCGGGCAGCACGGTCATCACGAGCTGGTTCCCCTCCTCGTCCCAGACGAAGCGGTACTCGCGGCCCCGGCCCGACTTGGTGTGCAGCAGCTGCTCGATCCGGGCCCGGGACTCCGCCTCGCCGTCGGTGAAGTACGCCGGGTAGGTCACCCGCAGCTCGGTCGGCCGCCCGTTCTCGTCGAAGGCGAAGTCATGGAAGACCCCGGTCCACTCGCCGCCGTGGGCGTAGAGCGGGGCGGGGTCCTCGGGGACCGAGAAGTACGGCACCAGGGCCTCGTAGAGCGACTGGAGGCGGCCGGCCTCCGCCTCGTCGGGGCCCGTTCTCACCGGGGTGCGCACCCGCCCGTGCCAGGCGGCCGCGCCCATCACCGAGATCAGGGCCAGCACCGGCCCGAACGGCACGAGCGCGACCGCCATCCCGCAGCCCGCGACCAGGAGAAGCGTGGGACCGCGCTTGTCCTTGGGGGTCCCGGACCACTTCCGGCGCGCCAGGACGGCCAGCTTCCGCAGCCCCCGGGAGATCGTGATCAGCGGCTGGAGGACGTCCGTCGCCCCGTCGGCGGCCGTGCGCGCGATCTCCCTGGTCCGGGCGATCTGCGCGGTTCCGCTGCTCAGAATGCGGGGGAGCGGTCGCCGGGCCACATCGGTCTCCTGGGGGTGCTGGACTCGCGGGATGTGCTGATCGTGCCGGTGCTTCCGGTGCTTCCGGTGCTTCCGGTGCTTCCGGTGCTTCCGGTGCCGGTCGCGCCGGGTGTACGGGGGTCGGGGCGGGGCGCGGCGGTCAGAACTTGATCCCGCCGAGGAGGCTGGCCAGGCTCTGGCTGCCCGCCTTGATGCTGGGGGCGATGGCGGTGCCCGCCAGGAAGAAGCCGAAGAGCGCGCAGGCCACGGCGTGGGACGCCTTGAGCCCGCCCTTCCGGAAGAAGAGGAAGACGATGATCGCGAGCAGCACCACGCCCGACATGGAAAGGATCATGAGGTTCTCCTGGGTGAGGGGACGGTCACCATGAGTTCTTCCAACCTCGCAGGAAGTATCAATGCGATAAAAGGTGCAAATGAGTGAAAAGCTAGGTATTTCACTGAACTGGCCCAGAGGGGCGGCCCTCCCGGCGCGCGCACCGGGCTCCGGCGCGGCACAGTGCCCCCGTCGCGGCCGAACGCGCCCGGCCGCGCCCGGCCGGGCAGTACCCTGTCCCGGTTCACCCGTACGGTCCTCCGTGCCGTGCGACCCCAGGTCAGCGCCGTACCCCAACCAGCGAAAGGCGGTCCCCCGATGAGCGAGGCCCCCGACCCCGAGGTCATCGAACTGGCGACCAAGGTCTTCGACCTGGCCCGCCAGGGAGAGACCGAGGCCCTTGTCGCGTACATCGACGCCGGCGTTCCCGCGAATCTCACCAATGACCGCGGCGACACCCTGGTGATGCTCGCCGCCTATCACGGGCACACGGCCGCTGTCGAGGCCCTGCTCGCCCGTGGCGCGGACGCGGACCGGCTCAACGACCGGGGCCAGACCCCGCTCGCCGGCGCCGTCTTCAAGGGCGAGGACGCCGTCGTGCGCGCCCTGCTGGACGGCGGGGCCGACCCGGGGGCGGGAACCCCCTCCGCCGTGGATACCGCGCGGATGTTTGGGAAGACAGAGCTTCTGGAGCTGTTCGGCAGCCGCTGAGGCGACCGGGCAGCGCACGGACAGCATGCTCAGAGGCATCCGGACATCCCCCGGGGTCCCTGGCGGGGACGTCGTAAATGTGGTCGCGGTGGCGATATGGGTGGGTCATCATGACGACGGGCCCTGTCCTGGACATCACCGGGAATTCCCCTGGGGCTCACCGACGAGAGGGCAGGAAGATGGTTCACACCAAGCGGAAGACGCGGATGACGACGGGCGGCTCCTCATGCTGCTGCGCGGCCTAGGCATCTCCATTCCCCGGTCGCGTCGAGAGCTTGATGTGAGGCCTTCCCCATGTTCGATCCAGTCATAGCGCCGAGCGGCACGCTGCTCGGCCTGTTGCAGAGGGGCCGCGGCGACGGCACGCTGCACGCGCTCGCCGCGCCCCGCGCCGAAGCGCTCGCCGCCCTCAACCACTGCGTGCTCAGCGATCCCCGCCACGACTGGCAGGTGGAGAACCGCTCGCTCTACTACGCCCGCCTGTACATGGATCTCCACGGCGGTCTCGAAGAGATCGAACGGCATCTGTACGACGTCGACGACCGGATCGACACCGACGAGGCCAGGACCGGCCTCGCGCTCGCGGTGCTCGGCCATCTCGCCTCGTACGGCAGGGACGACGCGCTGCGGCTGCTGCGCGGCTACGCCGCTGCCGGCGCCGGCTGGGCCTGGGCGCTCGACGAGCTGGCCCTGCGCGACGACGACGCCGGTCTGCGCGCGCTCGCCGGCCCGATCCTCGCCAGATTCCCGGCCACCCCCGAGGGCGAGGCCGAGCTGGCCGTCGCCGTCCGGGACGCCTTCGAGCCACGGCCCTGGCGGCTCTGGGCCGACGACCCGAGGCCGTCCGTCGGCCCCCGGGTGCGCGCCG
This sequence comes from Streptomyces sp. NPDC014894, assembly GCF_043080985.1. NCBI lineage: Bacteria > Bacillati > Actinomycetota > Actinomycetes > Kitasatosporales > Streptomycetaceae > Streptomyces > Streptomyces sp. NPDC014894. The sequence goes on from NZ_JBIBWD010000001.1 coordinate 954,377, forward strand.
CCCAGGAGGCCGGCTCCTTCGACCGCTGGCAGCGGCAGATGCGGCCGGCCGGCCCACGGCCCGGATGGAGCGTCCAGGCGGTCTTCGACTGGGCCGAGCAGGGCCTCGAGCGCGGGGCCGCGCTCCATGTGCCCGCCGCGAGGTGTCTCTCCGCCGTCGCCGGGTCCGACGACCGCGCCGCCATCGTCACGGCCGCCCGCGAGGGGGGCGACGGCGCCCGCTCCACCGCGCTGCACTATCTCGCCGAGTCCCGGGACCCCGTCGTCCTCGATCTCATCGAGGCCGCTGTCGCCGGGGGCTCCCGCACCGTCGCGGACGCCGCCGTCGCCGCCTTCGAACGAATGTGCGGCGACGAGGCCGTCGACCGCGCCCGGGGCTGGATCCACCGCCCCGACGCCCTCGGCGCCTCCGCCGCCGGGGTGCTCGCCTGCCGGGGCGACGCGGGCGACGCACAGCTCGTCCTCGGCGCGCTCCGCGGGACGGTCCGGGCCGACGGGCCCGACGCCCCGACGCTCTGGAACCTCGTGGACGGCGCCGGACGCCTCGGCATCGGCTGCGCCGCCCCCGTGCTGCGCCATGTCTACCGCGAGACCGCCTCGTCCCACCTCCGGGGACGCGCGGCCCGGGCACTGGCCGCGACCGACGCCTCGTTCCCCACCGGCTTCGCCGTCGAATGTCTGTGGGACTGCGAGGAGACCACCCGCGAGGTGGCCGCCCGCCACGCCGAGACCGGTGACGTACGCGTCGCCGAACGGCTGCGGAGGCTCGCCGCGGACCCCGCCGAGGAGGCCGAGGTCCAGACGGCCGTACGCAGCAGAATGGGCCAGGACCCACAGGCGGTCTGAGCGCCCCGGCCCGCGCCGGGCGCCCGCTCCCGCCGGGAGGCCCGCGTGCGCCGCGGGGCTCGCGCTCGTCGGGAGGCCCGCGCCCGCCGGGGAGCCCGCTCCCGCTGTGGCCCGGAGGCCCAGGTCCGCGTGCCCCGGTGGGCCCGCCTCCAGCGGGAGCCGCGCCCGCGCCGGGAGGCCCGCTCTCTCCGGGAGGTCCGCCGCCCGACCCGCCCACGCCGGCGGGCGGCGGACCCGCCCACCGCCGCCCGTGGAGTTCCCGGGGCCACCGGCCCCGGGAACACGGGCCGCGCCCGTCGGCGCGGTGGCGGCCGCCGCCCCGCCCGCCAGAATGGGAACATGGCCCGGCGCTGGGAGTTCTGGATCGACCGGGGCGGCACCTTCACCGACATCGTGGGCCGCCGCCCCGACGGCCGGCTCGTCACCCGCAAACTCCTCTCCCACCGCCCCGGACACCACCGCGACGCCGCCGTCGCCGGGATCCGGCAGCTGCTCGGCGCGGGACCGGACGAACCCCTCCCCGCCGACCGGATCGCCGAAGTGCGCATGGGCACCACCGTCGCCACCAACGCCCTGCTGGAACGGAACGGCGAACCCACCGTGCTCGTCATCACCGAGGGCTTCGGCGACGCCCTGCGCATCGCCTACCAGAACCGCCCCCGGATCTTCGACCGCCATATCGTCCTCCCCGAAACGGTGTACGAACGAGTCGTCGAGGTCCCCGAACGCCTCGACGCCCACGGCGACGTCATCCGCCCGCTCGACCGGGCCGCCGTCACCGAACGGCTGCGACAGGCCCACGCCGACGGCCTGCGCGGCGCGGCCGTCGTCCTGATGCACGGCTACCGCCACCCCGCCCACGAACAGTGGATCGCGGCCGCCGCCCGCGACCTCGGCTTCACCCAGGTCAGCTGCTCCCACGAGGTCAGCCCGCTGATCAAACTGGTGCCGCGCGGCGACACCACCGTCGTGGACGCCTATCTCTCCCCGATCCTGCGCCGCCACGTCAGCGACGTCGCCGCCGAACTCGACGGCGTCCGACTGCTGTTCATGCAGTCCAACGGCGGACTGCGCGAAGCCGCCCACTTCCGCGGCAAGGACGCCGTCCTCTCCGGCCCCGCGGGCGGCGTCGTCGGCATGGCGCGCACCGCGGAACAGGCCGGATTCGACCGCGTCATCGGCTTCGACATGGGCGGCACCTCCACCGACGTCTCGCACTACGCGGGCGAGTTCGAACGCGAGCTGGGCACCCTCGTCGCCGGGGTGCGGATGCGCGCGCCCATGATGAGCATCCACACCGTCGCCGCGGGCGGCGGCTCCGTACTCCACTTCGACGGCCGCCGCTACCGCGTCGGGCCCGATTCCGCGGGAGCCGTCCCCGGCCCCGCCTGCTACCGGCACGGCGGCCCCCTCACCGTCACCGACGCCAATGTGATGCTCGGCCGCGTCCAGCCCCGCTGGTTCCCCGCTGTCTTCGGACCCGGCGGCGACCAGCCGCTCGACGCCGGAGCCGTGCGCGAACGCTTCGCCGAACTCGCCCGCCGCGTCGCCGCCGAGACCGGCGTCCGGCGCACCCCCGAGGAGGTCGCCGCCGGCTTCCTGGAGATCGCCGTGCTCAACATGGCCAACGCCGTCAAGAAGATCTCCGTCCAGCGCGGCCACGACATCACCCGCTACGCCCTCAACTCCTTCGGCGGCGCGGGCGGACAGCACGCCTGCGCGGTCGCCGACGCCCTCGGCATCGACACCGTCCTCGTGCCCCCGCTCGCCGGAGTGCTCTCCGCGTACGGAATCGGCCTCGCCGACGTCACCGCCCTGCGCGAACAGTCCGTGGAAGCCGAACTGACCGAGGCCGCCCTCACCCGGGTCCGCTCCCTCTGCGACGAACTCGCCGCCCGCACCGGCGCCGAAGTCCGCGCCGACACCGTCCCCGGCGCCGCCGTGACCACCCGGGCCCGGGTGCTGCTCCGCTACGCGGGCACCGACGCGAGCCTGCCCGTCCCGCTGGACTCCGCCGCCGCGATGGCGGCCGCCTTCACCTCGGCCCACCGGTCGCGCTACGCCTTCACCATGGACAAGCCGCTCGTGATCGAGGCCGTCACGGTCGAAGCGGTGGGCACGGCCGGCGGGCAGCGGGGACGGACCCGCCCCACCGGCCCCCGCGACGGCTCCCCGCCGGCCGACCGGGTCACCCTGTACGCGGACGGCGCCCCACGCGAGGTCCCGCTCCACCGGCGGGCCGAACTGGGCCCGGACGCCTCGGTCGACGGACCCGCGATCATCGCGGAGCCCGACGCCACCACCGTCGTCGACCCCGGCTGGCGCGCCCGCGTCCACGAGAGGGGCCATCTGCTGCTCACCCGGATCCGGCCGCGCCCCGACCGGGTCGCCGTCGGCACCGACGCCGACCCGGTCCTCCTGGAGGTCTTCAACAACCTCTTCATGGCCATCGCCGAGCAGATGGGCGTACGGCTGCGGAACACCGCCCACTCCGTCAACATCAAGGAACGGCTCGACTTCTCCTGCGCCCTCTTCGACCCCGACGGCAATCTGATCGCCAACGCCCCCCACATCCCCGTCCACCTCGGCTCCATGGGCGAGTCGATCAAGGAAGTCCTGCGCCGCGACCGCTCCGGGCTGCGGCCGGGCGACGTCTACGCCATCAACGACCCCTACCACGGCGGCACCCATCTGCCCGATGTGACCGTGGTGACCCCGGTCTTCGGCCCCGACGGCCGTGAGCTGCGCTTTCTGGTGGCCTCGCGCGGGCACCACGCCGAGATCGGCGGCATCACCCCCGGCTCCATGCCCGCCTTCAGCCGGACCGTGGAGGAGGAGGGGGTGCTCTTCGACAACTGGCCCCTCGTCCGGGACGGCGCGCTGCGCGAACGCGAGACCCGCGAGCTGCTGACCCGCGGCCCCCACCCCTCCCGCGCCCCGGACGTCAACCTCGCCGACCTGCGCGCCCAGATCGCCGCCAACGAGAAGGGCATCGCCGAACTGCGGCGGATGACCGACCGCTTCGGCCTCGACGTCGTCCACGCCTACATGCGTCACGTACGGGAGAACGCGGCCGAGTCCGTCCGCCGCATCATCGCCGGGCTGACCGACGGCGAGTACCGGTACACCACGGACGACGGCGCGGTCATCCAGGTCGCCCTGCGGATCGACCGGGCCCGGCGCGGCGCGGTCGTCGACTTCACCGGCACCTCGCCCCAGCGCCCCGGCAACGCCAACGCGCCCACCTCCGTGGTCATGGCGGCGGTGCTCTACGTCTTCCGCACCCTGGTCGGCGAGGACATCCCGCTCAACAGCGGCTGTCTGGAGCCCCTGGAGGTACGGGTGCCCGAGGGCTCCATGCTCGCGCCCTCCTACCCCGCCGCCACCGTCGCCGGCAACGTCGAGACCTCCCAGGCCGTCACCGGCGCGCTCTACGCGGCCCTCGGCGTCCAGGCCGAGGGATCGGGCACCATGAACAATCTGACCTTCGGCAACGACCGGGTGCAGTACTACGAGACGGTCGCCTCCGGCTCCGGCGCGGGCGACGGATTCGATGGCGCGGACGCCGTCCAGACCCATATGACCAACTCCCGTCTGACCGATCCCGAGATTCTCGAGTGGCGCTACCCGGTGCGGGTCGACGCCTTCGCCGTACGGAACGGAAGCGGCGGCCCGGGCCGCTGGCGGGGCGGCGACGGAGTCGTGCGGAGGATCCGCTTCCTGGAGCCCATGACCGTCACCCTGCTGACCGGCCACCGCCGGGTCGCCCCGTACGGCATGGCGGGCGGCGGCCCCGGCGCGCTCGGCGAGAACTCCGTGGAGCGCGCCGACGGCACGGTGACCCCGCTGAAGGGAGTCGACTCGGTGGACGTCGGCCCCGACGACGTCCTGGTGATGTCCACCCCCGGCGGAGGCGGCTACGGAAGCCCGCCCGAGTAGCCCCGCCGGCCTCCCCGCAGCCTGCCCCGCCCGCTCTGCGTCCTGCCGGGTCGGGGCCGCCGTCCGGGCGGCGGCCGCCGCCCGCCCCGGAGCGCCCCCGGGCCCGGTGTCAGCGCAGCGGCCTGAACCGCACCGGCGTCCCCGGGGCCGCCTGTGCCGCCGCGCCCAGGTCCCGTTCGTCCACCACCGCCACCACCGGATAGCCGCCGGTCGTCGGATGGTCGGCGAGGAAGATCACCGGGCAGCCGTCCGGCGGCACCTGCACCGCCCCCAGCACCATGCCCTCGCTGGGCAGCTCCTCCTTCCGCACCCGCTCCGGCGCCGGGCCCTCGACGCGCAGACCGATGCGATTGCTCGCGGCCGACACCCGATACCCGCCGGAGGCGAGCGTCCGCAGCCCCCCGTCCCCGAACCAGTCGGCGCGCGGCCCGAACCGTATGCCCAGCACCAGCTCGACCGGGGGAGCGGGCCAGGGCACAGCGCCGTCCACCCGGGCGGGCGGACCCGCCGGAGCGCCGAGCGGCAGCACCGCCCCGTCCGTGAGCGGCGGCGGGCCCAGACCGGAGAGCACATCCGTGGAGCGGCTCCCGAGCACCGGATCGACGGCTATCCCGCCCGCGAGGGCGACATAGCCGCGCACCCCCGAGGTCGCCCTGCCCACCTCCAGCAGAGACCCGCCCGGCACCCGCACGGGCGCTCCCCACGCCGCCGGCCGCCCGTCGACGGCGACCGCGCACGGGGCCCCGCCCACCGCGACCGTCACCGCGCACCGGGGCCGTATCGCACAGCCGGTGAGCGTGGTCTCCAGCACCGCCGCGCCTTCCTGATTCCCCACCAGCCGGTTGGCCAGCGCGGCGGCGCGCGGATCGAGCGCCCCCGAGCGGGGCACGCCGAGATGGGCGTATCCGGGCCGGCCCAGATCCTGCACGGTGGTCAGCGCACCGGCCCGGACGACCGCCACGGCACGGTCCGTCATCGCCGCACCGGTTCCACCACGAACCGCACCCGCGCGCCCGGCGCCAGCAGCGCGGCCGGCTGCCGCGCCGGATCCCACAACTCCAGCTCCGTGGTGCCGATCAGCTGCCAGCCGCCGGGGGACGAGCGGGGATACACGCCCGTGTAGGGACCGGCCAGCCCCACCGAACCGGCCGGGACCGACGTGCGCGGAGTGGCCCGGCGGGGCACCGCGTACCGCTCCGGGAGCCCGATGAGATAGCCGAACCCGGGCGCGAACCCGCAGAACGCCACCCGGAACTCGGCCGCCGAGTGCACCGCCGCCACCTCGTCCTCCGTCATCCCCCACAGGGCCGCCACCGAGGCCAGATCGGGACCGTCGTACCGGACCGGCACCTCGACCGCCTCCCCGGCGTGGGCCGGCCGCGCCGGTATCTCCCACTCCGCCAGCTCCCGGGCGAAGCGGACGGGATCGTCCAGCCCGTCCAGCAGCACGGTCCGGGCGGCGGGCACGATCTCCCGCACGGCCGGCAGAAGTCCCGCCGCGCGGCGGCGCAGCAGCTCGGCGTGGAGCGCGCCGGCCGCCTCCCCGTCCGCCACCTCGACCAGCAGCGCCCGCTCGCCGACCGGCAGCGCCCTGATCTCCGTACGCCCTCCGGGACCGCTCATACGAACGGCTCCACCCGCACCCCGGAGGTCTCCAGCTGCCGGCGCACCCGGTGGGCGAGGGAGACCGCGCCCGGGGTGTCGCCGTGCAGACAGAGCGACCGGGCCCGCACCGGAACGCTCCTGCCGCAGTGCGCGGTGACCACCCCGAACCGGGCCATGCTGACCGACCGTTCGACCACGGTGGCCGGGTCGGTGAGGACCGCGCCGTCCTCGCCGCGCGGCAGCAGTCTGCCCTCGGCGGTGTAGGCGCGGTCGGCGAACGCCTCGGTGATGACCGGCAGCCCGGCCTTCTCCGCCATGGTGTGCAGGGTGGAGCCGGGCAGCCCCAGCAGCGGCAGCCGCTCTCCCGACAGCAGCACCCCGTCGACCACCGCGCCCGCCTGCTCCTCGTCGTGGACGACCCGGTTGTAGAGCGCGCCGTGCGGTTTCACGTACGACACACGGGAGCCCGCCGCACGGGCGAAGACCTGGAGGGCCCCGATCTGATAGGCGACCTCAGCCGCCAGCTCGTCCGCCGGCACGTCCATGGAGCGCCGCCCGAAGCCCGCGAGATCGCGGTACGAGACCTGGGCGCCGATGCGCACCGACCGCTCGGCCGCGAGTCCGCAGACCCGCCGCATGGTGGCCGCGTCCCCCGCGTGGAAGCCGCAGGCGACATTGGCGCTGGTGACGACCGACAGGAGCTGCTCGTCGTCGGTCAGTCTCCAGCGGCCGAAGCCCTCGCCGAGGTCTGCGTTGAGATCGATGGACGCCCAGGTCATGAACTCCTCCTCCATGCCGTGTGCCTATGTGCCCCGAGGCGCCGTCCGGCGCGCGGCCAGGTCCGCGCCTCCGCGTCCGGGCCGCCCGGCGCCCCCGCCCGGGCCGGGTCCCGGCCCCCGGTCCTCATCGCTCCCCACCCCGCGACGCGCGACCGCGTGACGCGGGCGTTCCGCACCCGTATCGACTGTCCTGCGGGCCGCAGGCTCCTCGGCGGGGCCGTCGCTCCGCCGTCCTCGCGCTGTTCGTTCCGGTCCGGCTCTGCACGGGTCGTGCTCATCTGCACCTCGCAGAAGGGGAGATGGTGCTCTCGACGTTGCCTGAACACATGCGGTACAGCCAAGCTAGAGGATTGTTGAACGATCCGACAAGGGGCGTGTTGGCTCGTTCTTCCTTCTACGATGGACATCGTGCGCCGGTTTGAACTCGCCGGCGGGGGGAGAGAGGGGCGTCGTGGGGACGATCGAATCGGAGACCGGCCGCGCCGGCGGAGTCGGCGGCCTGGAGGAGGACCGAGCCCTGCTCGGCCGCACCAGCACGGCGGAACGGGTCGCGGACATCCTGCGCGCCCGGATCGCGGAAGGTTTCTTCCAGCCGGGGGAGCGGCTCTCCGAGGACGCCATCGGCAAGGCGCTCGGCGTCTCGCGCAACACCCTGCGCGAATCGTTCCGGCTGCTGACCCACGAACGGCTGCTCGTCCACCGGCTGAACCGGGGGGTGTTCGTCCGGATGCTCGCCGTCCAGGACGTCGTCGACATCTACCGCACCCGCCAGCTCGTCGAATGCGCCGTCGTCCACGACCTGGGAGAGCCGCCCTACCCCCTCGGCCGGCTCGACGCGGCCGTCAGCGGCGGCGAGCGCTCCGCCCAGGCGCAGGACTGGAAGGGCGTCTCCACCGCCAACATCCACTTCCACCGTGAACTGGTCGCCCTCGCGGGCAGCGCCCGCACCGACGAGCTGATGCGCAGCGTGCTCGCGGAACTCAGGCTCGCCTTCCACGTGGTGGACGATCCGCGCGGACTGCACCAGCCCTTCCTGGTCCGCAACCGGGCCATTCTGGAGGCGCTCAGGGCGGGCGACCGGACCGGGGCCGAGGAACTGCTCGGCCGCTACCTCGACGACTCGCGCACGAGAATGGTCGAGACCTACGCGCACCTCGTGCCGGAGGAGGAGTAGACCCCGCCGCCGCCTCCGGCCCGACCTTCTCGTCCCCCGCCCTTTTCCGTCCCCGCCCACGCGGTGCCGTCTCGACCACAGCGTGACCGCCGCTCGTGCCGGACCCGCCGCTCGTGCCGGACCCCGCTGCCGACCCGGGCCCGCCGCCCCTCCGGTCCGCCGCGCACCCGTGCCCTCCGCCCCGTCACCGCCGCCGGCGGACCGCCCCGCCACAGGCGCCGGGCAGGGCGCCCGCCCCGTCCGGACACCCCCCGCCCCAGCGCCGCGACCGGGCCGCTTCTGCGCCGTTTCGACCGTTGTCAGTGCGAGGACCTAATCTGTGCAACGTGACTTCGCCTGCCTCGACGGAATTCGTTCCGCCCCAGCTCAGCGCGGGGCCGCGGCCCGCCCAGGGCCCGGCCGCCGACGAAGGGCTCGCGCGGCGGCTGCGCGCGCTCGCCTGCACCGCGCCGCTGCACGATCTCGACGCCCGCAAGGCGAACCTCGCCGGTGAGTACACGGTGTACGCGATGGCGGAGGTGGCCCTCGCCGCCATCGACCTCGTGACCCTCACCATGGACTTCGACACCGGCGCCGACCACGACCAGATCGTCGCCAGACTCCTCCCGCGCATCGCCGCCCAGGCCCCGCACCGCCCGGCGGCCGAGCACGAGCGGGTCGCCCGCTGGGTGCTGGAGAACCTGATCAACGTCGGCAGCGTCGACCGGGGCTTCCGCGCGGTCTACGGCACCTTCGGGGCCGACGGCGTCTACACCCGCCGCGACTACGACTTCAAGCTCATCGAAGAGGTCCCGGGCTACGGCGGAGCCGTCTGCCTCCGCACCACCGACGAAGCGGTCAACGTCCTGGTGGGCGCGCTGGACACCGATGTCACCAGCGCGCAGATCGCCGCCGAGGTCAAGCTGGAGGTCCTGATCAGCCGCGGCCGGCTCGCCGACGCCCAGCTCGCCGCCGAGCAGGCCCGCTACCGCACGGTGCAGTACGCCGAGACCCTGCGCAGGACGCTGGAGGCGACCCGCCGCAATGTCCGCGCCGTCGACTGGCTCAACGCCGTACCCGACATGATCGCCGAGGCGCTCGACCATGTCGCCGACCGCTACCGCCACGAGAACGCGATCCTCACCAACATCCGCCGCGCCCGCGACGAGGCGGAGGAGCCGGAGCACCGCCGCCGCGCCGCCGAGCTGGTCGACATCGTCAAGGACTGCATCCGCCGCCACACCCAGCTCCAGTCCCGGCTCCTGGAAGCGGGCCCCCTCTTCCGCGCCGAGCAGGACCGCCAGGCCTTCGCCCGCCCGGCCGCCCGCACCGGCCTCGATCTGTACGGACAGCTGGTCGCCCCCGTCCTTCCGCTCCCCCTGGACTCGGCGATCCGGGTCACGGACGCGTTCTTCGCCCGGGGCGCCGGCCTGCGCACCCCCTCCTCGGTACGGATGGGAGACCTGGTGGACATGCTGCTCACCCCGCCCGTCGAGCGGGAGCACCTCGGCGCGGAGATGCCGGAGCCCGATCTGATCGCCACCCCCGACGACAGCCGGTTCAGCGAGGAACAGCTCGCGAGCGCCCTGCTCCTCCTCGATCTGGAGCACGACGCCCCCCGCCGTCTCTCCGGGCTGCTCGCCGAAGCCCGCCGACAGGACCCGGAACTGCCCTATCTGGTCGCCCTGCTGGCCGTCCACGCGGCGAGCCCCCCGGTCGGCACGGCCTACCGCCAGGGCGAGGAGCGGCTGCTGTTCGCCGTCGACGACGGCACCGAACTGGACGATCCGGAGTTCGGCGGCGCCGATCTCATCGTGGGCACCGCCCTGCTGGACGCGGCCGGCATGGCGGCCGACCGCACGGAGGCCGCATGACCCCGCACCGCCACCCGGCCCGCGCCCGGGCGTACGCGCCCGGAGCCGACGCCCGGCCGCCCGCCGCCGCACACCGTGCCCGGCCGCACGCTCCCGCACCCCGCGTCCCGTCGCACGCCCCCGGACCCCGCGCCCTCCCGCCCGCGCCCGCGCACCCCACCCCCGCCGGGCGGAGCGCCCACCCCCGTCCGCCGGGGCCGCGGCACCGTACGGACAGGGCGCCGAGCGGGGCCCGACCACCGGCCGGGTCCGCGGCCCGCCCGCGTCCGGACACCCGCCCCGGCCGCCCCGACGGAGCACCGCGCACCCGCCGCCCCCACCCGCAACGCCACGACGAGGAGCCACCCCAGTGACCGACCAGCACGCCGAGCGCGACCCCTGGCGTGACCCGGCCACCGCCGAGCCGGCCGCGGAGGCCGACCCCGGCGCCCCCGCCCGTCTCACACCCCCGGACGCGGCCGACGCCGCCCGCCTCGTCTCCTTCGGCCTTCAGCCCAAACTCCTCCCCGCCCGCGACGCCGAATACGCCGAGCTGCTGCGCCGCTACCGCGAGGACCCGGCCTTCGCCCGGCTCGCCGACGCCGTCGCCACCGGGCTCGGCCTCATCGTCCTGGAGGTCTCGCCCCGCGCGGGCATGGCCCTCGCGGCGGGCGAGGACTCCGTCTTCGCCGTCCGCATGGGCGACTACGCGCGCCGCGCCTCGCCCGACTCGGCGGACCGCTTCCTCCACGGCCTCGCCCATCTCGCCGTCGCCGCCATGTCCTTCCCCCGCCCCGAGGACCTCGCCGACGACGGCTACATCGGCCGCATCACCGTCAACGGCGTCGACGCCTTCGTCCGGCAGGCCTGCCACCGGCTCGAGGAGAACGCCGACGCGCAGGGCGAGAACACCGACCCCGCCACCGACGCCCCCGGCCTGGAGGCCGCCTGGCGGATCTACGCCCGGCGCTCCGCCACCGGCGCGACCAAGGACGCCCGCAGACTCGCCGGATCCACCACCGGCATCGTCGCCAAGGCCGTCGCCTTCCTCACCGACTCCGGCTTCCTCCAGCGGACCGGCGACGACGCGGGAGGCGCGTACCGCACCACCGCCCGCTATCAGCTCCAGGTCCGCGACATGGCGGGCAGCGCCGCCATGGCCGAACTGCTCGACCTCGGCGTCGTCCCCGTCAGCGACGGCACCGCCACCCTGCTGCCGCCGCCCGACGGCGACGATCTGGAGCTGGCGGCCGACGCCGGACTCCCGTTCCACGCCTGAGCCGACCGAACCCCCCCACCCGACCTGCCAACCACGAGAGTCCGCCGCCATGTACGAGCTGTCCCGCGTTCGCCTCTACTCCATCGGGCCCGCCGGTGCGCGCTACGCCGACACCGTGCTGGATCTGCGCGGAGTCGGCGAACCGGTGCCCCACCCCGCGCCCGCCCAGGCCGAATTCTTCGAGGACGAACCAGTCGGCCCGCCCCGCCGCCCGGCCCCCGCGGGCGTCCTCTTCCTGGAGAACGGCGGCGGCAAGTCCGTACTCCTGAAGCTGATCTTCTCCGTGATGCTGCCGGGACACCGCAACACCCTGGGCGGCGCCAGCTCCGGCGTCCTGCGCAAATTCCTCCTCGCCGACGACTGCGGACACGTCGCCCTGGAGTGGCAGCACACGCTCACCGGCGAACTCGTCGTCGTCGGCAAGGTCAGCGAATGGCGGGGCCGCCAGGTCTCCAACGACCCGAGGAAGTTCGCCGAGGCCTGGTACTCCTTCCGCCCGGGCCCCGGCATGAGCCTGGACTCCCTGCCGGTCGCCGAGTCCACCGCCGTACGCCCCCAGACCGAGGGAGCCTCCGGCGCCCAGGGCCGCCGCCGCACCATGAAGGGCTTCCGCGACGCCCTCACCGAGGCCGGCAAGTTCTATCCGCATCTGGAGGTCTCCTGGGAGGAGATCCACGACCGCTGGAACGAACACCTCGGCGATCTGGGCCTGGACCCCGAACTCTTCCGCTACCAGCGGGAGATGAACGCCGACGAGGGCGAGGCCGCCGGCCTCTTCGCGGTCAAGAAGGACTCCGACTTCACCGACCTCCTGCTGCGCGCGGTCACCGACACCCGTGACACCGACGGCCTCGCCGACCTCGTCAGCAGCTTCGGCAACAAACTCGGCCGCCGCGCCGAACTCACCGCCGAGCGCGACTTCACGGCCGGCTCCGCCGACCTCCTCGGCCGGATCGTCGAAGCAGCCGACGCCCGCGCCCGCGCCCGGGACGTCCACACCGCCGCCGAGCGCCGCACCCGCACCCTCGCCCGCAGGCTCTCCGCCCGCGCCGCCGGGGAGCGCTCCAGGACCGCCGACCTCGCCCAGCGGGTCACGGCCGCCGCGCACACCGTCACCGAGGCCGAGCGGGCCCGCGGCCGCAGCTCGCTGATCGCCGCCGAACTGGCCTACCGCCACGCCTCGCTCGCCCTGACCGTCGCCGAGAAGGGCGCCGCCGCCCAGCGCCGCGAACTGACCGAGGCCCGCACCCTGCACGCCGCCTGGCAGGCCGCCGAGGCCGTGCTCCGGCACCGCGCCGCCGCCGACCGCTCGGCCCGGGTCGCCGTCGCCATCCGCGAGGCCGAACGCGACGCCGCCCCCGCCCTCGCGGCCCGCGCCACCGCCGCCGCCGACCTCGTCCGCGCCCTCCACGCGGCCGCCGAGGACGGCGAACAGCTCGCCAACGAGCAGGAGGAGCGCTCGTCCGTCCTCCAGCAGGAGGGCGAGGCCGCCCACCGCGACGCGACCGCCGCCGCCACCGAGGCACAGCGCGCCCGCAGCGAGATCGGCCATCTCCGCCAGCGCCTCGCCGAGGTCGAACAGGAGACCGCCGAAGCGGTACGGGCGGGCTGGCTCGACGACACCGCGCCCGACGCCGACCCCGCGCGGGCCGCGCTCGCCGCAAACGACGCGGAGAAGACCGCGGTCGCCGCCTGGGACACGGCCCGCGAGACCGGCCGCGCGACCGCCGACCGCGCCAAGGAGGCCGCCGCCGCCGAAGCCCGCGCCGAGCTGGCCGCGGCCCGCGCCGACGACGCCGCCTCCACCGCCGAGCACGCCTACGAAGCCGAGCGCCGCGCCGCCGCCTCCATCGCCGAACACCAGCGCCTCGCCGACCTGCTCAGCCTCCCGTCCCCGACCGCCGCCGCCCCGGTGCCCGGCCCCCGGCGACACGCCCAGGAGACCGACCGGCCCGGCCCCGAGACGCCCGCCGACCACGACACACCTTCCGGGGAGAGCGGCGGCGCACCCGCCCCGCGCCCCGGCGGCTCCCCGCTCACCGCCGAAGAGCTGGACCGCTACGCCGACGACCTCCGCGACCTTCTCGACCAGTACGTCGCCTCCGCCGAACGCCAGCTCTTCGACCTGCGCACGGCCGCCGCCGACGACTCCCGCATCCTCGGCGCGCTCGGCGACGGAGGACTCCTGCCCCCGGGCCCCGACGTCCTCGCGACCGTCGAGTACCTGGGCGAGCACGGCATCCCCGCACTCCCCGGCTGGCGCTATCTCGCCCAGGCCGTCGACCCCGCCGACCACGCCGCCGTGCTCGCCGCCCGGCCCGAGCTGGTCGACGGCGTCGTCATCACCGACCCCGCCTCGCATCTGCGCGCCCGGGAAGTCCTCGCCGGAGCCGCCCTGCTGCCCCGGTCCACCGTCGCCGTCGGCACCGCCGCCGCACTGCTCGCGCCCGTGCCCTCCCCCCGGAACGGCGAGGAGGACACCGAGGTCTTCCTCGTACCGCCCAACCCCGCCATGCACGACGAGCACGCCGCCGACGAAGAGCGGCAGGCCCTCCGCGCCCGGGCCACCGCGCGAGAGGAAGAGATCCGCGAGCTGGCCGCCCGCCTCGCCGGGGACCGCGCCCTCGCCGCCCGGATCGGCTCCTGGCGCGCCGACTGCCCGCCCGGAATGCTCGCCGAACTCGCCCACGGCGCCGAAGCCGCCCGCACGGCCGCCGAGGAGGCCCGGGCCCGGCTCGCCGAGGCCCGCACCGTCCGCGCCGAGACGGACGAGACCGCCGCCGACGCCGCCCGCGTCCGCGACGAGCGTCAGGAGACCGCCCAGCGCGCCCGCCGGGCCGCCGACGCCCTCGCGGGCCTGGCGTTCCGCCTCCGGGAGCGCGCCGGCTGGCAGGTGAAGCTCCGCGAACTGGCCGACGACGCCGCCGAGTCCGAGGCCCGCGCCGCCGTCTGCCTGGAGCGCGCCAAGGCCGCCGACGAGGACCGCAGGGCCGCCCAGCGCGCGGGCGATGACGCCCGCCGCACCGCCCGCGCCCTGCGCGCCGAGCGCGCGGAGATCGCCGGCGCCCCGGAGACGCTCCCCGACGCCGACCCGGACGCCCCGCGCATCTCCCTCCCCGCCCTCCGCGAGGCCTATCGCGCGGCCTCCCAGCTGTACGAGAAGGTCGGCGTCGGCACCGACCTCCGCGCCGAACAGGCCCGCGCCGAGAGCGACGAGAGCGCCGCCCTCGCCGAGCTGGACCGCCTGACGAACAAGGTCCGCACCCGCGCGGCCCTCCTCCTGGAGAGCACCGACGGCGCGGACGGCCCGTCCCGCCAGGCCGCCGCCTCCCGCGCCGAATCCCTGGTGCAGATGCTGGAGACCCGCGCCTCCGAAGCGAGCGAGAAGCTCGGCAGGCTGCGCGGCGAGGCCGAGCGACTGGCCCCCGCCGACGGCGGCAGCCACACCGAACTCCCCGAAGACGCCGTCCCCGCCGACGCCGAGCAGGCCCAGAGCCTGCTGCGCGGAGCCACCGGGGAACTCGCCGCCCGCACCGACGCGCTGGAGACCGCACGCGACGCCCACAGCGGACTGCTCCAGGCCCACCGGGCCGCCGAGGACGCCGCCGGCGGCTTCGAGGAGACCGCCGCCCTCCTCCGCGACCTGCTGCGCGAACAGCGCGACGACGACGAGGGCGCCGAAGGGGACCCGGAGCCCTACCCCGGCGATCTCGCCGAGGCCCGCCAGTCGGCCGCCGAGGCCCGGCGCTCCCTGCGCGGCTGCGCCACCGAGCTGTCCGGCGCGGAGGCCGCCGTCCGCGAGGCGAGCGACACCCTCGTACGCCACGCCAACTCCACCCGCTACGAACAGGTGCGCACCCCGGCCCGCCAGCAGATCCGCGAGCTGCCCGCCGCCGCGCTGCCCGAGCACGCCGCGAAGTGGGCCGAGGCCTTCCTGCCCCGGCTGCGGGTGCTCACCGACGAACTCCAGCAGCTGGAGCGCAACCGCGACACCATCGTCGACCGCCTGCGCGGCCTGGTGGAGTCCGCGCTCGCCACCCTCCGCTCCGCCCAGCGGCTCTCCCGGCTCCCCGAAGGACTGGGGGAGTGGTCGGGGCAGGAGTTCCTCCGGATCCGTTTCGAGGAGCCCGACCAGGCGACCCTGGCCGAGCGCCTCGGCGAGGTCATCGACGAGGCGACCCGCGCCGCCGTCCGCAAGAACTCCTCCGCGGCCTACGGCGAGGGCCGCAGGGACGGCATGTCCCTGCTGCTGCGCGGAGTCCAGGCGGCCCTGGAGCCCAAGGGCATCGCCGTGGAGATCCTCAAGCCCGACGCGGTGCTGCGCGCCGAACGCGTCCCCGTCGGACAGATGGGAGACGTCTTCTCCGGCGGCCAGCTGCTCACCGCGGCCATCGCCCTGTACTGCACCATGGCCGCCCTCCGCAGCAACGACCGGGGCCGGGACCGCCACCGCCACGCCGGGACGCTCTTCCTCGACAATCCGATCGGGCGGGCCAACGCCACCTATCTGCTGGAGCTCCAGCGAGCGGTCTCCGACGCCCTCGGCGTCCAGCTGCTCTACACCACCGGACTGTTCGACACCACGGCGCTCGCCGAGTTCCCCCTGGTGATCAGGCTCCGCAATGACGCGGATCTGCGGGCCGGCCTGAAGTACATCAGCGTCGAGGAGCATCTCCGCCCGGGGCTGCCCCAGCAGGACCCCTCGGGCGAGACGGTGCACGGCGAGATCACCGCGACCCGGATGTTCAAGCGCTCCCAGAGCACCGCCGCCGTCCCGGCCGAGCGCCCCGGCCGTCAGAGCGCCCCCGCACCGGCGGAATCGGCCCCGGCACGGCGACCGGACCCGTCAGAGCAGTCCACCGCCGAGTAACGCCCCAGGCCGAGCAGAGCCGGCCCGGGTCACCTCGACCCGGGCCGATGGCCGGGGAAGGACGGGCGGGCCCGTACGCCCCTGTCATGCCCCGGCGGCGACCCTGAGCCGGGATCCCGGCTCAGGGTCGCCCCTGTCCACGGTCATCGCCGGGCCGAGGCCGGACCCCACACGCGGATCCGGCGCGCGCTGATCCCGTCGACGCCCCGGTCTTCGACCGACGGCCGCCGAGGGACGACCCTTCGACCGACACCGGCCACCCGCCGTGACCCGCCCCGCCGCCACCCGCCCACACCGCAAGCCAGAACCGGACCCGGGCCCAACCCGAACCGGCCCAACCCGAACCCGCATCAGGAACCCGAGCCGGTCCCGGACCTGAGCCCGAACCCTGGCCAACCCGAACCCGAACCCGAACCCGCACCAGGGACCCGAGCCGACCTCGGCACCCGGTCCGGACCCGGCCCCGCCGCCCTCACACCTCCGAAAGCTCCGACAGCCGGCTCGTCCCCCGCTGCGGCACCCGCTCCCCGCGCCCGGGCCCCCGCCGCCGTATGCGCTCGCCACGCCGGGCCGCGGCCCGGGCGGCACGCCGCTCCCGACGACGGTCCCGCCGCAGCCGCCGCGCGCTGCTGCTCGGCTCCGACACCACGCCGTGCCGCTGATTCCACACCTGGCGGGTCACCCAGACGTCCAGCACGCCCCAGGTCGCCACCACCGTGCTCGCGACACTGCTGAGCACCATCGGAAACGCCAGCCAGGAACCCGCCAGCGTGCACAGAAACGCGACCATCGCCTGAATCAGCGTCAGCGAGACGATGAGCACCGCCCGGACCGCCGACGTACGCACCGGATCGGCCATACGCCTTCGTACCGAGGGCTCCTCCACCCAGAGCTGCCGCCGAGCCGCCGGCGCGAGGCCGGCCGCCCCGCTCCCGCCGCGGCGCTCGTCCGTATCCATGGTCCTTCTCACTTCCCACCCCCACGGTCTGCCCGGCTTCAGGTTGGCTGCCCGGAATCCGCTGCTTTACTCCGGCCCGTGCCCCGCCCCGGATCCGCCCCTGGTGGAACGGTCCCCAAACCCCTGTACCGAACAGCCCTTCGGTCAAACGGCGTTGAGAGTCCCGGCTGCCGCTCCGGGCCGCCGTCCTCCATCGCCCTCCTGCGGAGGCCGCCTGCGCGAGCCTCTCCTAGAAGGACGCATGACCAGCCCGGATGATTCCCGCATCCCGGACTGAGAGCGAAGAATTCCAGCCAATGCCCCCCGTCCGGAAAAGGATGCGCCACCCGGCGTCGCCTGACACGCGGGGAATGTCAACTCCTTGAATACCGGGACATCCCGTGAACAACACAGCCCCGACAGGCCGAAAATCGCCCGGACGTGTCTTCGAGTTGTCTGTGCGGCAGTAGTAGGCTCGCGCCGTTTGTTGACCGAGGGAACTCCGTTCATACCGGGCGGCGTTGAGCAGGGGGAGGCCATGCGCTTTCGCGGGAAGTCCATCCGCCGGAAGATCGTGGCGTTGTTGCTGGTGCCGCTGCTCTCCCTGACCGGTCTGTGGGGTTTCTCCACCGTGCTGACCGGCCGGGAGGCCGACGACCTCCTCGACGTCAGCGCCGTGACCGACCAGATCGGCCACCCCATGGTCGACACCCTCGACATCATCCAGCAGGAGCGCCGTCAGACACTGATCTACCTCGCCGACCGCCGGGCCTCCGATGCCCTGCCCGACCTGCAGGACAAGCGCCGGACCACGGACCGCGCCGTCTCCCGGCTGAAGGAGAGCGCGGCCAGGCAGGACCTCCGCGAAGATCTCCGCTCCGACGCCGAGCGCAGGCTGAACTCCCTGCTCAAGGGCTTCGACGGACTACTCGCCCTGCGCCGCTCGGTAGAGGCCGGCACCGTCTCCCGCGCCCAGGCGCTCGACTACTACAACCGCATCATCAACCCCGGCTTCAGCTTCCTGGCCACCCTGCACTCCGTCCACGAGGTGAGCATCGAGCGCCAGGGGCGCGCCGTCGCCGGACTGGCCCGCGCCACCGAAATGCTCTCCCGCGAGGACGCGCTCATCGTCTCCGCCCTCACCACGGGCAAGGTCACCTCGGCAGAGATCCGCGCGCTCTCCGACTACGTCGCCCACCGCGAGCTGTACTACGAGATCAACCTCGAAGCCCTGCCCGCCCGGGAACGCGAGATCTACCTCCAGTTCTGGCGCGGACCCAAGACCGAGCCCCTGCGCGCCGCCGAGGAGCGCCTCATCTCGGGCGGACCCCGCCAGGCGGACGCCGAGGACGCCGAGGAGTGGCGCACCGCCGCCGCCCCGGTCCTCGACGAACTGCGCCGCGAGGCCAAGGCGTCGGCCGAGCGCTACCAGGACCGCGTCGGCCCCGCCGCGTACGGCGTCTTCGTCCAGGCGGGCGTCGCCGGCATCCTGGGCTTCCTCGCGCTCCTCGTCTCGGTCATCGTCTCCGTCCGCATCGGCCGCGACCTGATCCGCGACCTCTCCCGGCTGCGCAAGGAGGCCCACGAGGTCTCCGGCGTCCGGCTGCCCAGCGTGATGCGCCGCCTCGCCGCGGGCGAGCAGGTCGACGTCGAGACCGAGGCCCCGCGCCTGGAGTACGACAAGGACGAGATCGGCCAGGCGGGACAGGCGCTCAACACCCTCCAGCGCGCCGCCGTCGAGGCCGCCGTCCGCCAGGCCGACATGCGGCGCGGCGTCTCCGAGGTCTTCGTCAACCTCGCCCGCCGCAATCAGGTCCTCCTCCACCGCCAGCTCACCCTCCTCGACGCCATGGAGCGCCGTACCGAGGACACCGACGAACTCGCCGACCTCTTCCGGCTCGACCACCTCACCACCCGTATGCGCCGGCACGCCGAGGGACTGGTGATCCTCTCCGGAGCCGCCCCCTCCCGCCAGTGGCGCAAGCCGATCCAGCTGATGGACGTGGTGCGCGCGGCCGTCGCCGAGGTTGAGGACTACGAGCGCATCGAGGTCCGCAGGCTGCCCCGGATCGGCGTCGGCGGTCCCGCGGTCGCCGACCTCACCCACCTCATCGCCGAACTCCTGGAGAACGCGACCGTGTTCTCGCCCCCGCACACCGGCGTCCAGGTGCTCGGCGAGCGCGTGGCCAACGGCTTCACCCTGGAGATCCACGACCGGGGCCTCGGCATGGCCCCCGAGCTGCTGCTCGACGCCAACCTCCGGCTCGCCGAGACCCCGGAGTTCGAGCTGTCCGACACCGACCGCCTCGGCCTCTTCGTGGTCAGCCGGCTCGCCCAGCGCCAGGGCGTCAGGGTCTCGCTCCAGCCGTCGCCGTACGGCGGCACGACCGCCGTCGTCTTCATCCCCTCGCCGCTGCTCACCGAGGCGCCCGAGACCCAGGGCACCGGATTCCGCCTCGACCGCAAGAGCGAGTCCCCGGCGGGCCGGCGCGGCGGCGACGGAAAGCTGTCGGCGCGCGCCAGGACCTCCGGCAAGGGCTCCGGCCTGGTGGACGGCGCCGCGCTCTTCGACGGTCCGGTCGAACTGGAGGGCCCGGTGAGCCCGCTGGGCCTCAGCGGCGCGGAGACCCTCACCGACCCCGACACCCTCGCCGGACCCGGCGCCCTCGTCGGCTTCGACGGCGGGGAGAGGGACCGCGGCGGCATCTTCCGCGCCCGGTCCCGCACGTCCCGCCGGGGCGCCCCGGACGAGCAGCACCAGCAGGCGCCCGACCCGGCGCCGGAACGGATGGCGGAACCCGTGCCGCTTCCCCGCCGCAAGACCCCGACCCTCGTCACCGACCGCGGACGCCGGGTCGACGAGCCGGGCCGCGCCCACCCGTCCGCCGCCGGCGCCCCGCGCCCCGCCGAGCCCTCCCGCCGCCCGGACGCGAACCCGGCGCCGTACGACACGACGGCCCCGGGCCTGTACGACACCACCGCCCCGGCCCCGAACGGCACGACGGCCGCCCTCCCGTACGACACCGCCGCGCCGCTCCCGTACCGCGAGGCGACACCGGCCCCGTACGGCGAGGGAACGCCGACCGGGTACGGTGACGGGGCGAGGACCTCGTACGGCGACGGAACGCCGGCCTCCGGCCCGGACGCGGCCGCCGCCCTGATCGACGGACTGCCCCGCCGGGTCCGCCAGGCGAGCCTGGCCCCCCAGCTGAGGGCGTCCGCGCCGGCCGACCGAGCACCCGACCGGGACCGGGGCCAGGAGGCCGAGCGCGACGCCGAAGAGGTGCGCAGCCGGATGGCCTCCATGCAGCGCGGCTGGCAGCGGGGCCGGCTCAAGAACGCACACGGGGACGACGACGCCGACCGGACCACCGGCGCCGACCCCGGCCAGACAGCACCACGAACGACATCGGAGGGGGACGGTCGATGACCGCACCGCATGCCGCAGCACACACCGCCGGGGGACGCCCGGCCGCCCAGGCGGCTGGAGAACTGAACTGGCTGCTTGATGAACTGGTCGACCGGGTCGGCAGCATCCACAAGGCCCTGGTGCTCTCCAGTGACGGACTGGCGACCGGCACCTCGCGCGAGCTGACCCGGGAGGACAGCGAGCATCTCGCCGCCGTCGCCTCCGGATTCCACAGCCTCGCCAAGGGCGTGGGGCGTCACTTCGACGCGGGCAGGGTCCGCCAGACCGTCGTGGAACTGGACGAGGCCTTCCTGTTCGTCACCGCCGCGGGCGACGGCAGCTGTCTGGCCGTGCTCGCGGACGCCGACTCGGACGTCGGTCAGGTGGCGTACGAGATGACGCTCATGGTGAAACGAGTCGGAGTCCACCTCGCCACCGCGCCGCGGACCGGTCGCGCCGGAGGGTGAGTGTTCCGGCATGAGTGACCCGACTCATCACGCCCAGCACCCGCATCACTACTTCGACGCCGAGGCGGGTCCGGTGGTCCGGCCGTACGCGATGACCCGCGGCCGTACCAGCAGTACCTCCCACCACCGGCTCGACCTGATCGCCCTGGTCGTGCCGGAGCCGGCCGCCGACCATCCCGTGCACGACCAGTCGCTCTCCCCGGAGCATGTCGAGATCGTCGAACGCTGCGAGGACGCCCCGCAGTCCATCGCCGAACTCGCGGCCGGTCTCGACCTCCCCGTGGGGGTGGTGCGCGTCCTGGTCGGCGATCTGGTCGAGGACGCGCTGGTGCACGTAACCCGTCCCGTTCCCCCGGCAGAACTGCCGGACGTGAATATTCTCCGCGAGGTGATCAATGGTCTTCGGGCGCTCTAGCAGCCGGCGGCCCGTCGAGCCGGTGACCCTGAAGATCCTGGTCGCGGGCGGTTTCGGGGTGGGGAAGACGACCCTGGTGGGGGCGGTCAGCGAGATCAGGCCGCTGCGCACCGAGGAGAACCTCAGCGAGGTGGGCCGTCCCGTGGACGACACCGCGGGCGTCGAGGGCAAGACGACGACCACCGTCGCCATGGACTTCGGGCGCATCACGCTCCGGGAGGACCTGGTGCTCTATGTCTTCGGCACCCCCGGCCAGGACCGTTTCTGGTTCCTCTGGGACGAGCTGGCCCAGGGCGCGCTGGGCGCGGTGGTGCTGGCCGACACCCGCCGTCTCGAGGACTCGTTCGCGGCCGTCGACTACTTCGAGCGCCGAGGCATCCCCTTCACCGTCGCCGTCAACTGCTTCGAGGGGGCGGGCCGGTTCCCCGTGGAGACGGTGCGGACCGCGCTCGACCTCGATCCCGGGGTGCCGCTGATGATGTGCGACGCCCGTGAGCGCGAGTCCGTCAAGGAGGTGCTGGTCGCCGTGGTCGAACACGCCCTGGAGCGTGTCGACGGCCCGCGCCGGCGGGCCGCGGCGACCTGACCGAGGCCCCGGACGGATGGCTTCCGGGGCGTTCACCGAACGGCGACGACGGCCGAGCCATGGCCGAACAGCCCCTGGTTCACGGCGATTCCGGTACGGGCTCCGGGCGTCTGGCGCCAGCCGGCCGTTCCGCGCAGCTGGGCGGTGAGTTCGCAGACCTGGGCGATGGCCTGGGCGGGGACCGCCTCGCCGAAGGAGGCCAGACCGCCGCTGGGGTTCACCGGGATCCGGCCGCCGAGCGCCGTCGTCCCCTCCCGTACGAGCTTCGCCCCCTCGCCGGGCCCGCACAGCCCGATGTCCTCGTACCACTCCAGCTCCAGAGAGGTGGAGAGGTCGTAGACCTCGGCGAGCGAGAGATCCTCCGGTCCGAGGCCGGCCTCCTCGTAGGCGGCCCGGGCGATCGAGGCGCGGAAGGCGTACGGCGGCGGTTCCGCGGCGAGCGCCGAGTCCGTGGCGATGTCCGGGAGGTCGAGCACGGTTCTCGGATAGACCGGGGTGCGGGTGGAGACCGCGCGGATCCGCACGGGGTCCACGACCCCGTGCCGGCGCGCGAACTCCATGCTGGAGAGCACCAGCGCCGCGGCCCCGTCGGAGGTCGCGCAGATGTCGAGCAGCCGCAGCGGATCGGCGACGACGGCCGACGCGGCCACCTCCTCGGCCGAGACCCGGGCGCGGTAGCGGGCGTACGGGTTGAGCGCGCCGGCCGCCGCGTTCTTCACCTTGACCTGCGCGAAGTCATCGAGTGTGTCTCCGTGGACGGCCATCCGCCGCCGGGCGTAGAGCCCGAAGTACGCGGGGTTGGTCGCCCCCAGCAGACGGAAGCGGAGCCAGTCGGGGTCGTCCGGCCGATCGCCGCCCGCGGGCGCGAAGAACCCTTTCGGCGCAGAGTCCGCGCCGACCACCAGCACCACGTCGGCCGTCCCGGCGAGGATCTGGGTCCGGGCGGCGCCGATCGCCTGCGCCCCCGAGGCGCAGGCCGCGTACACGCTGGTGACCCGGGCGCCCTGCCAGCCGAGGGCCCGGGCGAAGGCCGCCCCGGCGACATGCCCCGGGTAGCCGCCGCGCACGGTGGCCGCACCGACCACGGACCGGATCCGCCGCCACTCGACGCCCGCGTCGTCGAGCGCTGCCCGCGCCGCGACCACCCCGTACCGCACAAAGCTGTGACCCCATTTGCCCCAGGGGTGCATCCCCGTCCCGAGGACAGCGACCTCGCCCGATGCCGATGCCGATGCCGATGCCGATTCCCGTTCCGGTTCCGATTCCCGTTCCGGTTCCGTAGCGTCCGGGGCCGTGACCCCGCCCGGCTCCCGGCCCTTCTCCCGCGCCCTCACCGGGACACCCCCACCGGCCGCCAGTTCCACACCGTCAGGACCGTCCCCCCGCCCCCGTCGAGCACCCCCGGCACCACCTCGACCTCCATTCCGACCGCCAGATCGGCCGGCGCCACCCCCGGCACGGCCTGCCCCAACACCACCATGCGCTCGGCCGCCAGCTCGACGGCGACCAGGGTGTACGGCTCCCACGGCGTCGCCGGGTCGGAGACGTACGGCGGCGGCGGCCGGTGGCGGCCGTCGGTGTACGACCAGATCCGCCCGCGCCGGGAAAGCGGCGCCTCGGTCAGCTCCCCGCCCGCGCAGGCGGGGTTGCGGCAGAAGGAGCCCTCGGGCGGGAAGAAGACCGCCGAGCAGGCCGTACAGCGGGTGGCCAGCAGCCGGAAGTCCTCCTCGCCGCTGTCGTGGGTGAACCAGCCGGCCACCGCGGGCGTACGCGTCACAGAGCCTCCCCGGCCATCGCCTGACGGTTCGTCAGCAGTGTGGCACGGTACGGCGGCTCCCGCGAGAGGCCCTTCGGGACCGGCCCGGATCAGGGACGGGCGAGCGACCGCCGCGCCACGGGAAAATCGAAATAGGTGTCCGGAAAAGCCTCCGGACGGTAGGTGAAGTGCCACCACTCCTCCGGCAGATTCGTCCAGCCGGCCCGGCTCAGCGCCGACACCAGCAAGGTCCGGTTGGCGCGCTGCTCGCCCCGGATCCGGGGATCGTCCGTGTGCGACAGCGTGTCGAAGCAGTCGTAGCCCGTCCCCATGTCCACGGAGTTGTCCGGAAAGCGCTCGGAGACCGGCGCGAAACAGGGCGCGAGCCGCTCGCCCGGAACATACGGCCTGGTCGGACGGGCCGGCAGCCGCACCACCGTCACATCGGCCGTGCTGCCGCGGCTGTGCCCGGACCTCTCCGCGATGTAGCCGTCGGCGAACAGCCTCGATTTGTCGACTCGGGGATAGAACTCCTCCTTCATCCTCTCGTCGTCCGGATCCAGCGCCCACCGGACGAAGTGGTCCACCGCCCGCTGCGGGCGGTAGCAGTCGTACACCTTGAGCGAGTACCCCTGCCGCAGCAGCTCGCGCTGCGCCCGGTGCAGCGCCCGCGCGGCGGCCCGGGTCAGGACGCACAGCGGCTCGCGGTAGCCGTCCACCCGTACGCCCAGGAAGGTGTGGGCGGTCGGATAGCGCATCTCGTGGAGGATCGTCGGATCGACGTCGCGCAGCGCCACGAACTCCCGCGGAGCCACCGGCTCCGGGCGGGCCCCGCCGGAAGCGGAAGCACCGACGGCGACAGCACCGGCCTCGGAGACGCCGACGGCGGGAGAGGCGGCGGGAGAGGCGACAGGAGAGGCGGCGGCGGGGGAGGCGGCCAGCGCGGCGAACGCGGCCGCCGTCGCGGCGAGGGAGCGGAGAGCGGATCCCATTCGTGTCATGGGCACACAGTTCAGCAGTTTCCCCCCGGCCCGGGAAGGCCGCCGGATACAGTCCGCCCGTGCCCAAGGACTCGTACTGCGCAAGCTGCGGAGCACCGTACGGCCCGCTCACCGCCTGGCCCCGCACCTGCTCCGCCTGCGGCGACACCGCCTACCGCAACCCCCTCCCGGTCGCGGTGGCCCTCCAGCCCGCGCACGGCGAGGACGGCCCGGGCCTCGTCGTCATCACCCGCACCGTCCAACCGCGCCTCGGCGGCGTCGCCCTGCCCGGCGGCTTCGTCGACCTCGGCGAGACCTGGCAGCACGCGGTCGTCCGCGAGCTCCGCGAGGAGACCGGCATCGAGGCGTCCGCCGCCGACGTCCGCCTCGCCGACGTCCTCAGCGCCCCCGACGGCCATCTGCTGATCTTCGGCCTCCTCCCCGCGCGCGACACCGCCGGACTCCCGCCCTCCGCACCCACCGACGAGACCTCCGGCTGGCATCTGCTGCACACCCCGGCCGAGCTGGCGTTCCCCCTGCACACCACGGCGGTACGGAGATGGTTCCTGCACCGCTACGGATGAACCGGACGCGCCGGGAGCCGGTCGCCCGCCCCCCCCCGGAGCCGGTCGCCCTCCGAAGCGCGCACTACAGCCCGCGCACCCGCACCGGCCGCCCCGGCGGAACCGACCCTTCCGCGCCGACCCGCCGCACCCTCACCCGCCCGTCCACCAGCCGGGTCGTATACCGCTCCACCTCGGCCTCCTCCCAGCCGTCCCCGGGATCGGGCACCACCACGCCCCCGCCCCGCCGCCCGGCGGCCGGAGCCCACACCTCCAGTTCCACCCCGCCGTCCGCCCCGCGCACCGGGATCACCGAGCCGCCCCGCGCCAGCACCGGAGCCCGCGACAGCGGAGCGTCCAGCACCACCCGCCCCGGCCCGTCGTACACCCGGCCCGTCGCCCTGTCGTACCAGCGGCCCTTCGGCAGCCGCACCGGCCGCCGCTCCACGCCCTCCTCCAGCACCGGCGCGACCAGCAGCGCGTCCCCCAGCAGGAACGCGTCCTCGCAGCCGCGCAGCGACCGGTCCTCCGGCGATCCCCACCACAGCGGACGCGCGTACGGCGCACCCGTCAGCCGCGCCATATGGGCCAGCGTGACGAAGTACGGCCGCAGCCGCTCCCGCTCGCCGAGCGCGGCCCGGGCGTGCCCCAGCACCACGGGCCCGAACTCCCACGGCTCCCCGGGCCCGGCCCCCGCCGCCGCCCGGATGCGGAACAGCGGCAGATACGCCCCCAGCTGAAGCCCGCGCACCCACAGTTCGGCCGACGGAGCGCCGTCGCCGCCCCCCAGGTCCGGCCCCGCGTACGGCACCCCGCACAGCCCCAGCCCCAGCACCGCCGAGAGCGCGGCCCGCAGCCCCCGCCAGTCGCCGCAGACCTCGCCCGCGCCCGCCCCGCCGTACCGCTGCATCCCCGCCCAGCCCGACCGGGACACCAGGAACGGGCGCTCCCCGGGACGCGCCCGCAGCAGCCCCTCGTACCCGGCGCGGGCCATCGTCAGCCCATAGACGTTGTGGCCCTCGCGGTGATCGCCGCCCCGCCCGTCGAGATCGTGCCGGGCCGACCGGGGCAGCGTCCGATCGCCGAAGGACGCCGGCGACACGGGCTCGTTCCGCTCGTGCCACACCCCCGAGAAACCCCGCGCCCGATCCTCCCCGTACAGCCCGCCCCACCACCTCCGCACCCGCGGATCGGTGAAGTCCGGATAGACGCACTCACCCGCCCGGTCCACCCCCCGCACCTCGCGCCCGGACCCGTCCCGGACGAAGGCGCCCGCCGCCGCGCCCTCCTCGTACACCGCGTTCCCCGGCTCCGCAGGCACGGCGGGGGCCACCACGGAGACCAGCCGCACCCCCTCCACCGGAGCACTTCCTTCCGACCCGAAGGGCGCGCCCGCCCGGGATCCGGCCGGCCCGCCCGCGTCCACATGGACCGCCGACAGCGGAAGCCCCCGCTCCCGCCACGCGGCGACCGTCCGCACCGCCTCCGCGACCCCGCCGCCCACCGGACCGACGCACTGCGGACCCAGCGCCCAGGACGGCGGCGCCGCGGGCGCGCCCGTCAGCCGGGCCCAATGCGCCAGCACCCGCGCTGGCCTGCCCACGATCACCCAGCAGCGCAGCGGGCCGCCCTCCATCCTGACCTCGACCGTCCCCGGCCGGTCATGACCGGAGCCCGCGCCCTCCTCGCCCTCCCGCAGCGTCACCACGCCGTCCCAGGTGCTGTCCTGGAACGCCAGATGCGTCCCCGCGTCCGCGACGACCAGCTGAACCGGCATGGTGAGCGGAGGCGGACCGTCCCCGGACCCCGCCGGACCCCGGGCAGCGGTGTTCCACAGCCGGTACGCGCCGTCCCGCAGCCGGGGACCCGACGCCCGGCCCCCCAGACCGAAGAACCGCGCGTCCGCCGCCACCTCCGCCCGCTGCGTCCACCGCGCCGGACCGCCCCCCACCGGCTCCCACCAGCGCGGCGGCAGCTCCCGCCGCAGCGCGATCCCGCCGGGCGTACGGATCGCCACCGCGCCGACGCGCGAGACCTCCACCGTCACCCGCTCCGACACCACCCGCCAGCCGCCGTCCTTGTCCGGCTCCAGCCCGGCCCGCCCGTCCGGCTCGGGCACCCCGCCCGCCAGCGCGTACGACGGCTCCGGGCCCGCCCCGTCCCAGCCCCAGAACACCGCGCCGCCCGCCACCACACAGATCCGCAGCTCCGAGCGGGCGAACCGGACGATCCCGCCCCCCGGCTGCGGCTCCGCGCCGGTCACCGGACCCGGCGCCCGGGCCGGCTCCCGGCCCCGGTCCGGCAGCCCCCGCGCGTCGATCCGCCGCCGACGCCAGGCGAACCGCGTCGCACGCACGCCCCGCCGACTCGCGGCGTACCGCGCCCAGCGCATCAGTCCCCGAACGTCCATGCAGTTCAGCCTGCCACCGGGGCGGTCGCCAGAACGTTTCGTTCAGCTCCTGTTCACCCCTGCCGGGGCCCACCGGCACATCCCGACGCGGCCGGACGGCGGCCAGGAGCCCTGGTACGAAAGACGATCACATGGCATCGTCCCTCTCAGCAGCCGCAGAGCCACCCGGGAGCCGCCCCATGACCCCAGCAGCGAACGCAGCGCCTCTGTGGCAGCCCGACGCCGAGCGGATCGCCGCCGCCCGGGTCACCCGCTTCCAGTCCTGGGCCGCCGAACACCACGGAGCCCCGGCCGACGGCGGCTATCCGGCCCTCCACCGCTGGTCCGTCGAGCACCTCGAGGACTTCTGGCGCGCCCTCGCCGACTGGTCCGACGTCCGCTTCTCCACCCCGTACGAGTCGGTCCTCGCCGACCGGGCCATGCCCGGCGCCCGCTGGTTCCCCGGCGCCGCCCTCAATTACGCCGAGCACGCCCTCCGAGCGGCCGACGAACGCCCCGGCGAACCGGCCCTCCTCCATGTGGACGAGACGCACGGCCCCGCCGAGACCAGCTGGGCCGAACTCCGCCGCCAAGTGGGCGCGCTCGCCGCACAGCTGCGCGCCCTCGGCGTACGCCCCGGCGACCGGGTCAGCGGCTACCTCCCCAACATCCCCCAGGCCGTCACCGCGCTCCTCGCCACCGCCGCCGTCGGCGCAGTCTGGACCTCCTGCGCCCCCGACTTCGGCGCCCGCAGCGTCCTCGACCGCTTCCAGCAGGTCGAGCCCGTCGTCCTCTTCGCCGTCGACGGCTACCGCTACGGCGGCAAGGAGCACGACCGCACCGAGACCGTCGCCGAACTCCGCCGCGAACTCCCCACCCTCCGCGCGGTCGTACACATCCCCCTGCTCGGAGCCCCCGCCCCCGACGGCGCCCTCGACTGGTCCGCCGTCACCTCGGGCGACGCCGAACCCGTCTTCGAACAGGTCCCCTTCGACCATCCGCTGTGGGTCCTGTACTCCTCCGGCACCACCGGCCTGCCCAAGGCCATCGTCCAGTCACAGGGCGGCATCCTGCTGGAGCACCTCAAACAGCTCGCCCTCCAGTGCGACCTCGGCCCCGGCGACCGCTTCTTCTGGTACACCTCCACCGGCTGGATGATGTGGAACTTCCTCGTCTCCGGCCTGCTCACCGGCACCACCGTCGTCCTCTACGACGGCAGCCCCGGCCATCCCGCCGTCGACGCCCAGTGGAACGTCGCCGAACGCACCGGAGCCACCTTCTTCGGCACCTCGGCCGCCTACGTCATGGCCTGCCGCAAGGCCGGCGTCCACCCCGCCCGCGACCACGACCTCTCCCGGATCCGCTGCGTCGCCACCACCGGCTCCCCGCTGCCCCCCGACGGATTCCGCTGGCTCCACGACGAATTCGCCGACAGCGGCGCCGACCTGTGGATCGCCTCCGTCAGCGGGGGCACGGACGTCTGCAGCTGCTTCGCCGGAGCCGTGCCCACCCTGCCCGTCCACATCGGCGAACTCCAGGCGGCCTGCCTGGGCACCGACCTCCAGTCCTGGGACCCGCACGGCGAACCCCTCATCGGCGAGGTCGGCGAACTCGTCGTCGTCAACCCGATGCCGTCCATGCCGATCCGCTTCTGGAACGACCCCGACGGCAGCCGCTACCGCGAGAGCTACTTCGAGATGTTCCCCGGCGTCTGGCGGCACGGCGACTGGATCACCCTCACCGACCGGGGCTCCGTCATCATCCACGGCCGCTCCGACTCCACCCTGAACCGTCAGGGCGTCCGCATGGGCTCCGCCGACATCTACGAAGCCGTCGAGCGCCTCCCTGAAATCCGGGAATCCCTGGTCATCGGCTTGGAAGAGCCCGAGGGCGGCTACTGGATGCCGCTCTTCGTCCACCTCGCCGACGGAGCCGTCCTCGACCAAGACCTCCGTGACCGGATCACCGGCACGATCCGCGAGCAGCTCTCCCCGCGCCATGTCCCCGACGACATCGTCGAAATCCCCGCCGTCCCCCACACCCTCACCGGAAAACGCCTCGAAGTCCCGGTGAAACGCCTGCTCCAGGGCACCGCCCTCACCCAGGCCGTCAACCCCGGCTCGGTCGACGACGTCGGCCTCCTGACCTTCTACGAAGACCTCGCCCGCACCCGCCGCCGGAGCTGAGCCGACGGCGTTGTCAGTGCCACCCGCTACGGTCTGTAATCAGTGAGAGACCGACCGCAGGGGGAAGCATGGCTCACGAGAAGACACCCGACAGCCCGTCCGGCGAGCCGTCGAAGGGCGCGGCGGACCGCGCCCGGCGCACGGAGACCGGCCGGCGGACCCGACGGCCCAAGGAGCGGAGCGGGGGCGGCCCGAGCCGGCCCGGCGGCCGCCCCGGTGCCAGAAGCCGGGCGCGCGCCGCGCTGGACCGGGAGGTCGTCGGCACGGTCGGCGTCCTCGCCGACGCCGTCGACTTCGCGGCCATGCGCCGCTATCGCACCTTCGCCTTCGCCGACCACCCCGAGTACCTCCGCGAGGTCGAGGCGCTGCTCCGCTCCCTCGCCTCCCGCCGACTGCACACCACCGTCGCCCTCTTCGACCCGGAGGACTTCGCCGCCTACTGCTCCGAGCACGCCCTCGACCCCGACAACGCCCTCAGCCGCAGCAGATACACCGCCGAGATCGCCGAACGCGGCAGCACCCTCCCGTACGAGGGGGAGCCGCTCGACCGGCTGCTGCCCCGCCTCGTCGACACCGCGGTCCGCCGCGCCACCTGGGAGTACGCGTCCGCCCTCCTGGCCGACATCGGAGAGTGCGCCGACTGCGGCCAGGACATCGGCCGCGCCTCCTTCGACCGGGCCTCCCACCTGCTGCTGAGGCTCCTCCAAGCGGCCGGACCGGGCCGGCACCATCTGGTGTGCAGCGTCCGCGCCCCCGAGGAGAACCTCCTCGCCGTTCTGCACGCGGAGAAGACCGACAGAGAATCCGACGCCGACGGTGAAACCGACGGAGAGGCCGGGGACAGCGGACCTCTCGGGGACGCCGAGCACCCGACCCCGGCCCGGATCGCCGCGGGCGAGGGCGCCGAGTTCGCCACCGTGCTCGCCGCCGGGATCGCCCTGGCCAACCCCGGGGGAGTGGTGCTGCGCACCAGCGCCCCCGGCCTCCCCGACCGGCTCCACGGCTGGCGGCTGGACCGCGGCGCTCTCGTCCCGCTCACCGAGGGCGAGGTGTTCAGCGCCTACTGCACCGACGCCGCGACGGGCGAACCGCTCTCACCCGAACCGGGCGTCGAGTACCGCGCGGGCTTCGACCTCGGGGCCGACGCCCCGGACACCCACCACTGAAACGGACGGGAGGGGCCCCGCCACGGCGGAGCCCCTCCCATCGACACCCAGGGGCACGCCCGCACGGGCCTCCCCCACCGTCCTACTCGCCCGAAAGCACCGCCCGAGCGGCCACCCGGGCCTCCTCGGCCGTGTCCACGGCCCGCGCGGCGGCGGCAGCACGCTCGCACTGCGCGAGCGTGTACTTCGCCAGCGTCGACCGCACATACGGAATCGACGCGGCGCCCATCGACAGCGACGTCACCCCGAGACCGGTCAGCACACACGCCAGCAGCGGATCGGAGGCCGCCTCACCGCAGACGCCGCAGCTCTTGCCCTCGGCCTTCGCGGCCTCGGCGGACAGCGCCACCAGATCGAGCAGCGCCGGCTGCCAGGGATCCTGCAGCCGGGACACGGCCCCCACCTGACGGTCGGCGGCGAAGGCGTACTGCGCCAGATCATTGGTGCCGAGCGAGAGGAACTCGACCTCCTGAAGAATCGAACGAGCCCGCAGCGCGGCGGACGGAATCTCCACCATCGCACCGAACTTCGCCCGCAGCCCGGCCTCCCGGCACGCGTCCGCGAACGCCTTGGCGTCCGTGCGGTCCGCCACCATCGGGGCCATGACCTCCAGATACACCGGCAGACCCTCGGCGGCCTTCGACAGCGCCACCAGCTGGGTCCGCAGCACCTCGGGATGGTCCAGCAGACTCCGCAGCCCCCGCACGCCGAGCGCCGGATTGGGCTCGTCGGCCGGAGTCAGGAAGTCCAGCGGCTTGTCCGCGCCCGCGTCCAGCACCCGTACGACCACCCGGCCCTCCGGGAAGGCCTCCAGCACCGCGCGGTACGCCTCGATCTGCTTCTCCTCCGACGGCGCCTGCGCGCTGTCGTCCAGGAAGAGGAACTCGGTGCGGAAGAGACCGACGCCCTCGGCGCCGGCCTCCACCGCGGCCGGCACATCGCCGGGTCCGCCGATGTTGGCCAGCAGCGGCACCTTGTGACCGTCCGAGGTCGCCCCCGGTCCGCTGGACGCGGAGAGCGCGGCCCTCCGCTCGGCCGCGGCCCGCTCCAGCTCGGCCCGCTTCTCGGCGCTGGGCTCCACGAAGATGTCGCCGGTGCTGCCGTCGACCGCGATCAGCGTGCCCTCGGCCAGCTCGCCCGCGCCCGGCAGCGCCACCACGGCGGGGACGCCGAGAGCCCGCGCGAGAATCGCGCTGTGGCTGGTGGGACCGCCCTCCTCGGTGACGAACCCCAGCACCAGCGCCGGGTCCAGCAGCGCCGTGTCGGCGGGTGCGAGATCGCGGGCGATCAGCACATAGGGCTCGTCGCTGTCCGGGACGCCCGGCATCGGCACGCCCAGCAGCCGGGCCACGATCCGGTTCCGCACATCGTCCAGGTCCGCGACCCGGCCGGCCAGATACTCGCCCGCACCCGCCAGGAGCGCCCGATAGGCGGCGAACGCGTCGTAGACCGCGCGCTCGGCGGAGCTGCCGACGGTCACGCGGCGCTCGACATCGGCCATCAGCTCCGGGTCCTGCGCCATCATGGCCTGGGCCTCGAGCACCGCCTGGGCCTCGCCGCCCGCCAGATTGCCCCGGGCGATCAGATCCGCGGCGACCGCTTCCACGGCCTGGTGCGCGCGCCCCTGTTCACGCTCCGCGTCCTGTGCGGGGTTCTGCTTCGCCGGCGGTTCGAGGACGGCCGTCCCCATGTGCCGTACTTCGCCGATGGCCACGCCGTGGCTCACACCGACGCCTCGCAGCGTTGTCTCCATCTCACCCGTCTCCGATCGGGCGGCTCGCGCCGCCGCACTCCATGTTCTTCCTGCCCGTCAGCACGTACCCGGCGTCACCGCCAGCTGAAGAGCGCGTCCCCGAACTTCACATCCCCGTCCTCGACGACGTCGCCCAGGGAGTCGGCGGTGGCTTCGAGCGCCACGACGGGGCAGATCGGGGACTTCCCCGCCGCCTCCACCGCGGAGGGGTCCCAGCGCACCACGGCCTGGCCGCGGGTCACGGTGTCCCCCTTGTTGACGAGCAGCTCGAAGCCCTCGCCGTTGAGCTGCACGGTGTCGATGCCCAGGTGGGTCAGCACCCCGTGCCCCTCGCCGTCCACGACGACGAACGCGTGCGGGTGGAGAGAGACGATGACGCCGTCGACCGGAGACAGCGCCTCCGAGGGTTCCCGTACGGGGTCGATGGCGGTGCCGGGACCGACCATCGCGCCGGAGAACACCGGATCGGGCACCGCCGCGAGTCCGATGGCACGTCCGGCAAGAGGTGATGTCACAGTGGTCATGGAGCCTCCCAGGGGCGGAGAGAGTCGGTGTCGCGCCGTCACCGGCTGTCCGGGCGGCGCGCTGTTTCAGCAGCGTAAGTCATACGAAGTCCTGGTTCCGCCCGAATGCTGTCGGTTGGCGGCCTCCGGGAGGAGGCCCGAGGCGATTTGCCTCGCATCTCGACGCCCGGTACTGTCGTACTCCTGCCCGGCCCCAAGGGACTTCAAGTCCGGGGTGGGCGGCTACCTATCAAGCCCAGATCGTAACTGGTCTATCCCTCTGCATGTCTGCGGAGAGGTGGTCAGGAAGACGAAGAAAGCCTGATACGGTTTGAACACACCGAAGGGAAAGCCCGGAGGACCTGGTGAAAAGGGTCTGAAGGAAGCGTCCGTTCCTTGAGAACTCAACAGCGTGCCAAAAGTCAACGCCAGAT